>CAYIIH010000419.1:0-7075 GCA_964363225.1 uncultured Verrucomicrobiota bacterium | reverse complement strand
CGGCACCCCTACCGAGAAGACCGCCACGGTCTGTCCGCCGGTGGATCCGCCTCCGCAGACCGAGGCGCAACCCCAGCGCAAACGCCAAGGCCACGGTCGCCATGGAGCCCGGTCCTACACGGGCGCCCGACGAGTGCCGGTGTCGCATCGGGCGTTGCAGCGCCCGTTCGCAAGATTGACATCCGGGGCGGCCGGTGTTGGATATAGATGCTAAACAGAGCTGAATAACACATTGAACATGAGTTCCTGCCTATGACCTCAAAACTAAACCGCCGCCATTTTCTCACCCGCTCCGTGCTGGCGTCTGCCGGCGCCACCGTGGCCGCACACGCCGCCGCTTCTTCCACCGAAACCACCAGGCCGGCCTCTGAAAAGAGCAGCGTCGCACCCGGTTCGAAGGGGACGCTGCCCGCCGGCAAGATCGGCACGCTCACCGTCAGCCGCCTGATCTCGGGCGGCAACCTCATCAGCGGCTGGGCGCATTCGCGCGACCTGAATTACGTGCCGTCGCTCATGCGCGCCTACAACACGGAGGAAAAGGTCATGGACACCCTGCAGGCGCTCGAGGAGCACGGCGTCAACACCATCATCGCCGACCCGCGCAAGAAACCGATGGACATCTTTGCGCGCTATTGGAAGGAACGCGGCGGCAAAATCCAATGGATTGCCGAAGGCCACCCAGGCGTTGAGGACTGGAAGACCGGCCTCAAACAATCGATCGATGCCGGGGCGTCGGCCGTTTATGTGCAGGGAGTGATTGGCGACCGCTGGTTCAAGGAGGGCCGGCTGGATTTGCTGGGCCAGTGCGTGGAGTTCGTCAAGGCGCAGGGCGTGCCGGCCGGCATCGGTGCGCACAAGCTCGAGGTCATTGTCGAATCCGAGAAGAACAAGTTCGGGGCGGAGTTCTACATGAAGACGCTGCACCACGGCAACTACTGGTCCTGCCGCCGCCCGGACCAGCAGCTTGACGTGGTGGACAACCGCGCCGACAACTACTGGGACTTGGAGCCGGCAGAGACCGTCGCGTTCATGCAATCGGTGGAGAAGCCGTGGATTGCGTTCAAGGTGCTGGCCGCCGGGGCGATTCGTCCTGAATCCGGTTTCCGCTATGCCTTCGAGAACGGCGCCGATTTCATCTGCGTGGGGATGTTCGACTTCCAGGTCGGAGAAAACGCGACGCTCGTGAAGAACGTCCTCCGGCAGACCCAAAACCGGGAACGCGAATGGTGCGCGTGATGGCGGCGTTGTTCAAGCTTCAAACGGCATCCCATGGGCATCGGCCACGGCTTGGAAGGTGATTTTTCCGTTCCTGACATTGATGCCGCTGAGGAGAGCGGGCTGGAGCCGGCACGCTTCTTCCAGGCCATGATCGGCCAGCAACTCGATGTAGCGGTAGGTCACGTTGGTCAGGGCTTGGGTGGCGGTGCGGGCAAAGGCAGCAGGCATGTTCGCCACGCAATAATGACTCACTCCCTCTTCCACAAAAACAGGATGGTCATGAGTCGTGGGCCGTGACGTTTCGGCACAGCCGCCCTGGTCAATGGCAATGTCCACCAGCACGCTGCCCGGGCGCATCTGGCGGAGCATGTCGCGATTAATCAGCCGGGGCGCCTTGGCTCCGGGCACCAGCACCGCGCCGATCAGCAGATCGACCGAGGGCAGCAGTTCCATCAAATGCGCCTCGCTTGAATAGAGAGTATGCGCCGTGTGCAAGGTGATATCCAAAAACCGCATTCGCTCCAGGTCCACCTCCAAAACAGTGACGTCGGCGCCCAACCCGGTGGCCATGCGCGCGGCATTGATTCCGGAAACGCCGCCGCCGAGCACGACGACGCGGCCCGGCAAGACACCCGGCACGCCGCCCAGCAGCACCCCGCTGCCGCCGCAATGCTTCGCCAAGAAATAACCGCCGACCAGAATCGACATCCGCCCCGCAATCTCGCTCATCGGCTCGAGCAAGGGCAGCCGGTGGTTGACTTCAACGGTTTCATAAGCCAGTCCCGTGACGCCGGACTTCAGCAGCGCCTCGGTCAACGAACGGTTTGCCGCCAAATGCAGGTAGGTAAACAGCAGTTGTCCTCGCCGGAGGAACGGATATTCGGACGGCAGCGGTTCCTTCACTTTGACGACGAGATCGGCCTTCTCGAACAGAGCGGCATGGTCGTCCAGCAACGTGGCTCCAGCCCGGCTGTAATCCGCGTCGGGGTAGCCCGCACCGGCGCCGGCGCCCCGTTCCACCAGGACGTGATGCCCGCGTTTGATCAATTGATAGGCGGCGGAAGGCAGCAGCGCGACGCGCAGTTCCTGCTCTTTGATTTCTTTTGGAACAGCAATAATCATAAAACTCAAGGCGCGGCAGCCATGCTCCTGTCACACCATTTCATACTGAGGCGTGGCATCGGGCGAGATGCGCCGCCACAATTTTTCGCACTTTTGCAGAAACTGGCGGAGGGCTGCGTCGTGCGGAGTGATTTCCAGCGCGGCACGCAGCGAGCGGCACGCTCCGGCCAGGTCACCCAGAGACAACTGGCACAAGCCCATGCTTTGCCAGGCCCCAAAGTGCTGCGGGTTCAAGGCCAGGACCTTTTTGCAGTCGGCGAGAGAGGCTTCGTACTTCTTGAGCTGCCAATGGAGCGTGGCCCGGCGATTCCACCCTTCGGCAAAAGCCGGGTACTGCCTGACGAGCGAATTGAGAATGACCTGGGCTTCAGCGAAGGCACGGTTCTCCATGGCCTCGCCGGCCGCGTGAGCTGACCGGAACGCTTCCTCGCCCGCCGCATGGGACCAAAGATGCCAGAGAGAATTCTCCGCCAGTTGGCGGCTGTCGGCCGAAGGATTCTTGAGGGCGCGCAGCAGTTCGTCTTGCGCGTTGAGATCGACCAGGCGGCCGGCGGCGGATAACCTTTGCGGGCGGCTCCCTGAGACCAGCCGGCGGTAGAGCCGCTCCTTGTTCCAATGGCTTCGCTCCAGAATCTGAAACGAAAAATAAACGCCCAGGATGACCCCGGCCAAGAAGTAGAGGCGGCGCAAGAGCGGTGTGAAGAAGCGATGCACGGCCAGACTATAGAACCCGGTTCATGACCGCGCAAGTATCCAGGAAACCAGCGCGGACTGACGTCCGCAGCTACAGTTTTAAAAAAGCTCGACTCCTGCTTTTCAAACAGGCCCTTGGCCACGACGACGGGGCGAAAAAAGGACTGGGCCGAAAAAGTCTTGCCCATGCCAGGCATCCAGCGCATCGTCCCAAACCAAGACCATGAAACTCACCCGCCGGAAATTCCTGGCGGCCAGCGCCAGCGCCAGCGCCGCCGTGGCTACGACCGTGAGGTCGCAGGCGGCCGAATCTGCGCTCGGCACTCCTCCCGCCTCCCGGGTGGGCGGAGGCATGAATCGCAACCAGGACGCTCGGCCCGGCCGCACCGGGAAACGCGAACGAAGTTCGAGGTGTGAAATACGACCATCGAATGCCCCACTGGCGGCACCATTCGACATTCGCATCCACATTGCCTACGCAGCCGCGCACGGGATGGATTTTCTGCTGACGTGGAATTGCCGGCACATCCTGAACGCCTTCAATGAACGCCGCCTCGCCGCGGTGTGCGCAGCGATGGGGATGTCACTTCCCGTGCTTTGCACGCCCCCCGAATCGATGGCAGACTATGTGCAACCATGAAAAACGAGAATCCCATCGAGGAAATCTGGCGGATTCGTGATGAGCTTTCCGCAGAGTATGACTACGACATCCATCGCATCTTCGCCGCGCTGCGTGAAGAAGAGAAGCAATACGGCGACCGGCTGGTGCGCGTGGTGCCGCGCCGTGCGCCGGAGGAAACCCCTACCGTCCTGCGCGAGGAACCGCCGAAGGCCAACCCGGCAGAGTGCGAATGACGAACCTCGGGAATTGCGAATGGCGAAGTGCGATTGACGAACTGAATCCATGAGCGAAGAACCAACGGAAGTCCGAACTCCGAAGTGCGAACGGCGAATGCCGGCAACTTCGACAATCGAAATTCACAATTCGACATTTTCCCCTTCTCCCGCTGCGCATCCTCGACGGTGCGCTCACCGTGCCCCAAGGCTCAGGCGTGGGCATCGCCGAACCGAAGGAAGTGCTCAGGGATGCGGAGGTTGTCAAAGCCGAGCCCCAATGAACGACCGGCCCGTTTTCCAGGCCATGAGCGACCAATTCCATTACGACGTCTTCCTCAGCCCCAGCGCGAAGGACAAGGCGGTGGTGCGCCCGCTGGCGGAGCGGTTGCGGCAGGACGGGCTGAAGGTGTGGTTTGATGAATGGGAATGTCCCTCGCCCGCGGGAGCGGGAGAGGGTGGCCGCAGGCCGGGTGAGGGTCGTGAGGCAAAAGCCGACAGCATCCCGGCGACGATCGAGATTCTTGCCGCCTTTTCCAAGGAGAACACCTAAACTCGTCTTCACATGCTAACACGATTACGCATCAAGAATTTCAAGCGATTTGGCGATGCCGACGTTGAGCTTGGCCCATCCGTGGTTTTCATCGGCCCAAACAACTCCGGCAAGACCACTGCGCTTCAAGCTCTGGCGCTCTGGGATGTGGGTCTGCGGAAGTGGAACGAACGCCGGGAAGGCAAAACTTCGCCGGAGAAACGGCCCGGGGTCACCATCAACCGCCGCGATCTCATTGCCATTCCGGTGCCCGACGCGAACTTGCTTTGGCGGAACTTGCATGTTCGTGACGTGCGTCGCACCAATGGCAGGCAGGAAACGCAAAACATCCGCGTGGATGTCATCGTGGACGGCATCACAGAGGGGAAAGCCTGGTCCTGTGGCTTCGAGTTCGACTACGCGAACGAAGAGTCTTTTTATTGCCGTCCCCTGCGACTGAGCGATGACAAGGCACCCCAGCGGATGCCCGTGCCCCCCGAAGCGGCGGACAACCGCTTTGCCTTTCTCCCACCCATGTCCGGCTTGGCGGCAACGGAACCTAAATGGGAGGGCGGGCGCATCAATGTGCTCCTCGGCGAAGGCCAGACCGCTCAAGTCCTGCGCAATCTCTGTTACCAGATCTACGAGCAACCCGACCCGAAACCGGCGTGGAAGGACGTCGGGCGCCACATCGAGTCACTTTTTGGCGCCCAGCTTCAGCCCCCGCAATTTATCAAAGAGCGGGGCGAAATCACGATGACCTACCGTGACCAGAGCGGCTGCGTCCTCGATCTGTCCAGCGCCGGACGTGGCTTGCAGCAGACCCTGCTACTGCTGGCCCATCTCTACGCCAATCCCAAAACGGTACTCCTGCTGGACGAGCCCGACGCCCACCTCGAGGTTCTGCGCCAGCGCCAGATTTACCAACTCCTCACGGACGTGGCTTCGCAACAGGGGTCCCAGGTCATCGCGGCCAGCCATTCGGAAGTCGTGCTCAATGAGGCTGCCAACCGGGACATCGTCATTGCGTTTGTCGGGCGGCCCCACCGCATGGACGATCGCGGGCAACAGGTGGTCAAGGCGCTAACGGACGTTGGCTTTGACCACTACTACCAGGCAGACCTCAAAGGCTGGGTGCTTTATCTGGAAGGCTCCACGGACTTGGCCATTTTGCGCGCCTTCGCCCGCATCCTGGACCACCCGGCGGCCCAGGAACTGGAGCGGCCATTCGCCCATTACCTCACGACCAACCTGCCCAGCCGCGCCAGGGAACATTTCTTTGCCTTGCAGGAAGCTCGCACCGATCTCGTCGGTGTCGCGCTGTTTGACCGTCTCGAAAGGCCGCTGCAGTCGGGCACGCCCCTCACCGAGATGATGTGGCAGAAGCGCGAGATCGAAAACTACCTCTGCCAGGAGGATGTCCTGGCCGCCTACGCGCGTCACGACCAGCCGGACGATCTGTTCGGAAGAGCGGAGGCCGCGCGTCGGGAACAGGTCATGCGCGAATGCATCGCCGAAGTGGCCGCCGCGCTCGCTACCTTGAGCCGGCCGAGTCCTTGGTCTGACGACATCAAGGCGAGCGACGAGTTCCTGAACCCGGTGTTCGAGCGGTTTTTCAAGAAGCTGGGCTTGCCCAACCTGCTCCGGAAAACGGACTATCACGTCCTCGCCGGATTGGTGCCCAAGGACAAGCTGGCCCCGGAGGTGACCGCCAAGTTGCATGCCATTCTGGCTGTCGCACAAAAGGCCAGACCCAACGGCGAATAGCCATGCCCGACGAGTTCCAATACGACGTCTTCCTCAGCCACAGCGCGAAGGACAAGGCGGTGGTGCGCCCGTTGGCGGAGCGGTTGCGGCAGGACGGGCTGAAGGTGTGGTTCGATGAATGGGTGCTCAAGCCCGGCGACAGAAACTCGGACTTTGATCTTCCAATCTGAAAGATCAAACTCGGCCCAGATGAAGAACCAACTGATTCCCATTGAGCGGGTCGAAAAGCTCATACTCCTGCTGCGGGGAGAGAAGGTTCTGCTGGGACAACAACTGGCAGAACTCTACGGCGTGCCGGTGAAGGTCCTGATCCAAGCCGTGAAACGCAATCGCAACCGGTTCCCGGAAGACTTCATGTTTCAGCTCTCCCGCGAGGAGTTCGACCACTTGAAGTCACAGTTTGTGACTTCAAACTCCGGGGGAGCTTTAAGGTCACAATTTGTGACCTTAAAGCGCGGCCAGCATCTCAAGTACCTTCCCTACGCCTTCACCGAGCAGGGCGTGGCGATGCTTTCCAGCGTGCTGCGGAGCGAGCGCGCTGTTCAGGTCAACGTCGCCATCATGCGCGCCTTCGTCAGCCTGCGCCGGATGCTGGCAGGCAACGAAGCACTGGCCCAAAAGCTTGCCGAACTGGAGCGCCGCCTCGAAGGCCACGACGCCAGCATCCGCACGCTCTTCGACGCCCTTCGCGAACTCGCGGCCCCGCCCACGAAGCCGCCTCGCGAAATCGGATTTCACGTCAAAGAAGACAGCGTGTCGTATCGCGTGAAAAGGAAGTGACCATGCCTGGCGAATTCCAATACGACGTCTTCCTCAGCCACAGCGCGAAGGACACGGCGGTGGTGCGGCCGCTGGCGGAGCGGTTGCGGCAGGACGGGCTGAAGGTGTGGTTTGATGAATGGGTGCTCA
>CAYIIH010000418.1:0-7123 GCA_964363225.1 uncultured Verrucomicrobiota bacterium | reverse complement strand
CGAAAATATCGTCCGGCACTTTCACTTGCCGCAGAATCGGACCCGGAACCGTTCCGTGGTCGCGGTCGAGGCCGTGAATGAGGTGGGCAATCCGACCATCCTGGCCACGTTCGCGGTCATCGCGGCCGTGTTGCCGATGGCGGCGGTGGGAGGCCTGATGGGGCCTTACATGCGGCCTATTCCCATCGGCGCCAGCGCCGCCATGTTTTTCTCGCTGGCCATTGCCTTCATCGTCACTCCGTGGGCGGCGGTGAGGATGCTGCATGGCAGCCGGCGCCAGGAGGCTGCGGCGAACGCGGAATGCGGAGTGCGGAGTGCGGAATCGAAAGCAGAGCCCGCTCATGCCGGCTCCCACCACGAGGAAGATGCCTTCACCCGTTTTTACCGGCGCATGATGGGGCCTCTTTTGGCGCAGCGGAACTGGCGTTGGACTTTTCTGGGCGGGATCATTGCTCTGCTGCTGGCGGCCATGGCGCTGGTGGGCGTGGGCTGGGTCAAGGTGAAGATGCTGCCGTTCGACAACAAGAGCGAATTCCAGATCATTCTCAACATGCCGGAAGGGAGCGCGCTGGAACGGACGGCGCAGGCGGCGCGCGAAATCGGCGCGGCGGTGCGCCAGGAGCCGGAGGTGACCGATTACCAGATTTACGTGGGGATGGCGTCGCCGTTCAATTTCAACGGGCTGGTCCGGCATTACTTCATGCGGCGGGGCGCGCACGTGGCCGACCTGCAAGTCAATCTTGTCAACAAGCACGAGCGCAAAGCGCAGAGCCACGACATCGCCAAGCGCGTCCGGCCGCGCGTGGCCGCCATCGCGGAAAAGTTCGGCGCCCGTGTGGCCGTGGCCGAAGTGCCGCCAGGTCCGCCCGTGCTGCAAACGCTGGTCGCGGAGATTTATGGTCCGACCGAAGAAAGCCGCCTGGCGCTGGCCCACAAAGTCCGCGACATCTTCAAACAAACGCCTGGAGTGGTGGACGTCGATTGGTATGTCGAAGCGGACCAGCCGAAGACCCGGTTCGTCATCGACAAGGAAAAAGCGGCCTTGCACGGCATCAGCGCGGAGACGATTTCGCAAACGTTGCGCCTGGCCGTGGCCGGAGAATCGATTGACCTGTTGCACCAGCCGCGGGAGAAGGAGGACGTCAACATCGTCCTGGAACTGCCGCGCACGGCCCGGACGACGCCGGAAGAATTGCTGGCGCTGCGCGTGCGTTCCGGCGATGCGAATGCCTTGCCCGAACCCGGCGGGCAAGGGCCGGCACCGCTGGTGTCGCTGCGTGAATTGGTGAAGATCGAACGCACGGTGACGGACAAGAGCATTTATCACAAAAACCTGATGCCGGTGACGTATGTCATCGGGGACGTGGCGGGCGTTATCGAAAGCCCGGTGTATGCGATTCTGAAGATGAACAAGGCCTTGCGGGGGCTGGATGCGAGGGAGTTTGTGGACGCCAGTGGAAGCCGGTCTGCGGAGACTCGCAGTTCCCAATCCGCAATTGATCAGAGCCTCCTTACGTCGGCTCCTACAGGGATCGGGATTTACAACGCGGTCCTTCCCTTCACCGACCAGCAACCGGCGCTGAAGTGGGACGGCGAGTGGCACATCACGATTGAAGTTTTTCGTGATCTCGGCCTGGCCTTCGCGGCGGTGCTGGTGCTGATTTACATTCTGATGGTCGGCTGGTTCCGCTCGTTTCTCACGCCGCTGGTTGTGATGGCGGCCATTCCCTTTTCGCTGGTCGGCATTTTGCCGGCGCACGGCGGGCTGGGCGCGTTTTTTACGGCGACTTCCATGATCGGTTTTATGGCCGGGGCGGGGATTGTGGTGCGGAATTCGATCATCCTGGTGGATTTTATCGAGCAGCGGCTCCGCGAAGGCCTGCCCTTGGCGGAGGCGGTGGTCGATGCCGGCGCAGTCCGCTTCCGCCCGATGCTGCTGACCGCTTTGGCTGTGGTCGTGGGCGCAGGGGTGATTCTGTTTGATCCGATCTTCCAAGGATTGGCCATATCCTTGATGGCCGGTGAGATTGCTTCCTTGCTCATCAGCCGGATGGCCGTGCCGGTCCTTTATTTCATGGCTTACGATCGTGCGCCAAAGGCGTGATTCTTCAATCAGACGCGGTCTTTCCTATCATAGTCGGTGTAGAATACCCGAGAAAGCGACGTAGTTCACGCAAAAGTGGGCAATCGTCGTAGGCAGAACGCTTCTCGTCTTCCACATGCACGCCATGAATACCGCACCAATAATCGAAGTGTGAGCGACCGCGCTCACGCCCAGCGACCAATGGATAAGTCCGAACAGCAGCGACGAGAGCACGAACACGCCGGTCACACTGGTCATGTAACGTGCCAGGATCGTGAAGTATAATCCTCTGAAAATCACCTCCTCCACCAGCGCGACCGCCATGAGGCCAAAGTGCAGGTCCAATTGATCCAGCAATGGGTCGGTGATCCGCGGCATGCTGCCGAGCCGTGTGTCAGGGAGGAGGGCGACGAGAATCCTGCTCCCATACTGGTCAAGAAGTGTCCCAAGCACGGTCATTGTCACGGTCCAAATGATGAACGAGCCGACCCGGACAGACTTCAGTCCCAAGTCGGCATAGGAAATCTTCCGCGCTCGGAGAAGACAGGCCAGCAAAGCCAAAGGAACGGCCTTGACGAAGATGTAATCAATCGCGAGCCAAAGTCGATAGTCCCTTACGAAGATATTTGAGAAGTCGTTCAGAAGGAACGGCAGAGTCAGGCCAGCGATGATCGCCATGTCACGGCGCAAACTTCCTCCCCGCGATTCAAGGTTCATGCGAATTGATTGGTACTGGACCTAGACAAAGCTCAGCGACCGGCGCTGGCAGCGCGCGTCCGCCGAAGGCGATGATGCTGTAAAACCAGTGACTCATAAAACTGAAACGCATAGCGCCGGTTAGATGTCATGCTGGGTTGAACGTTGGCACCACCCAGTGCCACTCTAGATCGTATGAAAACATATCTACTCAAACCCAACATGACATTCACCACCCTAAAGATTAAACCCGACCTCGGCAAGCCCGCCTTCCGCTCTCTGCCTTCCCAAGCGGAGGACCGCGCCATCCGTGAGATCGTGAACGCCATCGCGCCGGCCCCGCCGGTTTCACCCCATACCCTCGTCCTGGACCCGACCGCCCCGCCCGCCGCCAAACCGTTGCCGCCGCGCCAACCGTTGCCCAGGCCCGTGCTCGTCCCCGATAAATCCACCCTCAAGCTCGGCCTGGATACGCATCTGGAGTTCATCATGTCCGTCGGCCAGCGCGATCACGCCGCGCCCCAGGCCCCGGCGCAAATTCACTCCCGATCAACTCGTCCTCCAGGTGCAAAAATGGGTCGCCGAAGGTCTGGTCGTCTCTGCCGTCCAGGAATCCTGCGGCTTCGGATTCGTCCTCCATCGCCGGCTGGTGGAAGCCGGGGCGCAGAGTTTCCTCATCACGCCCATGGCGCTCAACGGCAAACGCAAGACCGACAAGCTCGATGCCCGCGCCTTGTGCGTGCGGCTCTCGCGCTGGGTCGATGGCAACCAGGACGAACTCTCGCCCATTCGCATTCCGACCCAGGCCGAACAGCGCGCGCGAGAGACCACCCGCCGGCGCAAATTTCTCGCTGGAGAAATACGCCGCCTGGCCAATCGCGGGCACGGCCAGGTGGCTGAGTATGGCCACCAGAAACTGCCGCATCGCTGGTGGGGCGCGCGCCTCTGGAAAAAACTCCCCCTCACGCTCGACGCGTGGATGCTGGGGGTGCTGGAAAAATTGCGGGAAATCATTTTAGTCCTCGAAGCGCAAGTGACGGCGCTGTTGGCGGAACTGGCCTTGCGCGGGGCCGATCAGCCGCGGCCCAACGGCCTGGGCGAACTCACCCTGGCCACGGTGGACGCCGAGATCTGCGATTGGAACCGCTTTCACAATCGCAAGCAGGTGGGCCGTTACACCGGTTGCTGTCCCGGCGAACACAGCAGCGGGGGCAAACGATTGGTCGGTGCCATCGACCGGATGGGCAACGGGCGAGTCCGATGTTTGCTGGTCGAGGCGGTGTGGCGCTTTCTAAAATGGCAGCCGGGCTGGAAAGCGGCGCAAAGAATGAAAGTCAAACTCGCCGCCGGCACCGCCATGAGAAAGAAAACCGTCATCGCTCTGGCGCGCCAACTGGCCATTGACTTGTGGCGCTGGCGCACGGGCCGCTGCACGATGGCCGACCTCGGCTGGGTGGCGGCGTAAGCGTTTTACTCCGCGACGAACTCCTCAACCTTAAACTCAATATTTTGATTTCGGTTCTCCAACGCGTGGCGACGATCGGCCAAGAATTTGCGATCGGGCGAGTCCTGTCCGTAGCTGCAGCTGGTCAGGCGCAAGCCTACCCGTCGGTTAGATGGGACGGACTCCCCGGTCGCCGCAGTCATTCAAGCAAGACACCTTGGGCGTTGGGTTTGATCCCAACTGTCCGGATAGGAGCTGGTGCGTGGCGCAAATTGGCCAACACAAGACCAAGCGGCGACACCGATCAGGCAAGGACCGACAGTCACGGCGCGGATCAAAGGACCCGGAACAGAAGGAAAACAGAGAAGACGCTTTTAAAGAAGAAACTGCGGAACCGAGCCAAGGCCCGAGCCCCTGGCCCCAGTCATGATGGAGCCCCAAGCGCTACCGCGCGCGACTCCGCTCCACTCCGTTGCGCTCCGCGCGGCCCACGCTTCCTGAAAGGAAAAACCTGACGGACATTTAACAACCCTCTTGACAACCCTCATAGGCGCTGCAGCGCATGTCAGGCCATTCTATCGTCATGAGGACGTTCAATCTCCTGTTTGAGATCATCGGTGAGGAATTCCCACAAATGCGGATGCGTCTCGATCAGTCGAGCTATATCACCAAGATCTTTAATTCGCTTGCTTTGCCGTCGCGTTGAATCGCTCCAAGCCTTGATCTTGCCTTGAAGGGTGTCCGCTAGCGAGGCAACTCTGAGCAGGATGCCATGCACGTCGGACGGAATAGCTCTCTGCGGGAAGTCACGATAGAAATCCTCAGTGCTCAGTTGAAAACTGACTCTCGAATTTCCCTTGAAATTGATCGACCACTTGAACCTTTCGGGTCGGAATCCGGCCTCGGTGAGAATGTGCACGGCCCGGTCGATCGTGTCGGTGGCGACAACAAAATCAACATCTTGAGTCACCATTGGCTCCGCCGCCCAATGATTGACCGCGACCCCTCCGATAGCGCACCACGGAATGTCGGCTCTCTCCAAGCAATCGACCAGACGCATGACGTCATCGGTCCCACCCGCAGTCTGCCAATCATAGAATTTCTTTGCGGTCATGCCAACATTCTGCAACTTGTGAAGGGAGACGCCAGACTTTTTGGCCTAACGCAAAGGTCAGCGACGGGAGCCAGCCGCCGGTGACGTTGAATTTGTCTCTGAGCGAATCGGCTGGCTCCCGTTCGCTGGACCGACCCCGTTAGGCAGCATGTCGTTAGCCACAACATACTCAGTTTTCATCGTGGCCCAATCTTCCTTCGGCACTCCATGCTGCTTGGCCAACCGGACGACGTACACAACCGAACGATTCGTTTCGAGGCGTGCAAAGAAAATCTGACCCTCGGGAACAATTATCGTGCGCCCACGCCAAGCCGAACCAAATACATTCGTGCCTCGAGGATCATTCATGCCATAAAATTCGCAGCGCAAATCCTCGCGCGTCACATCACGTAAATGCTGCTTGTTGCTAAGGGCAAACTCCCATAGCGGGCCGTTATCGGCCTTCGGACGAACGTCACACATGTAGATGTAGCCATCTCGGTTGTTCGGAACATTGTTCCTATAGCTCCACCCCAGCACGTTGGTGCCGACCTGCAATCCGTAATCGGATTTTGATCCGTAACGCTGCTGAAGACGCAGCCAGCTGCGCACGCAAATTTCCGCTTTTTGCCAAAGGGTGAGTGGGGGATATGGGGAACGCATCGCCATGCCTGTAATCTGAATCAGGCCAAACTGCGGGTGAACCGAAGCCCTACGGACCAGCCAAGCAGCTATGAACAGAATCGCGATAATAAGTAGCACGAGAACGATCCAGGTTCGCTTGGATGCAACGCTTCGCATAGCGCCTAACATGTATTCAACCGCACGCGGTTGTTCCAGGGGATTTCCGTTGAACAACCGCAGAACGGCGCGGTTGTTCTCGGCCAAACGGCTGTCTCCTGGCTGGCATTTCGGTGCGGACCTTGGCAAAAAGCTGATGAACCGGCAAGGCAAATAGGAGCGCAACCACAAGCGCGCCCGATAACCAGCCTTTTCGGGAGCTCCTGCGTCCTGCACCTTACACGGATCTTTGCCTCCAGCTTCCCCATCCGAACGACCTCGGCCAAGCCCGGCGGGCTTGAACACGAATAGCCGTAGGTGCAACCTACGGAACCCGCGTCCCCTTGAGGGTCACGACCCTGGAGGGGTCGCACCGCCTTCCCGTGGCTGCGGGCGCCGAGCTGAGGCGGTGCTGTGCCACCCCTGCCGGGGTGGATCGGGCTTGGGCCGACGCTTTCCGTAGGTTGCACCTACGGCTATTCAGGTGGCAGCCCTTCGGGCTGGGGAGCGGAGTCCGACCCTCCGACGCCGACAACCCTGGAGTGCGGCCGGCGCGAATTGGGGGACCGTGTGTGGGCTCGCCGGACATACTGGCCTGGCCAAAATGCGTTTAAGGAGCCGCCGCGCCGGCGCACGCCCGCCGAGTGGGCGGCCGAATAGGTGAGGAAGCTCCGGGTGTATCTGGAGCGCCGGTTTGGCGCGGGAGCCAAGCCGAACCCGGAACGGGCAGAGTCATTCTTTGCTTCATCACGGAGCGTTGGCAGCCCCCGGACTGGTAGCAGGACCAGGCGCGAGCCGTGTCGCGCGAATGAGGCGCAGCTCCGCCATCATGGCGCATCCACTTCTGCTTCCGCAGGAATATCATCAAGAAAAGGAATCGTTATCCCCAACAATTCGTCACCAATTGTCTCAAAAAAAAGATACCAAGCTAACGGCTTGCGGCGAGGATCTTCCAAACCAATTCCAGTCAAACTAGTCAGTATGGCTTTCGCTGTGGGCGAAAGCGGTGTCTGCTCTCCGGAGTGAG
>CAYIIH010000417.1:0-7140 GCA_964363225.1 uncultured Verrucomicrobiota bacterium | reverse complement strand
CTGGTAATCCTGGATCATAGCCTCGTAGGTAACCCGTTGCTGGGCCAGTTCCTCCTGTTCCCCCTTGACTTCCACGGCCTGGAATTCACGCAAATCCTGCCCTTCCTTTTCCAGCCGGCGCTGGGCCACTTCCCCTTGCCGGATTCGGAGTGCCAACTCGGGTTGGTTCACCGTGGCCAGCAGTTGGTTGTTCGTCACCGGCGCCCCGGCTTTGACAAGGATCTCCTCCACGTTGCCCTCCCCGCGCGACGTGGCGACGAACACCCCGCCTTGCCGGATCAGAATCCCGCGTCCCTCCACTTTGGTAGGGATCGAGCCGACCACACTCCACAGCAGCGTGGTCAGGACCAGAGCGCAACAGGCTCCCAGGGCCAGCCAGCTTTTGGGCGTGGTCACCTGCATGAGCTGGTCGAGCTGTTCGGGCGACGACAGTTTGTCCAGCGCGGCCTTACGAAAGATGCGGTTTTGCATTTCCATAATGTTGGGGGCGGCGTCGGTGTTCTATATCAAAACCGTCACGATCATGAAATTCATTTTAAATTTGATGCCCGATTCGTTCTCGGACCGTTTTGTTGTTTGAGCCATCGCTTCCGGAATCCACTGCGGCCGGCGCCTCACGAATAGCATCCGGCCATTGAATCTTACGGCCTGGCACGCGGTGATTCTATCAAATCCACCTGCGGAATGGTAATGAAATCCTCCAGGCTGAGCGAGAAGCTCCGGTCCGTGGCCGGCGGCACCAGCAAGCCCGTTTCAAACCGGACGCGCGCCAAAGAAGTCGCGTAGCGCGACTGGGCGGAGATTTCATTGACGAGGGCGTTGGAAAGGCGATCCGCCGTGGTGATGACGTCGATGACGGTGGAGGTCCCGATGCGCAGCTTCTCCCGTTCGTTTTCCACCGCCTCACGATAATAGCCGGCCGCCTCATGCGCCTTTTTCAGCTCCTCGATCGTCTGCTCCAGTTCATTGAGGGCCACCAGAATGCCCGAGCTGATATTCCGGGCCAGGTCCTGGCTGCGGATGAGGCTCTGCTGATGCGCGGCGTCGCGCTGCAGCAGCAGCCCGCGCGCGGCGTTGTTGGCCAAGGGAAAATTCAAGCGCAATGTCGCCAGGGCATTGGGCCCGGCATAATTCCGCGTCTCCAACGAACTGAAAAAGCGCCGAAACTGGCTGCCTTCATCCAAACCGGCGTAACCGACCTCCAAATTCAAATCCAGTTGCGGCTTCACGTTGTTCCGCGCCGCCGCCAGGAGAATTTCCGCCGCTTGCTGGGCTTTGAGGGCCGATTGATAGTCCGCGCGCCGATTGAGGCTGCGTTCGAGGACGGGCTGCCCCTGGAAACGCCACGGCAGGGCTTCGGCCGGCGGCCGGGGAAAAGTCTCCTCCGGCACCGGTGGCGTCATCAATTTGTCCGCGGGCAGGCCGAGGGCCAGGGCCAGATTCTGTTGCGCTTGCCAAAACCGCTGTTCTCCCGCGATGCGGGCCGCCGTTTTTTCCGCTTGATCCGCTTGCACTTGCTTGAGTTCGGCGGCCGGGAATTCGCCGGCCTTGACTAATTCTCTGACGCGGTCCACCAATTCGGCGGCCCTGTTTTCGGATGCTTTGAGAATGGCCGCCTGCTTTTCGGCTCCCAGGCAATTCCAGTAGGCCGAGGCCACATTCAGGACGCGCGTGGCGATGACATGCTGCAAATCAAGGGCCGCCGCTTCATGGCCCACCCGCGCCGCTCTTTCCGCCGCTCCGGTCGCCTCCCGGCCCAGGCCTTTCAGCAAGGGCACGTTGACCACAAAACTGATGTTGGCCCGGTTGAGGGCGGGCTGCTCATCCAGGTTGTCAGCCGAGCGCGTAATCTCGATCCCGGGGCTGACCGTAAGACCGCTGCGGAATTGCTTGCTCAGCCCCAGCCGGTAGTCCGTCACATCCCGGACCGTCTCGGTGAGATGGGCGCGTCCGACCGAATTGATCCGTTCCAGCTCGGTGCGCGGTGTGCCGGTCAAACCCCGGGACAAAGCCGTGTCCAACGTGAGGTCAAATTGTCCGCGGGCGCTCTGGAGCGCGCCCTTGGCGATGTCGATCTGGCGCTCCTGCAACTGGATGTTGGGGTCCTGTGCCAGGGTCAAACGCACCGCCTCCAGCAACCCCAACCGCTGTGACCTGGCGGGCTGAGCCGGCTTTGGCTCCTCCGCAGCCAGTCCGGCTAGGCAAGCAGACAGCGCCAACAGGCCGAGTCCGCTCCTGGCCACGCGCCCAAGAGATTCGTTGACGAACATCATGTCTGGAAAACCGCAAGGTGCGGCACAGGCGTTATCGTCTGGCTGTCTTGTTTTCACGTTGTCGCTGCCATCACCACTCGATCAAGAGCCCCTGCCCGCGGCGCTGCACGGAGGCTGGAATTAAGCCGGGCCGGAGTGTACTACGCCTGCAACCTTGCTGGAAACAAAAATTTGCGCCAACCTTAATCACTCAGTCACGGCGGGTGAATGAAATCCACTCGGACAGGAGCGCTGGTTTCCAACCGGCTTTGGGGCGGCGAGAACTGATAAGCCGGCTGGAAGCCAGCGCTCCGCCCGCATTGACTCCATTACACCAACCTGTTCGCGGCACGTTGCCGGGCAGCTCGGCGCAACTGCCGGCGCAGTGAAAATACCAATGGCATCGAATCCCGTATCTGCTAAAAAAGAATCCGCCGGCGCTCACCTGAATGTTTCACAAACGTGGAGCGTTGTCGCCGCCACCTTCAGGTGGCGCAGGCCAGATTGAAAGATGAATCCGATGAAAACAACCTTGCTCTTGATCGTCACCTGCCTGCTCGGCCAGGTGTTCGTCCCGGAACTCGCCGCCGCTCAAAACCCGCCTCCGGTGAACTGGAAACATCTCTCCAGCAAGAACGGCGACCTGCCCGTGCCGGGCGCATCCACCCAGCAGACCGGTGCCCTCGTGGCCGATCTCGACAAAAACGGCGTCAACGACTTCGTGCTCAGCTTCCGCCAAGTCGCCCCGGCGCTCGTCTGGTACCGGCGCACCGGCCAGGGCTGGGACCGTTACGTCATCGAAAAGGAGTTCCTGACCGTCGAAGCAGGCGGGGCCGCCTATGACATCGATGGCGACGGCGACCTCGACCTCGTCTTCGGCAACGATTGGCAAGGCGCCAATTTGTGGTGGTGGGAAAATCCGTCTCCGAGGTTCGACCCTGCCGTATCGTGGCCGCGCCGTCTGATCAAAGCCAGCGGCGCCCGGCAGCACCACGACCAGGTCTTCGCTGACTTGCAGGGAACTGGGAGGGCGCAGTTGGCCTTCTGGAATCAAGGTGCGAAGACGATCTTCCTGGCCGGCATCCCGGACGACCCGCGCCACACCGAACCGTGGCCGTTCGCGCCCATCTTCAGCGGCTCCGCCGGCGAAGCGGGCGACCAAGGCGCGTTCCTCTATGCCGAAGGCGCGGCGGCCGCCGACATCGATGGCGATGGCAAGACGGACTTGCTGGCGGGCAACTGCTGGTTCAAGCACGAGGGCGGCACGAAGTTTACTCCCATCAAAGTCGGCGCCATAGGCGGGCGCATCCGGGCCGGCAAATTCAAACCGGGAAAGTATCTGCAAATCGTCATCGCGCCCGGCGACGGCGTCGGCCCGCTCCGCTGGTATGATTGCGCCGGGAAACCAACCAATAGCGCCGACTGGGTCGGCCATGACCTCGCGGGCCGCGATTTGATTCATGGCCATAGCCTCGAGGCCGGCGACGTGGATGGCGACGGCCATCTTGATGTCTTCGCTGCCGAAATGGCGAAGTGGACTGAGGGCCGGCCCGACCCGAATAATCCCCAAGCTCAAGCCTGGGTTTTCTTCGGCGACGGCAGCGGCGGCTTCCGCAAAACCGAGATCACGACCGGCCACGGCTGGCATGAAGGGCGTCTGGCGGATTTGGACGGTGACGGCGACCTGGACCTGTTGAACAAGCCTTACAACTGGGACACGCCACGCGTCGATGTCTGGCTCAACACCGGCGCGGGTCCGCGCTAGGCCGGGGGCGCGCGGATGTTCTTGGAACTCGTGCCGTCCGGCCCCGGCGTGACGCTCACGGACCCTGCGCTGGTCTGCTTCTGCCGTGGCCTCGCAGAGGCGCTGCACAGACGCCTTCCTGCGATTCGGCGGTCACCGGCACTCCGGAGCGGTTCAGCCACGAACTGCCCTGACTCACCCCCGACGTCTTTTGACGTGAAGAGAAGTGCAACACGGCGGGTTTTGCGGTTAAATGTCGCCATGATGAATGAAACGACGATCACTTGTCCGAAGTGCGGAGCGGACATCCCGCTCAGCGAGGCCGTCTCCCACCGGCTGCGCGACCAACTCGCCGCCGAGTTCGAGAAGGAACGAAAGAACCTTAATGACGTCCTGGCCGCGCGCGAACAGAAGCTGGCCCAAGCCACCGGCGACCTGGACAAACGCCAGAAGTCGTTGCAGGCGGAAGTAAACCGCCAACTCGACACCGAGCGCCAGAAGCTGCTGCAACAAGCCGCCGATCAGGCGGAAGGCAAATTCGGCACCCAGCTCAAAGACCTGCAAAGCCAGCTCGACGAGAAACAACGGAGACTGAAGGCCGCGCAAGATGCCGAACTCGAACTGCGCCGCAAGCAGCGGGAACTCGAAGAAGCCAAGGCGGGCCTCGACCTGGAAGTCGCCCGCAAGCTCGACGCGGAGCGCGGCAAGATTGCCGATGCGGCGCGCCAGCAGGGGGCGGAAGCAGAGCGCCTGAAACTCGCGGAGAAGGAGCAGGTCATCAAAGGACTCCAGGAACAAATCCAGGCGCTCAAGCAGCGCGCTGAGCAAGGCTCAATGCAACTGCAGGGCGAGACCCTCGAAGTCGAACTGGAGAACGACCTCCGCCGCTGCTTCCCTTACGACGAGATTCTAGAGGTCAAGAAAGGCCAGCGCGGCGCCGATGTGCTTCAGCGCGTGCGCACCAACCAGGGACTGGACTGCGGCGCCATCCTCTGGGAAGCCAAGCGCGCGAGGAACTGGTCCGGCGATTGGCCGGAAAAGCTCAAGGAAGACCAGCGCGAAGCCAAAACGGAACTTGCCGTGATCGTGACCACCTGTCTCCCGGGCAGCGTCCGGGGCATCGGCCAGGAGGGCGGGGTGTGGGTTTGCGAGCCTGCATTCGCCGCGCCGCTGGCCGCCGCCCTTCGGCACGGGCTTCTGGGCGTGGCCATGCAACGCCTTCAGGAATCCGGCCGGGCCGACAAGATGGCCCGTCTCTACGATTATCTTTGCGGCGTGGAATTTCGCCAGCACATCGAGGGTGTGGTCGAGGCCTTTGCCGGACTCCAGGAACAATTGGCGGCGGAGCAGCGCGCCTTTGCCCGCCAATGGAAGGAGCGCGAACAGCAGATTCTCAAGGCCCTCCAGCACACGGCCATGCTCTACGGCAGCGTCCAGGGCATTGCCGGCCTGAACGCGTTGCCGGAAATCAAGACGCTGCAATTGCCCGGCGCCCAACCCTGATCCGCCCCGCCTTGTTTCGCCGATGGGAAACGAACTCGCGCGGGCCGCGAAGACGGCTCTTTCATCAACGCGCAGGCATGGATGCCCGCGCTCCTACTGCATGGATGTCACCGGCATCTTCAAGAACCACGACTCGCCGCTCATCGAAATTAATTCCGTCCGCAACCTCATTCACCTCCTCTTCGCGCAATCCAGCCATCACGGGCGGCAGCCACGGCACCTGGAGCGGGTGCGCTCCTCAGACTATCGCATGGGCACGGTTAGGGCGCGCCTTCCGAAAGCTCCTTGAAGGCTGCGATGTCTTGCTGGTAGCGAGCCTTTTCTTGCTCTGCATAGTCCTCTTGCGGGTCGAAAAAGATGATTTGGCTGCCTGAAAACTCGAATTCAAAGGGTACGTAGATCAAATTATTGAGATGCTTCCGAACTTCCGGTTGACGTTCCAGAGGAACGAAGAGCAATAGAAATCCGCCTCCGCCGGCTCCCAGCAACTTCCCGCCGATGGCGCCGGCCGAGCGCGCTGCCGCGTAACAGGCGTCCACTTGGGAGTTGGAGACCTTGTCACTCAGGCTCCGCTTGGCCTCCCAAGATTGATGAAGCAATTCGCCAAATTCGATCAAGTTCCTGCCGCCATTCAGGATGTCCAGGCTTTGTCTGAGCAGTTCCGCCATTCTCTTGAGTTGGGAATGCTTGGTTTCAATATCCTCAACATAGCTGGCGGCAACCGTCGATGCCGTGCGTATGATGCCCGTATAGAACAACATCAGATGCAGGTTGAGTTCCCTAAGACGGGCGGGTGAGAGTGTCAACGGGTGGACGGTGACCTCTCCACTGGGTTGGAAGTTGATTTGGTTTAAACCTCCATAAGCAGCGCACACTTGATCCTGCGAGCCCACGGTTTCCTTGAGGACATCCTGTTCGATGTGAATGCTTTCTTTGGCAAGCTGTTGTTTGCTGATGATCTGGCCTCTCAACGCATACAAGGCGTGCAGGAGGCCAACCGTGAACGCAGAACTCGATCCCATGCCGCTCCGGCCCGGCAGGTCGCCGTCATGGTGAATCTCCAAGCCCCGGTCAAAGTTCGAGTAACGCAAGATCGCCCGGACGGCTGGATGCGCAATTTCATCAACCGTCCTGCAATCTTCAATCTTGGAATAAACGACCCGGATGCGATGCTCGAAAAAAGGGGGCAAATAGCGGCAGGTCAGATAGCAATACTTGTTGATGGTGGCGGACAAGACGCTGCCGCCGTGTTGGCGGTACCAAGCCGGGTAATCAGTTCCCCCGCCAAAAAACGAGATGCGAAATGGCGTTCTGCTAATGACCATGCTGATTTGGACCTTTCAACAAAGACTCATGTGACATGTCGAATTGTTAGCGCACTCAATTCTTTCGTCAAATTATTCCCCAGCAGCTTGCGTAGTGAGGCACCTGGCTTGTCGCACCCACGGTAAACAGAAAGGAACCGGACCGGCCCAGAGACACAATTCGCGAGCTGCACCTCGGGGCATCCCATGAACCGACTGTTGGTAGGGCAGGCATTCCTGTCAATTCGCTTCAAGCTAGCGGAGGCTGAACGGGTGCATGATGGGTGTTGTTGGCCAGGCGGGACAACCCCTCCCGGCGCGGCGCCTCGCTCCAGCC
>CAYIIH010000416.1:0-7149 GCA_964363225.1 uncultured Verrucomicrobiota bacterium | reverse complement strand
ACCTTCGGCGATGTCGTCGTCCACCGCTTATCCGTCCAGCGGCGGGAAGAGAAAGGGGTTAGATAATGGAAATCGTGAAGCAAGAGCAGATGAGTAGTGGGTCAGCGAGAGGCGGGCTGGGTCGGCCACTCGTTGTCCTCGGGTTACTGGTGGTGTCAGTGTGGGCTGCGGCTTCTGACAAGCCTCCCGCCGAACAAGGGAGGACACGAAGCAATCGAGGAGCGCAAGAGCTGGCTGAACATGCTGGCCCTGGCCCTGGCGAAATGTTTCGGGAGTTCACCTACCATGGCGCCGGCAAGCGTGGCGCCCATTTTCCCGAGTGGGATCCCGGCAGCGAAGTGAAAACTGACTGGCGAGGGACGAACCGGCAGCCCAGGTTCATGGAGATTGACCTGTCGGGCGCGATCCGAGCGGAAATGATCGTGGAATACTGGGGTGGTCACATCGGGACTGTCGGTCAGATGTTCCGCGTGAACGGAGGCCAATGGTCACCATACTGGGTGCCCATCCCCCAACCGCAGGGGACCCCGACCGATCCGCAGCGTTACTTCCGCACGGTTTTGGGAACGCCGCCCGTCCCGATTCCGCTGAGCAACCTGAAGAACGGTACAAACAGTTTCCGGTTCACCGCCGGTCCGCAGATTGCCTACGGCTTCGACTGGGGCTTTTTTTGGGTCTACGACTTCACCGTGCGCGTTTACTATGACGCCGCCTTGCCGCATCCGACCGGTGAAATTGTGTTGCCGGCGTCTGGGGCGAGGTTGGGCGAATCGCCCACGATTACCATCCGCGCCAGGAGCGGGGGTGCCCCCATCAAGCAAGTGGATGTCCTCGGCTACTACGACGACTTCAATTGGTCGGGTGACGGACTGTTTCGCGAATGGCACTGCCAGAGGCAGTACGGCGTTCTGAAGCACCACATCGGCACCGCGACGGCTGCGCCTTATGTCGTCACTTGGGACACCTCTTGGGTGCCAGACCAGACCCAGCCGATGAAGTTAATCGCCCGCATCACTGACGAGCGCGGCGTTACAACGATGACCCCGGTGGTGGAGAACGTCCGCCTATCACGACGAACGCGGTCGGTGAAGATGTTCACGTCTGGCGACATGCCCGAGGCGTTCGGGGTGCGCGTCGGCCAGAGGAAAAGCTGCACATTCAATGTGACCAGCGATCTCCGCAAAGCGAAATCGGCTCGCATCGTTCTCTCCACTTGGTCGGGGCAACACGCGGACGAGGTCGGTATCAACCAAACCAAACTCGCGGACCGTGTGGGCGTGGCAGAGAACTACGGTTGCGACGCAGTTGAGGTGCCGGTGAGCGCCCTCAAGAAAGGCATCAACACATTCTACATGTTCTCAAAGACCAAGGAACATGCCGCCGAGGTAAACTGGCCCGGTCCAGTGCTCTTTGTGGAATACGCCCGCTGAAAGAGCGCGCGGAACGAAAATGTAAATGGCAGTGATGACTGGGCCCTTCACAGCAACTGACCAAGACCTCCCGGAATCGGTCAAAAGCAGTGGAAGGGTGTCCGAGGGCGGTGCAGATCAGCTTGAGGGGGCAGAAGTTCGGCCATGACGTGAGGCGGATCCTGCATCTGTTAAGCCGGGCTGAGAAGCCCATGATCGAGGGAGTGAAGGCGCGGGTGCTGGTGCCAAAGATCTGTGCGGTGGAGGAGGTGTTTGACCCATCAGCGACCAGCAGATCAAGTGGGCCACGGCCGACGGATATGTCGGCTTTGACGTGCCTCCCTTTGGGGTGTACCGCTCCATCGTGGTGAGGATGAGGGAAAAATGAGGATAAGCAGTTCGCTTCAAGGATTTCGTATGAATCGCAAACTCGCCTTGCCAATTCTGCTCACTTTGCTGGCCCTCACGGCCTGTTTCTCCGTGCGGCAAAGGGAGAACATCCCCTCGCAACCAACATGGCCGGGGTCGCAGTCTGACGGCTCGGTCCTGCTGCCCAATCAGTGGTCGCTGCGGCCGGTCGGGCGGCAAATTCCCTTGGGGGATTTCCCGGTGAACCTGGCCGTCCATCCGGGCGGACGTTTCGCAGCGGCGCTCCATTGCGGTTTTGGGCAGCACGAAATTGTGGTGGTGGACATCTTGGCCGGAACGGTTGTCGGCCGGACCAACATTGCGGAGGCGTTCTACGGCCTCACGTTTTCCGCGGACGGATCGCGTCTCTATTGTAGCGGTGCGGGCGACGAGGTCGTTCGCAGCTTTGCTTTCCGCCACGGTTCGCTGACCGGGCAACCCCCCGTCGTCTTGCGCGACGCCCGGGAACGCGGCGTGCCCGCCGGACTGGCTGTTTCCGGTGACGGGAAGAACCTGTACGTTGCGAACCTTTGGGGCCATGGCGTCACGGTTCTGGATTTGCAGACCGGGGAAAAGGTTCGGGAGATCTCGCTGGGCGAAGACGTCGCCAGTCGCGACAAAGACTTGCCCAAACCTTCACCTGATTTCGACACCGCCGCCGCCGAGAAGCGCGCCGTTGCGTTGCTGGACAAAACCGATCCGCGCGAACCGTTCCCCTATGCCTGCAGCGTTGATGACGATGGCGGACTGCACGGCCCAGGCGTTTCGCTGCAGCCCATTGAAATCCGACGCGCGGGTTGCCGCGCGACGCCCACCCGGCAACCCCGTACCGCAGCAACCTGGCGATGTCAGCCCGATCAAGTATTGCATTTACGTCATCAAGGAAAACCGCACCTACGACCAGGTGCTGGGTGACCTGCCGGAAGGCAACGGCGATCCAAACCTCTGCCTCTTTCCCGAGAAGCTCACGCCGAACCACCACCGGCTGGCGCGCGAGTTTGTAGTGCTCGACAATTTCTATATGGAAAGTGAAATCAGCGCCGACGGCCACGAGTGGACGATGGGCGCCTACGCCACGGACTTCGTGGAGAAAACCTGGCCGCTCACCTACGGACACAACGGGAGTGGAAAATTCCCCTACCCCAGCGAAGGCGTCTTCCCAATCGCCGCTCCGGCCGGCGGCTATCTGTGGGACCGCGCCCGTGAGGCGGGGGTGAGTTATCGCAGCTACGGCGAGTTCATCAACAGGGGCAAAACGCCGAACGACCCCGGCCACACCCGCGTCACCGCGTTGCAGGGGAATTTCGATCCCTGGTATCGCGGCTGGGACTTGAGCTATCCCGATGTCCAGCGTGCCCGCCGCTTCATCGAAGAGTTGAAACGCTTCGAAGCTGTCGGCGACATGCCGCGCCTGCAGATCGTGCGCCTGCCCAACGACCACACCCACGGCACCACCGCCGGCCAGTTGACCCCCAGGGCGATGGTCGCGGACAACGACCTTGCCTTCGGCATGTCAGTGGAGGCGGTGAGTCGCTCGAAATTCTGGTCGCAGACGGCAATCTTCGTGGTCGAAGACGATGCGCAGAACGGCTCGGACCACGTGGACGCGCACCGCACCATCGCCTTCGTGATCAGCCCCTACACCCGGCGCGGGACAGTGGATTCAACGCTCTATTCCACCAGCAGCATGTTGCGGACGATGGAATTGATCCTGGGCTTGCAGCCAATGACGCAGTTCGACGCTGCCGCCACGCCGATGTACAACTCCTTTCAGACCCAGCCTGACCTGCGGCCGTACCAGAGTTCGCCCGCTAACGTGAATCTGAACGAGCGCAATTCGCCGCTCGCCTGGGGAAGCGATCTGCCGATGAATTTCGCAAAGGAAGACGCTGCCGATGATTTGCTGCTCAACGAAGTAATATGGCGCTCCATGCGCGGCGCCGATCATCCCATGCCACCGCCGACGCGGGCAGCGTTCGTTTTCGCACCGGCCAGGAGTGACGAAGACTGAGTCCGCCGGCAGGTCCTACTTCTGCACCTGGATTTTGCGCAAGTCGAAATCAGCCGGGCGCGAGTAAGCGGCCGTCCGCGCCACAAGCGCATCGAGGCCGAGGGCGTGGCCTCTTGAGTTTGCGGACTTGCCCATGCACTCGAACCGCAGCACATGCTCGCCTGGGGTGAGCACGTGCCATCCCCAATCATGCGCCTTGCGCTGTGGCTTGTCGGCGTAGAGGTCCACGGTGGCGAGTTCCTTGCCGTCGAGACTGACGCGGTACTTGCCGCAATCGGATGCGTGAATCATTTTGCCCCAAAGCTCCGCGCTCAGTTCTTTCGCAAGCTGAAGGCGGCTTTCAACGCACCCCAGCAAGGATTCCGGAAGGTGGTGTGGATTTTGGCTTTGAGGATCAGCGGCTGCGTTTTGCGCGGGCGGCGAGGCATCGGCCGCCCGGTGGCGAACCGCTTTTGCCCGCCTGCGGGAGACTCCGCTTCCGTGATCCCGTGTGGTCAAAAAACTCATGCGGCCTCCCGATGGTAGAATTTCAGCAGCCCTCCCAGGCGCTCACGTGTGTGGATCTCGCCAGACGACTCGCCGACCCGGTCCGCAGTCGCTGGAGACGGGATTACGTTCCCCTTGATGGTTTTTTTACGCGTGATAAGAAAAAACGTCATTGGGCAGGCCATGCCTCAACGATCTTTCTCCAAACCAGATCCGTTTCGACAGCACCTCGGTCTTGACCGACTTGATCTTTCGCAGTGGGCATTGAGGTTTGGACTGCGCGGCGGCAATAACATCGCTTGGAGGCCCACGACATCGAGGAGGCCCTCGAACGCGGCGCAAAACTGGGCCTCGCGATCCTGGAGCAGATACCGACCCCCACAGTGAAAGCCGATGTCCGCCAGGGTCACGTTCCGTGCCATCTGCTGCATCCATTGAGAGTCGGGCGAAGTCGTAAACCCAGCGAGACACACACATTTTTCCGGAGGCCACGCCGGTTTGACTTTTGTGTTCCAAACCTTCAAGATTCGGCCATGAACATATCTGACCTCTCAGCCACGCAACTACGACGAGCCGCCGCCATCAAGGAGCAGATGGAGAAGCTGCACCAGGAACTAACCCGCATCCTGGGCACGGCCACGCCCGCTGCAACTGTTCCGGCTGCGCCGAAAAGGCAAACGATGAGCAAGGCGGCGAAAGCCAAGCTCTCGGCCAAGCTGAAGGAAATCTGGGCCAAGCGGAAGGCGGCGAAGAAGAAGTGACTTGATGATGCGCCGGACGCTCAGGCGGCTTCGCCCTCAACGGCAGCCAGAGGATCACCACCGTGTCTGCGTCGTGCTGCTCGATCCCCGTAGGGTCAAAGAACTCATGCGGCCTCGCGATAGTCGAAAACACAAGCGGCAGCGCACGTGAGCATAATCGGATGTGTCCGAATGCATTGTGGGATTGGTTTATATCGACTTGATCCTCCATTCCGAAAGGCAACGGCATCTGGGTGCGTGCAGTTGGGAGCGTTCCAAGCCGATGAGACTTCGGAAGCAATAGGAGAAGGCTATCGTTCCAGCAGAGGCGGTTTTCCGCATGCACGCGCATCCTTGCTTTGTCTGCCTCAGTTCGGGTGGTCAGATTGCGGTCAACAAGTGACGGAAACAGGCACGAGGTTGGAGATCAATGGCGCCCGCTCAAGAGCCTGCTGCGCTATGTGGGTGGAAAATCCAAATTGGCAGAGCAGATCGTCGAACGAATTCCAAGCCATCTGGCCTATGTGGAGCCCTTTGCCGGCGGGGCCTGGGTGTTCTTCAGGAAACGACCATCCAAGGTGGAGATTTTGAATGACCTGGACGGTGAACTGATCAACTTCTGGCGAGTGATTCAGAACCATCCGGAAGAATTCCTTCATTGGTGCCAAAAAATGCTGCCCGCCAGGGAAATGTTCGAAGCTGAGCGAGGGCGCAGTGCAGCCGGTTTGACCGACATTCAGGGAGCGGCGCGCTACTATTACCTGCAACGCCTGGCTTTTGGCGGAGGAATGAGTCCCCTCAATTTCGGGATTTCATCGGTTCGCCCACCGGCCTTCCATCCCGCTGCCTTGAGAATGACGCTCCTGGAAATCCAGAAGCGGTTGCAGAGGGTGCTGATCGAAAACCTGGAGGCGTGCGAATGCATTAAAATACGACCGTGCATCCACCTTCTTCTACCTGGACCCGCCTTACCTCAGTGAGCAGAAGTATCGGTTCCCCTTTGAGCAGGAGGATTGTGAGCAGTTGGCTGAAGTGCTAAGGAAAATCAAAGGCAAGTTTCTTATGACCCTCAACGATTGCGACGCCGTTCGACAAATCTTTTCCAACTGCACGATTGAAACCGTGCAGGCTGGCTATTTCATCGCCAACGCGCGCGACACGAAGAATGCCCGGCCGAGGACCAGCCAACTTCTGATCCACAATCGACGATGACAGGACTGGATTCAAGGTTGCCATTCGGAACCGTTGGTTTACGCCCGCCTGAGCCCGTACTTCCTGCCTGCGATTTTCAAGACCTGAATGAATTGGTCTCGGTCCAAGTCCTCATCACAGGTTTTGATGAGGCCTTCATTGAGGGCGATGGCTTTGGCGACGGTGATGCCGGCGTCGTGTCGGAAGCAGTAGGCGATGTTCTTCTCGACGTTTAGCCAAGTATTCATGCCGGTGGTGGAGCCATGCCAAGGATTGGGGCCGTACAGTTCGCCATTGCCGGCTCGTTTGTAATCGGAGACATCCATGACCCTGGTGATGGGAATGGCGTTGATGTTGAAAACCGAGTGTGAAAATACAGTGGGTGGTAGTGGGGATGGCGGTCGTCTTTTTTCCTTTGCCAGGGGCCGGAGGGCGTTGGTCAGATCGTCGTAGGTGATTTCGATAATAGGCAGATCCCGGGTAACCTTGTATCGATTGCCGCTCGGGTGGATACTTCCTGGCCCGACGATCATCTGGCCGAAGCTCTGGACCTCGCCGTAGTGCGTCCCATCCCGTTCCAGGAGAATTCGCTTTTTGACCTCGTGGCAGAGGTAGTAGTAATGCCTGCCGCCTCCACCCGTTTGAACCGTGAACGTTTCAGGGAGGTTTTTTTCGATAATTTCTTCGAGTTCGGGCGAGTCGGCGTCGGGGACAGCCAACCCACCGTGCCCGCAGAGGACGCCGTAGTTAGTGTGGAGGTGGACATGCGCGAGGATTTCCTTGAGCGTGTAGGGCCTGTTGACCCAATCCTTTTCTACCGGCTGTTTGGACCGATGACGGACCTTGGTAAACAGCAATTCTCATTTTGACATTGCCGACGCCAGCGGGCGGTGAGATTTGAGCC
>CAYIIH010000415.1:4562-7151 GCA_964363225.1 uncultured Verrucomicrobiota bacterium | reverse complement strand
AAATATTGCAGCCCAAGGTGCGCGGGGGCAGCGAAACGATTCTGCTGGTGGAAGATGAAGAGGCGGTGCGCAACCTGACGCGCCGCATCTTGGAAGAGTACGGGTATCGCGTCCTGGAAGCGGCTTCCGGCGTGGCCGCCCTCGCGGTGTGGGAGCAGCGCGCTCAGGAGATCGACCTGCTGCTGACCGATGTCATCCTGCCGGATGGTTTGACGGGGGTGAATTGGCCGAACAATTGCGCGCGCGCCGACCGGGACTGAGCGTGGTCTTCAGCAGCGGCTACAGTGCGGAGGTGGCGGGAAAGGATTTGGGGCGGGAGGAGCGCAGATACTTTTTGCAAAAGCCGTACTCGATGGGGAAACTGGCTCAAACGGTGCGCGATTGTCTGGATGGGATGTAAGGGGAAGCGTCATGCGTGATGCGTGAAGCGTGAAACGTGAAACGTGATGCGTGAAACGTGAAACGTGAAGTCCGGAGGTTGGGAGGCGGCCGGCGCCTCTCAGTTTTTGGCAACGGGAGCGCGGACGCCTACGTCCGCCGCCGATGGGCGGGCCGCTGCGCTCGCGGATGTGGGCATCCGCGCTCCCTCTGCGGACGAAAACGAGGAGTTGCCAAAAACTGATTTGCACCCGTTCGGGTTTGGCCGGGTTTAGAGTAATTGACCTCGCGCCCGCCTTTTCCTAGACTGCGCGTCTCATGTTAATGAATGTTTTGATTTGTGATCCTGTTTCACCCAAAGGGATTGCCCTGTTGCAGCAGAGGTCGGAGTTCAAAGTGACCGTGCTGCCCAAAAGGCTTTCTGAGGCGGAATTGCTGCCGTTGGTGGCGGACGTGGAAGCCATGGTGGTGCGCTCGGAAACGAAGGTCACGCGCACGGTGATGGAAGCGGCGCCCAAGCTGCGGGTGGTCGGCCGCGCCGGGGTGGGCGTCGATAACGTCGATGTCGAGACGGCCACGCAGCGGGGCATCGTGGTCATGAACACGCCGAGCGGCAACACGATTTCAACGGCGGAGCTGACCTTCTCCATGCTCATGGCGCTGGCGAGGAAGATTCCCCAGGCGCACGTGTCCATGAAGGCGGGCGAATGGAACCGCAAAGCCTTTCAAGGGGTCGAACTATACAACAAAACGCTCGGCATTCTCGGCATGGGCCGGATTGGCAGCGAAGTGGCGCGGCGGGCCATTGCGTTTGGAATGCGGGTGCTGGCGTATGATCCGTACCTGGCCTTGTCGCGCGCCAAAGCGCTGCAGGTTGAGCTGGTGGAATTGGACGAGATTTATGCCCGGGCTGATTTCATCACCGTCCACATGCCGATGAGCGACGAGACCAAGGGCATGATCAACGCGGCGGCCTTTGCCAAAATGAAGAAGGGCGTGCGGGTGCTCAATTGCGCGCGGGGCGGGATCATCAATGAGGCAGACCTGCTGGCGGCGATTCAGAACGGCCAGGTGGCCGGGGCCGCCCTCGACGTTTATGAGACGGAGCCGCCGCCGGCGCAATTTCCTTTGCGCGATCTTCCGCAGGTGGTCATGACGCCCCATTTGGGCGCCAGCACGGAGGAAGCCCAGGATAATGTGGGCATCGAAGTGGCCGAAGCCATTACCGATTATCTGTTGCACGGCACGGTCAGAAATGCGGTCAACCTGCCGAACCTGGACGCCAAGACCTACGCGTTGGTGAAGCCGTATTTGAATCTGGGTTTGAAGCTGGGCCGGTTGGTGGCCCAGTTGTCTCCGAAACGGAACGATCAAATCGTCGTGACCTACGGCGGCAAAGCCACGCAACTTCCGGCAGACCCCATCACGCGCTCGGTCTTGAAGGGCTTTTTGGAAATGGCCGGAGGCAAAGACGTCAACCAGGTGAATGTCCGGACGCTGGCCAGTTCGCTCGGCTTGCTGGTGGAAGAGATCAAGTCCAACGAAGAGACCGATTACAACGAATGGCTGCACGTGGCGGTGCATGCGGGCAGCCATAGGATTTCGGCCGGCGGAACCTTTTATGGGTCGCATAATCATCCGCGCATTGTGCGAGTGAACAGCCAGCCCGTGGAGATGGTGCCGTCAGGTGTCCTCTTTTTCATGACCAATAAAGATCGCCCCGGCATTGTTGGCTATATCGGGACACTCATGGGCAACTACCGGATCAATATCGCCAGCATGAGCTTGAGCCGGGAGAAAGCGGGCGGCCAGGCCTTGACGGTCTTGAATCTGGACAGCGTGCCGCCGCCGGAGTTGCTGGAGGAAATCCACAAAGACCCTGACATCAGCAATGTCCGCGTGGTTAAATTATAGTTACGCTGCATGACCAAGCCGCAACCAAAAGCCGGCCGGGACGCATTCTACTGCGTCCCTGATCTCCTGAGGAAGAACGGGGACGCGGTGGAACGCGTCCCTACCCGCGTGTTCCTTGGCCCGACGCAGCCACCGTCGGCGGCTGCTCCGAGCCTGCAATGGATCGGTAGGGACGGATTCCACTCCGTCCCTGATCTCCTGAGGAAGAACGGGGACGCGGTGGAACGCGTCCCTACTCGCGCGTTCCTTGGCCCGACGCAGCCACCGTCGGCGGCTGCTCCGAGCCTGCAATGGATC
>CAYIIH010000415.1:0-4462 GCA_964363225.1 uncultured Verrucomicrobiota bacterium | reverse complement strand
TGCTCCGAGCCTGCAATGGATCGGTAGGGACGGATTCCACTCCGTCCCTGATCTCTTGAGGAACAATGGGGACGCGGTGGAACGCGTCCCTACCCGCGCGTTCCTTGGCCCGATACAGCCACCGTCGGCGGCTGCTCCGACTCTCCTTATGTCGGCTGCTACGCGGGTCCTGGGTAGCAATCTCAAGCCAATCCGGACGCTGGCCCTGGCTGCCGCTCTGGTCTGGAGCGTCGCCGGCGCGGACGCGGCTGAGGCCAAGGAAAAGGCTGCGGCCATCTCATCGCCGCTGGCGGCGGACCTTTTTGAAGACAAGGTAGTGGCGAGGGGCAAAGGGTTTGAAATCAAGAACAGCCAGGTCGAGGAGGTTTTCTTGCGATATAAGGCGAATCTTGCGGCCAACAACCGCACGATTCCGGAGACCGAGCGTGAGCCAGTGGAAAAGGAGATTCTCGACGAGTTGATCGCGACGCAGCTTTTGTTGCAGCGGGCTACGGAGGCCGACAGGATCGCCGGCAAGGAAACCGCTGATAAATTTGTCGCCGAACGGATCAGCCAAGCTGTGTCGGAGGAATCCTTCAACCGGCAACTCCGGGTGACTGGGATGACGCCGCAGCAATTTCGGGCGAAAGTCCTGGAACAAGCTGTGGTCAAGGCGGTGATCGACCGCGAGATCAAAGCCCAGCAAACCGTCACGGACGATCAAATCAAACAATTCTACGAAACAAATGTGGTTGACTTCCAACAGCGGGAACAGGCGCGCGTCAGCCACATTTTGATTTCCACCAAGGATATCGCCACGCGCCAGGAGCTGTCTGAGGCGCAGAAGCAGGAAAAGCTTCAGTTAACCGGGAAAATCCTGACGCGCGCCAGGGCCGGCGAGGATTTTGCCAAGCTGGTCAAAGGATTCTCCGACGATGCCGAGTCCAAGGACAAAGGGGGTGAATATACGTTTGCACGCGGTCAAATGCCGCCGGAATTTGAAGCGGCCGCCTTTTCCCTTCAGCCCAACCAGATCAGCGACGTGGTGACCACCCGGTTTGGCTATCACATCATCAGACTGGCTGAGAAAATCCCCGCCAGGAAAGTCGAGTTATCCAAGGTCCAGGAACAGATAAAGGAACGGCTTCTGCAAGAGGCCGTCCAGAAACAAATCCCGGATTACGTGGCAAAAATGCGCAAGGAAGCCGGGGTGGAGGTCATCGCGAAAGCAGGTCAGAGACCGCGTTAGTACTTCTTGGAGAATTTCTTGCGCGAATCAGCGTCGTCCGGCGCAGGTGCGACCGGTCCAGGTGCCGGGGAGGGTTGGGCCGGCTCGGCGGCAGCGGCTGCGAGCGAGGCTGGACGCGATTCAACACCTTGTTGATCAACGGCTTCGACAAAGGCCATGCGCAAGCTCGTCAGGCTTTGTTTAAGGAGTTGCTCTTCCTGTTTGGTCAGGTTGCCTTTGGTTTTGACTTCGATCATTTCCAACTGATCGATGAACATTTGGGCGGCGTCCAAATCCTGGCGGAGTTCTCCGGATTCCGGGTGGGGGACCTTTCCCAACAACAGGAGGACCATGTTGCTTTGCTGGATCACCATGTTGGCAAAGAGAACGGAAAGGGTTTCTTCGCGGTCGGCGTTATTTACAGAATCTTGCGGCTGATTAAGGTTGCTCATGAATCTTGATCATTCTTGGTGCGGCGGATTTCTGCGATCAAAAAGTGGATCAAATGTTTCAAGCGGGTTTCCAGGTGGACCGCTTCCAAAATGGTCTGGCGCTGGTCTGCCCCGGGCAGGAGGGTGCAGGAAACCAGGTCGGCCAGGTAATCGGGATTATCCAGTTTGGTCAGGTAGCGCAGGACATGCTTGAGCGAGACCTCGCCGGGGAGCGCCTTGCCCAGCGATTCGCTGATTTTGTCCAGTTGTTTCAGGAGATGAACGGGCAGGTAAAAGCATTGCTCGAAACGTTCCTCGACCAGATCGAGAACTTTTGCTGTTAATGCATCCACGACTACGCTATCATGGCCGGTGGTTGCCAGTGGGCGAATGCGATGAATGCGATAGGGCTTGCTCCGGACCGTTGCGGTCAGTTCGACCCGGGTCAGGCCTTGAAGAATGAGATGAGATGTTCCGTCTTTGTTCGTGACGGCAGCGCGAATCAGGCCTAATCCGGCCACCTGAGAAGGAACCTCGCGGGTCCGCCCTGGCTTTTTCAGAGCCAGCGCGAACATCCGATGGGAATGAAGGACGTCATCGAGCATTCGCCGGTAACGCGGTTCAAAAATGTAAAGCGGCAGCATGGCTTGCGGAAAAAGAATCACGTTGGCCAGCGTCATGACCGGGATTTCGAGCGGCGGTTCCATGAATACTAATTTAGGAACTCGCGTCGCTTATTCAAGGCCAAGATGATGGCTCGCCAAACAGGCTTGCCAAACTACTTTGCTGCGCTCATCGTGTAACGAGAACTATGAAAGCTAAACCGGTGATTATTCTGTTGGCGATTGTCAGCCTCGGCTTGGGAGCGGGATGGTACTACCGCCACCAAACTGCGGTGACAGAAAAGAAGACTGACACGCAAACCATTCAGCAACTTACCAATGATTTGCTCCAGGCCAGCACCAAACTGGAGGAACAGCAAAAGGTCAATTACACCCTGGAACGCGAACTGGAAGCGCACGCCGAGGAGGTAAAGAAATTCTCCAATAATCTTGTCTCCACCACCGCGCTGTTGCAGCAGACAAAATCGGATGCCGCCGCGGCCGCGCAAGCCGCCAAAGCCGAACTCGCCAAACGCGACACCAAAATCACGGAACTGGAATCGCAGCGCGATGACCTGACCACGAAGATGGACGCCTTGAGCACTTCCATCAACGGATTGCAGGGCAAGATCGCGGAGACGGAAAAGAAGCTGGCCGCGTCGGAAGGCGACCGCGAGTTTCTGCTCAAAGAACTCAAGCGCTTGCAGACGGAGAAATCGGAGTTGGAACGTCAGTTCAATGACCTGGCCATGTTGCGCGAGCAGGTCAGCAAATTGCGGGCTGAGCTTTCCATTGCCCGTCGTTTGGACTGGATCCGGCGGGGACTGTACGGCGGCGTCATGAAAGGCGCGGAACGATTGCAGAAAGGTTTTGTCGCTCCCACTGTCAAGACCAATTACGACCTGAATGTCGAGTTAACTCGAGAAGGCGCCGTCAAAGTGAATCCTTTGCGGACCAATGTCCCGCCCGCGACCAATGCGCCGGTCCCGCCACCGGCCCCCGCCCCCGCGCCCCCCAAATGATTCGGTCCCAGGTCCTGTCAGACTCGTATGGGCGCATCATGCGCGATTTGCGGGTGAGCCTGACGGATCGATGTAATTTTCGCTGTCTCTATTGCCTGCCGGAGACGGAAGAGGCGGCGAACTTTTACCGCGCCAAGTTTGATTCTGAGCGGAATCCAAGTCCACAGAGCCTGCCTTTGCCGGGAAGGAAGCCGCGGTCGGAAATCCTGAGTTTCGAAGAGATTGAGCGCGTGGTGGCGCTGGCTTCGCGATTGGGCATACAAAAAATCAGGCTGACCGGAGGCGAACCGCTCTTGCGTCAGGGGTTGGAGATTCTGGTGGCCAAGCTGGCGCGCCTTCCGGGCATAACCGACCTGGCCATGACGACGAATGGTTTCCTGTTCCGGAAAAAGGCTGAGGCCTTGCGCGCCGCAGGTTTGAAGCGGATCAGCTTCAGCATGGACTCCCTCGACCGGGAGAACTTCAAGAGGATCACCGGGCGGGATGGACTTGGGGAGGTCCTGGCCAGCATCACTCTGGCGCGGGAACTTGGTTTGCACCCGGTCAAGGTCAATGCCGTTGTCATCCGGGGCATCAACGATCATGAAATCGAAGCTTTGGCTGGGTTTGCCCAGGCTGAGAATCTCCGCTTTCGCTTCATTGAATTCATGCCGTTGGACTCCAGCCGGGCCTGGCTGGAAGACATGGTGGTGCCGGGCCGGGAGATGCTGGAACGGCTGCAAGCCCGATTTCAATTGCAGCCGGTGGTGAGCGCCGATTTGTCCGAAACCGCCCGGCGCTGGGCCTTTGCCGACGGACGGGGTGAGATTGGCATCATCGCTCCCGTCAGCGAGCCTTTTTGCGGCCACTGCAACCGACTGCGGCTCACGGCGGACGGCAAAATCCGAACCTGCCTCTTCAGCCTGCGCGAACATGATCTGAAGTCCCAACTCCGGGGAGGAGTAACGGACGAGGCCATTGCCGATCAACTGCGGCGGATCGTCTGGCAAAAGGAGGACCGGCACCACATTGGCGAGCCTGAATTTGTCCAGCCGCAGCGGACCATGAGTTGCATCGGTGGCTGAGTTCGGGGGATAGGCCGGATGACCTTGTGAGCCCGGCATTGTCGCCAGCTTGCCTTGCCAAAGCCCCCAGGCCGGAAGCCAACAAGCAAACTTGACGCTCTTCTCTTGGATTGCTTAGTTGTGGGCTATCAGTTTG
>CAYIIH010000414.1:0-7191 GCA_964363225.1 uncultured Verrucomicrobiota bacterium | reverse complement strand
TGCCACTTTTTCTGGAAAAACCCTTGCGCAGACAAGCTCAGGTGTTGCGCTACGTCCGAAGGCGCGCTCAACAGACAGACCGCACACAGTCGCGCTCCGATTGCCCCGTAGCGTGCGAGGATTCGGACGTAGCCGGGCAAAGAGGCGCAAAAAGCAGAAGAACAATGGCCGTGCGATCTTAGCGGCTTTGTCGGGTGTGCTGTGCTGCGTCATCCGTTCCGGCGAGAGGCAACGCCGGGAGGCTTGTTATTTGCTCATCGTGCGCATCTCGAGGACCGCTCGTTGAATTGTTGAATGTTGAGATGTGACCCCAAACTTATTTGCTCATCGTGCGCATCTTGAGGACTTCGGCGGCCTGGGCGTCGCCTTGACTGGCGGCGGCCTGCATTTGCGCGTTCACAGTGAGCAGGGAACGAGTGGCCACACTGAGCTGTTCGGCCGTCAGTTGCGGCACGGCAGACAAATTCTGCAGTTGCAGCAGCGCGGTCGTGTAATCCTTGCTTTGGATGGTCGCGACGGCCTGCTTGGCCAGGTTCTTGATCTCCGGTTTGGCCTTGCTGAAAGCCTTCTCGACCGCCGCCGGGATTTGGTCCAGTGCCAATGGCTCCGGGGCCTTGTTCTTGCCGCAGCCTGCGGCCAGGAAGAGGAGGCAAAACAGGAGGAGGGCGATTTTGTTGTGGAAATGATCGTTCATAAGAAATGAAATGGCCGCGGCAAAGATAGACGGGTTTGGGATCTAAAACGCGGGCGGAGTCAGAGGAGGATCGCCGGAGTACCAGCGGTAATCGACGCCCACTTTGAATCCCGTGAAACGTATGAGAGAGACATTGCCGGGCACCCAGAGCGTTTCGCACTTTCGATTGTGCCGGTACCATTCCCATTCCATGTGGATGGGCTTGTACAAATCCAAGAGCTGGCCGAACCTCCACTGAGTCAAAATCTCTCCGTTACCCGGGAAAAGGCCCAGGCTGTCTGAGCCGCCTTCCATTTTTTGTTCCGCAGCATCCTGGCAAAAAATGGTCGTTGTCGGACTTTTGAGTTGGTTGACTTTGAGCGGGGCCCTCAGGCTTGCATCGTAGGGCGTGATGACGAACTGATTGATCCCGTAGGTTGAATTCAGCCAAAAATCATGGGGATAGGTCAGTCCATCCTCGCGCCATTCATCCACGACCTTGGCGCTGGGGCAGCGATAGACTTCCTTGGCCCCTCCAAAGTAGCGGATATAGGAGATCCCCCAATAAGCTAATGGGTGGTCCGGGGGCAACTGAGTGGAACTCCGGGGATTGGCCGTCCATTGGCCGTGATTGGGCATACTGAAAGTCGATCCGTCCCACCTATTGTAAAACATGTTGTTGTTATCCTCAGTGTACATGGAGGTGCCGATGCCGATTTGTCTTAAGTTGCTGATGCATCGGGCCGCTCTTCCTTTTTCCTTGGCCTTACTCAAGGCGGGCAAGAGCATGCCGGCCAGGATAGCGATGACGGCAATGACAACGAGAAGTTCAATGAGCGTGAACCCTGAGCCGGCGTCGGGGCGCGCATGGGAACGAATTGATGGTTTCCAGATCATAGAATCGGGTCGTTTCTTTGAATTGTGCTGCCAATCTAAAATCTGACCGGGCACCTGTCTAGCTTCATTTCGGAGAAACAGATTGACAAACCAAGCGCCGGTTTTTATGTTTCGGTCTCGTTCATCGGCAAAGCACTAAACACACTAAACAACCAGAAGTCCCTTGTTTCAGTCCGGCGCGAAGTCAAGTGCCGCAAAATGACCGGACGATTCGGATTTCGACGCAGCAGCAAACGCATGACCTATCAGATCGAGGACAATTAGACACTGAGTCCACCCCCAAACCCAATCCTATGAAAAGAACAGTTCAATCATTCCAACGCGTGTTCAGCTTTCTCCCTGCCTTGCTGGCGGCAGGGACGCTGCAAGCTCAAACCTTTATCGGCCAATGGGATTTCGACAACGGCGACCTGACCGGCACCGGCGGAGCACAGGCTTTGCAGTATTTCGACGGAGCAAATGGACCAACCAAACAACAGACCTCTTTCGGCACCACGACCGCGCTTGGCCTCCCGGCAATCAACGGCGGCGAAGGCAAGGTCATGAAGTTTCCGGCTTCAATGGGAACGATGGGCTATGTTGTGCAAACGCCGCCCGCGCCCAACGGCGGCGGCAGTTTGGTGAATGAATGGACCCTCATATTCGATGTGCTTTACCCCACCGAGTCGGATGGCAAATGGCGCGCGTTCATTCAGATTGATGAGGCGAGCAACACGAGTGATGCCGAGTTGTTCGTGAATACGAGCAACGGCATCGGCATCAGCGGAAATTACTCCGGCGTGGTCACGCCCAATGCCTGGCACCGGATCGGGTTTGTGGTCAACGCGACGACCGATGTGCTGGCCAAATACATCGACGGACAGCAGGTTGGCACTCAAGGCGCGCCGCTTGAAGGCCGCTGGAGCCTGGCGCCTGCGGCCACGGCGTTGCTGTTGACGGATAATGACGGCGACAATGCCGTTGGCTATGTCAACAGCATCCAGCTTCGTGATGTGGCGTTGAACGCAGGCCAAATGCTGGCCCTGGGCGGCCCCGCGGCCGCCGGCATTCCTCAGACCATTCCCCCGGTGCCTTCCTACATTGAATCGCGGAGTCCTGGAGTCAATGCCGCCAATGTGGCGGCCAGCCCTGCTATTAACGTCATCCTCAATCCGGGCCAAACGACGGTTAATGAGAGTACCATCAAGCTGCTCTTGGATGGCGCGCAAGTGGCAGCGACGGTCACGCCGGGCGCGACCATCAGCATTGACTACACTGTTCCCATTTTGCTGGAGCCTCTCTCGGTGCATCAAGTGTCGCTGGTCCATTCGGACAGTGTCGCCGGTTTGAAAACCAATACCTGGTCGTTCACCATTGAGAATTATCAATACGTGACGTTGCCGACACCCATTCATTTCGAGAATTTTGATGCGGCGGAAGAAGGCTCTTTACCCGCCGGCTGGGTGGCGACCAACGCGACCACCAGCCTCGCCGCTGGTTTGGACCTGGATAACGCAAATTCTGATTCCTATCTGGACTGGGTCGTCATCAGTAAAGACCGGCTGCTCAATGTCCACGGCCAGAGGCGGTTAAACCAGAATTCGATTTCGGTCAATGGCGTTCTCCTCGAGAGCTTGGTCGAGGGCAACTTTGTGTATGCCGAATCGGATGTGCGGGGTGGCAGCCAAGTGCAAGTGCTCTTCTCGCCTGACTTCAATCTGACGGGCAAATCCAATGTCTTTGTGGCTTTCTACAGCACTTACGAGCAGAATCAGGATGACATTGCTGCGGTGGAATATTCGATCAACGCGGGAGTGACGTGGCTGCCCATTCTCTATATGCTGGACGGCCCTGATATCATTAGGAACTCCAGTGGAGGAATTGATGCGGAAGCCACGCTTAACACTGCCCGCTCAGATCAGGCGCATGGATTATCCTATGGCACATGGATCGGAGCTGCTATCTCACCAACCCTGGCGCCCTTCATCAGCCAGCGGGTCAATGATGATCAGCGGGAGTCCAAGCGCGTGGAGTTGGTCCGGCTGGCTCAGGCCGATAACCAGCCCATGGTGCGTTTCCGTTTCCTGCAAGCCGGAACCGCGAGTTGGTACTTCGGCATCGACAACTTCGGGCTTTACAGCATCAACCGGCCGATCATTTCCGCCCAGCCGCAATCCATTACTGTGGACGCCGGAACGACGGCGACTTTCAGTGTCACAGCCTCGGGCGCGCCTCCCTTGGCCTATCAATGGCAGTTCAATGGATCGCCGTTGAGCGGCCAAACCAGTTCGACTTTGACCATCAATAATGTCAGTTCAGCCAATGCCGGGGATTACAAGGTCGTGGTCAGCAATGCCGACGGGCCGACCACCAGCCTGGCGGCTACGCTGACAGTCATCACCGCTCCGCAAATCACCTCCCAACCGCGCTCGACGCTGGTGAGCGCCGGGGGAACGGCCTCCTTCAACGTGACGGCTCGCGGGCAGTCGCCGCTCAATTACCAATGGCAGCGTGAAGGGGCGCCACTCAGCGGCGCAACCAGCGCCAACCTGGCCATCACCGGCGTCAAGCTGACGGACGCCGGGCAGTACAAGGTGGTCGTATCTAACAGCTCGGGATCGGTCACCAGCGTGGTGGCCCAGCTCACGGTCTATGACTTGGCCATTACCAACGAGTTGGTATTGCACTTGAAGTTCGACAATGACGCGAATGACTCTTCAAGCCGTGGCAATAACGGCACGCCGACAGGCCAGGACGAGCTGGGCAATGTTCTTCCGGGATTTGTGACCGGGGGCGCGCAACGCATTGGCACCCATGCGCTGCAACTTCAGGCGGGACAACACATTGGTTTGGGTCAGCCGGCCGATTTGATGTTCGCCGGTGATGTGAACTTCAGCTTTGCCTTCTGGGTCAAAGGCGATCCAGGGGCGTGGACAGGCGATCCGTCCTTCATTGGCAACAAGAACTGGGCCAGCGGCGGCAATCCGGGTTACGTCGTGGCCGGCGATGGCGGCGGAATCTGGCAATGGAATTGGAAAGGGGCCGATGCTGGCCGCCGGGATGCCGATGGCATCTCCGCCCTCGCGAATGGCACTTGGCACAGCGTTGTGGTCACGCATGACCGCCAGGGCCTGGCCTCTTTCTATATGGACGGCGTTTTGAGAATGACGGTGCCCATCGCCGGCGATGGCGACGTTGACACTGGCTTGGATGTCAACATTGGCAACGATGGCACAGGCGGCTACGGCTTCGTCAATGATCGGGGTGCCAGGTGGGTCAACACTTTCCTGGACGACTTTGGTGTATGGCGACGCCTGCTCACCTCGCAGGAAATTGCGAGCATTTATGCCAAGGGCTTGCAGGGCAAGGACCTGACCGAGGCCAGCGGCGCCACTGTAGTCCTGCCGCCAACCATCACCGCCCAACCGGCGAGCGTGATCGCCAGTGCTGGAAGCGACGTCAGCTTTACGGTTGGCTTTGTTTCGGACCCACCGACGACCTACCAATGGCAAAAGGACGGCGCCAACATTTCTGGCGCAACGAGTTCCAACCTGACGCTGACCGCTGTCGGAGCCAGCGCTTCCGGAGAGTACAAGCTCATCATAACGAATCCGGGCGGTTCGTCCACGAGCCAGGCCGCGCGGCTTAAAGTTTCAGCCGCTCCGGTCGGCCAGGACTTGGTCGTGCATTTGAAATTCGACAATAATTACTCGGACTCCTCCGGTCGGAGCAATAACGCGACGCCGAAAGGGGCGCCCGGATTTGCCGCAGGAAAAATCGGGCAAGCGTTCCGGTTTACAACCACACCGGACGGTTCGAAGCTCGATTACGCGACGCTGGGGTACCCGGAGGACTTGAAATTCAAAGATACCAATGATTTTTCACTGGCGTTCTGGGTCAATTATTCCGACCAGGTTGACGATCCCGCCTTTATCTCGAATAAGGATTGGGACAGCAGCAGCAACACCGGTTGGGGTGTCTTTGCCCAAGGCGGCGGCAACTTCCGAGTGAACGTGACCGGCACGCCCAGAGGCAGTGGAAATCGGATGAGCACCACCCTGGCTAATATCATCAGAGACGGAACCTGGCACCATGTCGCCGCCAGCTTCTGGCGGGGTCGGAATGTGGCCATTTACGTGGACGGCCAGTTGGTCAACACCACGCCGTTGGTGACAACAGGCACAGTCGATACCGACGGCTTGACGTGGACCAAAGTGATTGGGACCGTCACAAACACCGGGCCATTTCAGGTCAATATCGGCCAGGATGGCCGGGGCATTTATACCGACAATGGCAGTGCCGGCATTACCAACGCTCTCATTGATGATTTAGGCATCTGGAAGCGCGCCTTGACTCCGCAGGAGGTTGCCGCCATTCACAAGGCTGGCCAAGCTGGCAATGACTTCTCGGTCGTCGTGGTGGGCGGGCCTGAAATCACCGCTCAACCGCAAAACCAGACGGCAATTGCCGGTCTGAACGCGACGTTCAGTGTCACAGCCGTTGGCGCTCCGCCTTTGTCGTATCTATGGAAGTTCAACGGCAGCGATCTGGCCGGGCAAACGGGTGCTTCGCTGGTGATTACCAATGTGTCCGCAGCCAATGCCGGCTCCTATCAAGTGTTCGTGACCAATCCGGCCGGCTCGGTGCCGAGCGCCGTCGTGACATTGACGGTCAACCCGCCCCCGCCGGTAGTGGTGACTGGCCAATGGGATTTTGATCAGGGTGACCTGAGGGCCACGGTGGGAGCGCCTTTGGAATATCGCGGCAACACGGCAACGGCCACTACCTTCAGCCAAGTGAATATCAACGGGCAGCCCGCCAAGGTGATGAGTTTCCCGGCGGCGACAGCCACGCAAGGCTACGTGATGCCGCACGGCGCACTGCCGAACGGCGGCGGCACTTATGTCAATCGCTATACTCTGATCACGGATGTCATGTTCCCCACGGAGAGCGATGGCACGTGGCGTGTGTTTCTCCAGACAAACACCGGCAATTCCAATGACGGTGACTTCTTTGTGAACCCCGCAAACGGGATCGGCATCAGCGGCGCGTATCACGGCACGATCGTGGCCAACAAGTGGCATCGGGTGGTTTTCTCCGTGAACTTGAATGACCGCTCCGTCGGCAAGTACATCGACGGCGTGCTGGTCAATCGACAGACGCTCGGTGCCGGCGTGGACGGTCGTTGGTCCTTGGACCCTGTGGCGCTCTTGTTTAGTGACGAAGACGGCGACACCGCAGTCGGATTCGTTAACAGCATCCAGTTCCGGAATGGTGTCATGACCGATGCCGAAGTTGCGGCCTTGGGCGGTGCAACCGCCGCGGGCATCCCGGGCCCGCAGACGGCTGAGTTGCGGATCACCTCCATTACTCAGAGTGGCACTACTGTGACCATTAACTGGAGCGGTGATGCAGGCATCAAGCTGCAGAAGTCAGCCACGTTGATCAATCCGAACTGGCAGGACGTGGCAGGTTCGCTGGGCAGCAGCAGCGCGACCGAGACCATTGGCACCGCTCCTGCTTTCTATCGGCTGGCCAAATAGTGGATCGGGACAAGCCAGGTTTAATGCTGTATCTTTGCGCCTGAGGGGTCAGTCCTCACTATTGATTCTGCATAGAACGGGTAGGTTTTTCAGCAGGGG
>CAYIIH010000413.1:0-7270 GCA_964363225.1 uncultured Verrucomicrobiota bacterium | reverse complement strand
GCTCAAACCCACATTCAGAACCAAAAACTACCCACTCGACTTCCAGAAGACCCTAAATTCTTTACGTCCTTATGCGAGTGTTTTGGCTGACGGCCCGGACCGCGCACCCGCTCGCGTCTTGCTTTTTCCCGTCGGCTTCAGGCAGTGGGATTTTTCCAAGCCCATCATCCGCATCGAGTCCACCTGGGGCATGGTCACGCCCTGCAACATACACATTGACCCACTCGCGCGCGCAAGCGAGCAAGGCGCGAACGTCGCCGGCGGCGAGGCCATCATCTTTAACACCCGATAAAAGAGGCAAAGTGAACCCGGCGACCGGGTTGCTCGACAAACATGTCGTGCCAGCGCTGACTGCACTGAGCGTGAAGGGTCAGGACTGACACGTTTACGTTTACGTTAAGGAAACTAAGAATCCCCCGTAGTCCGTCCTGAGTCTGTGGGGAATTTCCTGGAATCTTCTGGTTGTGGCCCCAATTGCGGGGAGCTGTGCGCGCCTGCAGCATCTGGATTGAACCGCCTCGGCCAGTCCAGACCCTCTTGTACGAAGATTTTCGTTGACATTTACGAACGTTTTCGTAAAACCTCTTCGCAGTAACGCCATAATGCTATGCCAAAGCCCTCTTTGCCCCGCCCAACCGACGCCGAACTCTCCATCCTCCGTGTGCTCTGGCAGCGCGGTCCCAGCACCGTCCGCCAGGTGCAGGAGGAATTGGGAGAGGACACAGGTTACACGACCGTGCTGAAGTTCATGCAGATCATGACTGAAAAAGGCTTGGTCACCCGCGACGACTCGGAGCGCACCCACGTCTATCAAGCCCGGCTCCCCGAAGAAGAAACCCAACGGCAACTGGTCAGTGATTTGCTCGACCGCGCCTTCAGCGGCTCGGCAAAGAAACTTGTCCTGCAAGCCCTTTCGGCGAAGAAGGCGTCGGCCGCTGAACTGGCCGAAATCCGAAAACTGCTCGATCAATTGCAAGGAGGTTCTCAATGAAAGCTTTACTGGCGCTTTTTCAACAGCCGTTTGCCCAGGCGCTCGGCTGGACGCTTTTACACTTTCTTTGGCAAGGCGCGGTGCTGGCTGCGTTACTCGGCGTAGTGTTGGGAGCGCTTCGGAAAAGTCCGGCCCATACCCGCTATCTCGCGGCTTGTCTGGCGCTTTCACTCATGGCACTCGCTCCCATCGTCACGTTCAACCAAGTCAGCCATCAACGGGAGTTGCGACCAACAATAACCGGGGTGATTTTTTCAGATGTTCAGGAGACTTTTCTGGTCGCCCCGGCGTTGCGACCACCGGAACGTTCCCCGTCACCTGAAATCCTGCCTGACACCCTTCGATCCAAGCTCGAAGGCTTCTCCCGCCAATTGGAGGTCGCGCTGCCTTGGCTGGTGGCCGTTTGGTTGGGCGTGGTTTCGGTTTTGTCTCTGCGGCTTTTCGCCGGCTGGCTCTGCGTGCGGCGGCTCAGAAACAACGCTTCGGAACTGTTGAACGCTCTGTGCGAGGAGCAGCTTTCCAGACTGGTCCGCGAACTGAAGGTCAGCCGGCCCGTCCGCCTCTTCAAATCGGTCCTCGTCGAAGTGCCCACGGTCGTCGGATGGTTGCGGCCCGTCATTCTTGTGCCGGCCACCGTGCTCACGAATCTGACTCCGGCGCAATTGGAAGCGATCCTCGCGCATGAATTGGCCCACATCCGGCGGCACGACTATCTCGTCAATCTGCTCCAGAAAGTCGTCGAAACGTTCCTTTTTTATCACCCGGCGATCTGGTGGGTGTCGCGCCAGATTGACCAGGAGCGGGAGAATTGCTGCGATGATCTGACGGTCGCGGTCTGCGGCGACCGGATCGCGTACGCCAAAACATTGGCCACGCTGGAAGAGTTGCGCAGCGCGCCGAGGCAATTGCGCCTGGCGGCCAGTGGCGGATCATTATTGCAGCGCATTCGGCGGTTGCTCGACTTGCCGACAGAAGCAAATGGCTCCGGCTGGTGGCTGGCGGGGGCGATCGCCCTGTTAACCATCGTTACGTTCATCGCGGCGGGCCGGAACGTGGTTTTGGCACAGGAATCGAAAGCGACCACGGCTGGTTCAGGAGCAATGACCGCTGAGACGGCCCATCCATTTGCCCGGACGAACATCATCGCCTCCAGCTCAAAGCGGCAAGCGATACTTCAGAAGCTGGACACGATCATCCTGGATGAAGCTTTCTACGACGGCATCCCCCTGAGTAACGTCGTCAAGCAATTGGACCAGGAGGTCCAGAGGCGAGACCCAGACAAACGCAGGATGAGGATGAATTTCATCATCTCGTCGCGGGGAGTGCCGACCCCACCCCGGCAGTCAAATGACGTTGATCAGGCAACTGGACAGCAACTGTCGCTTCCCGCACCGCCAAAACCCGTCTATTGTGAGGAGGTGATCATCCGGATCAACCCGGCGCTCCGAAACGTCCGGCTCGCCGACCTGCTCGACGCCATAATCCAATCCGCTGACCAACCATTGAAATACTCCGTCGAAGATTATGCCGTGGTCTTCTCTCAAAAAACCGATGAACCTCCGCCGCTGTTCACGCGGACGTTTAAAGTGGACCCGGGCACAATCAGACGAAATCTGGCGCCATCGGAAGATGATCCGAGCACGGCAACCGGCCTGCAAAAGGCCCTTCGAGATTATTTCCAGAAAGCCGGCGTCGATTTTCCAGCCCCTCCAATTAGGCAGCAAGGTGATGACCGCCCTGCTTCACCGTCTCGTAAAGCGGCATTCTTCAACGAAAGAACCGGGATCATTTTTGTTCGAGCGACCCTGGCGGAACTCGACTTGATTGAAAAAGCCATCCAGGTGTTGAACACCGCTCCACCGCAAGTGCGCCTCGAAGTGAAAGTGGTTGATCTCTCGGATGCGGACGCCAAGGCTTTGGGCTTGGATTGGTTTCTGGGAAATGTTTTTGCCGCGGGTGAAAAGAACGAACTGGCGGCCTCACTCCGGGCAGCCCCTTCACTCTCCCCGCCGCCTCCGTCGGGCAGCAACGTCGTTCCACAAACCGTTCCTCAAGCTACAAACGGGACTCCCGCCGCCACCTTGACCCCCATCCTCGACGACGCGCAATTCCGGCATCTGCTTCGCTTGCTCGAAAGCCGGACTGGTGCCGATGTGCCGTCTCCGCCTCCATCCGGCAGCAACGCCGTTCCAGGAACTGTCCCTCAAACTACAAACCGAATTGCCGCCGCCACCGCGACCGGAATCCTCACTGACGCGCAACTTCGGCTTCTGCTCCGCTCGCTCGAAAGCCGGTCTGGCGTGGATGTGCTGAGTCTCCCTGCCGTTACAACCCTGAGCAGTCGGCAGGCGCGAATTGCAGTCACAGAAGCCAAGACGATCGTCTTTCCCAAGCACGCTGGCGAACAAGCCACAGGGGGCGGCTCAACCACCAAGATAAAGGCAGAGGATGCTTTCGAGACCAAACAAGTGCCACTTGGTCCCTCGGTGGATATCATTCCTTTTGTTTCTGCGGATGGTTCTTCGATTCGAATGACCATCATGCCGACTTTCGTCGAGTTTTTGGGCTACGACGATCCAGGAAAGGGAAAGCCGATTGTACCGCTGCCTCGTTTCCGCCTTCGCCAGACTGTGGCGAGCGTCACTGTTGCAGACCGTCAAACGGTTGTTTTGGGAGGCGTTCCCGACCTCGCCGCCACTGAGTTGAAGGACAAAGTCCCCGTGCGGGCTGATGTTCCTCTGCTGGGGCGTTTTTTCCGGAGCGAATCGACGAATGCGGTTCGCAAAAACCTGATCTTGTTCGTGACGCCCACCATTGTCGATCCGGCGGGAAACCCAGTTCATCCGCTCAAGCCGTAACGATGCAACCGTAAACGTGTCAGTCCCGGCTATTGCAAAGTCAGAGATGGTCGCATCCGTTCATTTTGCTGGGCCGTTGCGGCAGATTTCCCTCCGCCGTCCGCACGCCCTGCCGGATTTGGTTTCATCCAGGCGTCCGAGTGAGTGTCCGTGAGCGCGGACAGGGCCGTTCCTGGTTTACGACAACAACCAATGCGATAGACGGGTTCCCAAGATCGACGCTGGATTTATTCTGCCTGCCGCGGCGCAGCGCTTCAGGTCACACGCTCCAGGGAGACGGTTCGGTTTGGGAAGTGGATTTCCACCCGATGCCGGCGGAGCAGCCCGGTTCCAATCAGGATTTCGGAGGCTGACGTGAAGGTTGCTTCGGCAAGAACCGTTTCGCCATCGAAAGGAAAGCTGACCAGAAACGTGTCTTCAACCGCCGTCTGGCCGGCGGCGAGCAGGAAGCGAGTGCGGCCGATGAAACGTGCGCTCACGAAGGAGCGAAGCGCCGCCGGCAGTTCCAGGTCGCCATTGAAGCCCGTGTCAATGGTAGCGCGGCACGCCTGGGAGGCGACCGTGATGGATATTACCGGCACCCCTTCGGCACCCACCGTCCCGGCTATCACCGACGCCCTCCCTTTCGAGCGTAATAGTCCTGCCCGACCCGAAGAAAGAATAGTGGCGTGCGGATCCCTAGCGCTTCCAGGCTCAGCACAATGTCCTTGGCCGATTCGCCGAACCACACGCGACCGCTGGCAGGGTCAACGCCCACCGCTTGGCCGTTGTGTCCTGTCACGTCGTTCTCTCGTTGATAGTCAGCCCAAATCCGGCAGGCTCTGAGCGTGTCAGCTTCGGTCCACATTGCCTCTGGTGATGTCATAGTCTCGTTGCCAATTGGCTACCAGGTGAAATTAATCGAATCCCGATTGCTTCGCAATCCAATCAAGAACGGGATCCAATCAAGAACGGGCCAGTGCCTGACTTTGCTATTCCCGTCCTTTCCAATTCCCGGTCAAGCTACGGCCGTGTTTGCGGCTGGAGGAATCCTTGATGCCGCAGCCAGTGGGCGCAAGAATCCGTCCAGGTGGAGTACGGATGGTCGCTGGGGCGGACGCCGAAATCATGGGTGGCTGTGGCATAGATGTGCAATTCCGCCGGGACGCCGGCTCGCTTCAAAGCAAGGTACATGAACAGGCTGTGCTCCGGCGGGCTGACGATATCGTCCCCGCCATGCACGAGGAAGATGGGGGGCGTCCCCGCCGGGATGCGCAGGCCCGGAGCGAGTTCATCCTTGTCCTTCGCCTTCAGGTAGCCCGAATAAACCAGAATCGCGAAGTCGGGCCGGCAACTGATTTTGTCGATGTCATCAATCGGCCCATAGGTTCGCTTCTCGAAGTTCGTCGCCGTCGCAAGGGCCAGATGGCCGCCCGCCGAGAAACCCACCATGCCGATTCGCTGCGGATCGATGCCCCACTGAATGGCTCTGCTCCGGACCAGGCTGACGGCCCGCTGGGCATCCTGGAGCGGACGCCGGGCCGGCTCGCCCTTCGGCTCATCGGGGCGGCGCGGCACCCGGTACTTGAGGATGATGCCGGTCACGCCCAGCGAGTTCAGCCAGGCGGCGACTTCCTCGCCTTCCAACTGCCAGTAAAGGTTCCAGTAGCCGCCTCCAGGACAGATCAGGATTGCTGTCCCGGTGTCCTTATCCTTTGCCGGCCGATAGATCGTGAGGGTCGGTTTGGTGACGTCGGTCACCATCCGGGTCGGCTCGGTGACTTCGACTTGTTTGCGGTCCAGCTTCGGTGACATAACGACCCTTTCCGCGCCGATATTGCCGCTCTCATCTGGGACTTGGCCTGGCCAAATCTCGACGACCAGCGGATGGTCGGCCCCGACCACCGGCCAAGATATGCACAAGTTTAAGAACAGAAGAATCGTTGTTGCGAATCGCATAATTTCTAAAGATTTGCTGAACACAATTTGGCTTCCGCCAACTAACGCACCTTCTCAACCAGCCGCGCCACGGCGCCAGCGATCCGTTCCTCAATGTCCGGACACCAGCGGTTGGCGGGCAGGCCATACACGTCGAACGCGCCGGCTTGGTAACCGCCTTCCTCCCAGAGTCGCTGCGAAGGAATGTAGGCCATTACATCATTTGCATATCCGGTCACCCAAGTGCCCGAACCGAACTCCTTTTTGAAGCGGAGGGCGTAATCAACGCAGACCTCGCCACCAAGCGCGATCCAGAGCTGATCCGTGCCGAGCTTCCAAACCTGGACGGGATATTCGGGATAACTGCGCTCGAAAGTCCTGCCGGCCGCTGACTCTGAGAGGAGCCTCTTTGCCCAGCGCGCGCGGTAGTCACTCCTCTGCGCGGCGGTTTCAAGATCGGCCTTCGACGGCTGCTCGCCGAAATCCAGCGCGATGAATTCGAACGCGGTCCGAATCCGGGGTGACACCGGCCGCATCGGTCTTTCGAGGACGGTCTCGACCGCGGCGGCAAGATTCTCGCCAAGCTTCTGGCAGAGTTCGGTCGTTCCGCGCGGGGCCGCACTTTGGTCGCTGCCACAACCTTGAAAGAACATGGCCAACGCTTCCGGGTGCTGGGTTTCGAGCGCCCGCTGCGTCACACCGGCGTAGTCGGCCGACCAGCGATAGTTCTGAACGAGAGCCGAGGTGTGCGCCGCATAGCCGAAGACCACGGCCCGCAACCGGCCCTCGAGGGAGCGCACCGCCAAGACCGGCACGGCGTGGTCGGAAGGTCCGCGTGGGGATTCACCGCGCTGCATCATCTCGGGCAGATCGCTCTCTTTGTTGGTTCGGCGGTTGAGCGCGAAGGTCGCCTTCCCTTCCCCTGCCCAGAGGCACGCCGGACTGCGCCGGGCCATGGCTTCGCCTACCGTCGCGACAATGGTTTCCGCGAGCCAGTCCGAGTACTTCGCGATCAGTTTGCGCTGCCGTTCATCAAGGGGATAAATGTCCTGAAGCGCGTCCCGCAGAACCGGCCCTGAGTGCGTGTGTGACGTGGCCATAAGGATGCGCGAGCGATCCAGGCCGTGCTCGCGCTGAAGCCGGGAGACGGCGGCCTCGTACATCCATTTGGGAATGCCCACAAGGTCTGCGGCGACGATGACCGTCACACCGCCGTCCGGAGCGCGAAGCGCCAACGCCTTCACCCACAGATCATCGAGAGTCCCCTCAGCCGGTCGCGTCCGGGCGGCGAAGCCACCCATCCAGAACAGTTCCTTGGGCGTAATCCTGGCTCGACTTGAGCCAAAGCTCCAGGCCGCGTCCTCGGCGGCCCAGGCTGCGCCGGTGGCCAGGAACAAGCTCAGGATCAAGCCGACAAGTTTGGAGAAGCGCATGAGGCTCTTGCAACAATCCGGGCGAGTTCTTCCTCTCCCCGCGAGGAACGAGTGGGGAGAGGATTGAGGCG
>CAYIIH010000412.1:0-7277 GCA_964363225.1 uncultured Verrucomicrobiota bacterium | reverse complement strand
GTTTTGGACAACTTGTCAGTGAAGGCAGAAATTTCGACAAAAATGGAGCGGGTGAAGGGAATCGAACCCTCGCTTCGGGCTTGGGAAGCCCACGTTCTACCATTGAACCACACCCGCGTCTCAGACAAAGCCTTATTACCAAAGATACGGGGTGATTGCAACTGGTCAATTGTCAAAAAATCAATTGCCAAAAAATGCCGGATAAACAGTCCTTGGCCGGACGTGCGGCATGGAAGAGCGCTTTTCAGAATCGCACCAGGGCCTCCAAGTGCTTGACCCGGTCTTCGATCTCCCGGTGGGTGATGCGCGCCAGGCGTGTTAACCCAAAACCTTCGCAGCAAAAAGAAGCGACGGCGCTGCCATGGATGATCGCGCGGCGAAGATGAGCGTCAATGGACCCGTTTTGACTGGCCAAGTAGCCTAACAGGCCTCCGACAAAGGAATCGCCCGCGCCAGTGGGATCAACGACCTTTCGCAACGGAAAAGCCGGAGCCAGGAAAAGTCCTGCCGGCGAAGAGAGAACAGACCCATGCTCGCCTTTCTTAACGATGACGTATTTCGGTCCCAAGCGATGGATTTGTCGGATAGCGGCCAGCAGGTTGTCTTCCTTGGTCAGCAGGCGCGCTTCACTGTCGTTCAGGACGAAGGCATCGATTCGCCTGAGCAATCTCAATAAATCGGCCAAGGCGATATTCAACCACAAATCCATGGTGTCAGCGATGACGAACGTGGGCCGCCGCATTTGGTCCAGGACGTGGTGCTGCAATGCGGGCGCAATATTGGCGAGAAGAACATAAGGGGTTTCCTGATGCGCTTTGGAGAGGCGAGGGCTAAAGTTCTCGAACACACCCAGTTCGGTCCGCAGGGTGCGGCGGTTATTCATGTTGACTTCATATTCGCCGGCCCAATGGAACGTTTTGCCAGGGACAATTTGCAGGCCCTCGAGATCAATGCCGTGCCGACGGTATAGATTGAGATAACGTTTGGGAAAGTCCTCGCCAACGATGCCCACCAGTTTAACCGGCGCAAAATAACTAGCCGCCACACCGGCGTGACTGGCTGAACCGCCCAGCAAACGGGGATTGGCCGCTTGGGGAGTCTTGATGGAATCGAGAGCTGTCGAGCCGACAACGAGAATACTCATGATGAGGATATTTGCGGTTTACGATGCACGGTTTGCGAGGAGCGATTTTCGCTTCATAGCGGGCTGGAAGTTAGGTGCTTCTTGAATAGCCGGCAAGCTTCGGCTATGTCAGGCGCCTTCAAAATGGCTGAAACCACGCAAATTCGTGTCGCTCCGGCGGCGAGGACGTCGCCAATGTTCTCCAAGGTAATACCGCCAATGGCAAACCAGGGAATCGGAACATGCCGCGCCGCCCAGCGGACGTATTCCAGCGTGACAGGCTGGGCCGTGGGTTTGGTGGCCGTGCGATAAACCGGGCCAACGGCGATATAATCTGCTCCGGCGGACAAAGCTCGTTCGGCTTGGGCGGGCGTATGAGTGCTTAAACCGATTTTGAGGTGAACGTTGGCTGGAGCAATTTGGCGGACGTGGGTGTATTTGGCGTTTAAAAAATCTTCCTGACCCAAGTGGCAAAGCGGCGCGCCGGTGTCGGCAGCGATTTGAGGGTAATCATTGATCACGAGACCCATGTTGGCGCGCGCAGCGATGGGCAGAAGGGCCGCAGCCATTTGCCGAACTTCATCCGGAGCGGATGTTTTGGCGCGAAGCTGAATCAGATCCGAACCGCCTTCACACAGTTGCCGGGCGACGGCTTCAACAGAACGGCCACCCAGAAAAGCCGTGTCAACAAACGTGTAAAGCCGGCACTCGGATAGCGGTTTCATGCCAGACAGTGAATAGTCCAAGGAGGGATACGACGGCAGCTTCAGGCTTTTTCTTCGATCAATTCCCGGCGGGCGCCGCCCAAGAGCTGTTCGATAAAGTTGGTGGAGTAAACTCCCCGCCTGAAATTCGGGTCCTGGAGGATGGCTTGTTCAAAGGGTATGGTTGTCTTGATCCCCGTAATCATGTACTCGCTCAAGGCGCGGCTCATTTTGTCCATGGCTTCCCGCCGGTCTTTGCCGTAAGTGATCAGTTTGCCGAGGAGCGAGTCATATTGAGAAGGGATGGTGTATCCGGCGTAAGCATGACTGTCGATGCGCACGCCTCGACCACCCGGCGCATAGTACATTTCGATGCGGCCGGGTGAGGGCCGGAAATCGTCGAAAGGGTCTTCGGCATTGATGCGGCATTCGATAGCATGACCCTTGAAGTGGACATCCCCTTGTGAAATGCGGAGTGTCTCGCCCATGGCAATAAGAATTTGCAGTCTAACGATATCGATTCCGGTCACTTCTTCGGTAATGGGATGCTCCACCTGGATGCGTTTATTGACTTCGAGGAAATAGAAGTTGCCCTGGTCATCAACAATGAATTCGACGGTGCCGGCACTGGTATAGCTGGCAATTTCAGCAATTCGAAGGGCTGCTTTGCCCATTTTCTTGCGCAAATCCTTGAACTTGTTTTCGATGAGCGGCGACGGTGTTTCTTCAACGATTTTTTGATTTCGCCGTTGAATTGAGCAATCACGCTCGCCTAAGTGGATAAGATTACCGCGGGTATCGCCAAGGATTTGGAACTCGATATGGTGGGGATTCTCGATGTACTTCTCAATATAGACGGCGGAATTGCCAAAGGCCTTTTCCGCCTCATTGCGGGCCGTATGGTAGCCTTTGATCAAGGAGATGTCGTTGTGGGCGCTTCTCATGCCGCGACCTCCTCCTCCCGCAATGGCCTTGATAATAACCGGGTAACCTATTCGCTTGGCGTTAGTTATGGCCTCCTGCTCGTTCTCAATCAGGCCTTCGGAACCGGGAGGTATAGGAACGCCTGCCTTCTTGGCCAAGACTCGGCTGGAAGCCTTGTTCTCAAGCGCATTCATGGCCTGTGAACTTGGACCTATGAACCGAATGTTGCAGTTCTCACAGACTTCAGCAAAGTGCGCGTTTTCAGAAAGGAAACCGTATCCGGGATGAATGGCATCGACATCGGCGATTTCGGCCGCACTGATCAACCGGTCTATCCGCAAGTAGCTTTCGCTGCTGGGGGCCTTGCCGATGCAGATCGCCTCATCAGCCAATTGCACATGCATCGAGTTGACATCCACTTCTGAGTAAACGGCTACCGTTCGAATGTTCAACTCCTTGCAGGCCCGAATGATGCGGACGGCGATTTCTCCGCGGTTAGCTACCAGTATCTTCTCGAACATGCGGTAAAGGAGGAGAATTCAGAGTCGAATCAGGACGGAGTCGAAGCCGTGTTTGACCGGCTTAGATGGGGTGAATCTTAAACAAAGGTTGCCCAAATTCGATCGGTTTGGCGTTCTCAACCAGAATCTGTGTGATGACGCCCCTGACCTCGGCTTTGATTTCGTTCATGACTTTCATAGCTTCGATGATGCAGACGACCGTTTCTGGAGTGACTTCGGAGCCGATCTCGATGTAGTGAGCCGCTTCAGGTGAAGGTGCCCGGTAAAATGTTCCAACCATGGGTGATTTTATCTCCAGATCATTGGAAACGGGCGTGGATTGCGCACTTATCTGAGGCAACGGAGGCGCTCCAGCAGACGCAACAGAAAGATAAGGAGATTGGGAACCTTCCTCCAAAGGCAGGGAGGGTTGACCTCCATTTGGCATACGTTTCAATCTGATTTTGAAATCCTGCTTCTCAAGCTCAAACTCTGAAATGGAGTTCTTCTTCATCAGATCAATGATGGCTTTGATATCTTTCAGATCCACCGCCGCCTCCTGGTTAGAGTATCCACCACAATGACTTTTTTGTACTTCGTGCGCATTAAGCAAAAGAGCAGTACCGAGAATCGACACTGCTCATTCCACTGTTAAGACCTGCAAACCAGATTAATCATATGAAAGAAACCCGTCAAGCAAAGATTCTGGATGCCAATAAACGACAGTGTTAAGCCTTTTTGAGCCAAATTTGCACAGAAATCAAGTTACGTTAAGGTTAACGGCAGCCTCCAGCGCCAACAGATAAGAATTCGAGCCAAAACCGCTGATCTGGCCTCGGCAAACCGGTGCTATCATCGAAATGTGTCTGAACTCTTCACGTGCGTGAATGTTGGTCAGGTGAATCTCAATCGTCGGAATGCCGACGGCTGAAATGGCATCCCGGATGGCAATACTAGTATGCGTAAAGGCCGCCGCATTTAGAACGATTACATCAAACTTCCCCTTGGACTGTTGAATCCAACTTACCAACTCACCCTCTGAATTGGTCTGGCGAAAATCGATATCAACTCCGTGGATGCCAGCCCGCTCCCGGACTTTGGCTTCGATCTCCTTTAGAGTGGTCAGCCCATAAACTCCAAGTTCACGCTGACCCAGCAGATTCAGATTAGGCCCATTCAGAAATAGAATTCTCATTGAGAGTCGGAAGATTACTCGGTCAACCCTAACTTGTCGAATTGATTCGTTCTGGTCGGACTTGAGGATAATGATGCGCATAGCCAACCGAGGAAGGCGAAGGCTGGCCAAGCCAGCGCAGGGATGTAGAGGTTAAACTCCACCACGCTGTGGACCGCCCACGCGAACAAACCGAGCCAGACGGAAAAGAACAGAGGCTCTGAAGCTAAGTTGCTTTTTCGATAAAGCATTACCAGAGACGCAATAATAAAACCGGCATAGGTCAAGAAGCCAATAATTCCAGAATCACAGGCTTGCTCCAAGAAATCGTTGTGAGTCAGTCTTGCCATCTCGGCTTCAGGCGGTTTGATTTTGGCGTAAGGAACAGAGAATGTGCCAGGTCCGGTTCCTAGCATGGGGTGCTCCCGAAAGGTTTGCCAGGCAGCCTCCCAATACTGCATCCGTGCAGCAGCGCTCGTTGCCCCTTTCTCAAAATAAGCGGCAAACTTCAGAAAAAAAGCGGCTAAACCAACCACAAGGACGATGTTGATTATGATGAGTTTCGTCCTTCGCGGCAGTGGCTGATGAACCAAGATAAGGAGTGAAACAAGCAACGCCACCAGCCAGCCCGCTTTGGATCCCGACCAGTAAAGGCAGGCCAAAGAGCTGTAACCAACCAAGCCGGCCAGAACGCCCCGTATAACAGGAGGGAAACGGGCAGTCGAAATCCACGTAAATACCATAAGGAAAGGCAAATACAAAAGCACTGATGCCGCCAGTGCATTAGGGTAAACCAGACTGGAGAATATTCGATTACTGGCGATTTTCTTGAGATATTCGGGCGGGTATTGCTGCCAATTCGGGAGTTCGTATAATTGCTGGCGTGTTGCCTCCAGTCCTCCATAATGCTGGGCAAAACCAAGCCAGAGAACAAACAGGAATGCTCCCAAAAGAGCGGCAGCAAAAGGAACCAACCGCTTCACACGGCCCAGGCAAAACAACCCTAAGTAAAAGGATATCACACACGAGGCAAAGTGCATCAAAGTGACTCGCGTCAAAGCCGGGCTTACTGTTCTGGCACCAGCGATGACTTGCCATCCTAACCATAACAACGGCAACAGAATGAGCCACCTTGGAGCCTGGGTCTTCAGCGATCCAACTTTGAAGCCTGCTATCGCCACCGGCAACAAGAGGAGGTAGCCCCATTTCAGAGGCCAGGATTGAATCACGAATTCCCAAAAGCCTCGCGGCGGCTCCACCAAGCGGTCTAGGATCACGGGATTGCCAAACTTAAGTAGAGCGAGTCCCAGCCAACAACCGAACATGCCACTAAAGACCGTTGACCACAGATCAAGTCCGGAATCCGGCCCCTGTTTGGAGAGCGATCTTGGTTTTGCGGCAGAGCTTCTTAAAGACACAGATATTAGAATCCGACCATGTTGGCGTGGCGATTTATAGCTTGAGCTTCAAGAGAGTGACCTCAAGTGCCAGCGCTTCTTGAACATTTGACCCCAACAGACGTTGGGCCTGCTCCAGCACCAGCAGATTCTCCATGGCTTCGTTGGATGAGATTCGCCGCGCAATCTTCTGTGTGGCAGCGGACAGATCTGGAAAGCTCAAAAAATCATGGCCTAGAGCCAGCGTTTGGAGCCAGATATCCCGGAACCACCACTGCAATCCTGCCAGCACATCGGTACGCTGGCGCCGGTATTCCGCTTCGATGGCCGCACTTAACTCTTCCTCCCACTTTTCGCGCAATCGGGGTTCAATGTCATCGTATTGACCTAAAGGTGATTGGAGGGAAACACCTTTTTCGGCGGCAGCTTTGATTTGGGAGAGTTGAGCCAACAAACTTCCGAGCAACCGATAACGGCCAAGCAAGCCTTTCTGACTTTCTATTGCCATGGAGCTGAAGGATTTAAGCCATGAAGCATGCATGATGTGAAGCCCGTTTTCGCCTGTGAAGTTCAAGCGCAAGCACCTTGACAGGACGGTTTCCAGAACGCGCTGCGGCTCGGTGGAAAGCAGCACAAAAACTGATTTGGGGGGCGGCTCTTCGAGCGTCTTCAAGAACGCGTTTGCCGCCTGTACGTTCAATCTGTCCGCGGCCACGATGACGCCGACTTTATAGGCCGCTTCAGTCGGTTTGAGGTGAATTATCTGCATCAGATCACGAATTTGATCGATGGTCACCACGCGGGATTTCGACTCGGGCCGCACCCACTGGACATCCGGATGAATCGCTCCCTCGATCTTCCGGCAGCTCAAGCACTGATCACAACTATCCAATGCCAAATTGCTCACACCCCGCTTGGCGTGGCTCCGGCAATTCAACGTCTTGGCCAGCGCGCGGGCGACTCCTTCCAATTCCTCCAGGCGCTGGCCGGTGAAGAGGTAGGCATGAGCAACCCGTGCTCCCTCCAGACTTCGTTGCAGTATGTGCGTTACGTTCTGTTGCGCCGGAAAATCAGTGAAAGCCATACTTCTTTTCCGATTGGATTTACCACCATCCTCGCCAGACACCAAGGGAATTCAATCGTAGGCCGTTTGCCGCCGGCAAGACATGGTTTTGACATGCTTTTGAATTCCCTCCTAAATTGAGCGATTCTGGCCTCGAAAGGGCTTCCCAGGCCCGAAAAGCGGTCGGAACGCCGTCGGGAGCCGATCCCGCCATCCGGGCCGACTCGGTTTTTTTCTGAACCCGCGTCGCTGAATCGCCCCACAGCCCCCCGCCCGCCCCGCCAGGCAGAAAAAGCGCCTGTTCCGCCGCCCGGCCGGCCCTTTTGAGCACACCCCACCCTCCGGCTCGGCCCTCCAAACCGTCCGTCCCACCCCAAATGGTCCCAGGAAAT
>CAYIIH010000411.1:0-7284 GCA_964363225.1 uncultured Verrucomicrobiota bacterium | reverse complement strand
ATGAACCCATTTGCGCCCTCTGACCAGCCTAAGCTTGGCGCGAGATGACGCGCCTGGGCTTGTTCACCTTCCCGAGGACATTGGCAGTGGTGAAGATTTTGTTCGCCCCCGGTCACGATCAGCTTTTCTGTCATTGGCAAAGCCAAAGACCCTATCCGGGAGTTCCTCATTGAAAAACCTGGCACGCCAGTTATCGTCATTCTTCAAAAGACCATCAAGCAACCCGTTCAAAATGAAAACCTTCATCTCCCTTCTTTTCGCGCTGTTCTGTTCCAGCGTAACGCAAGCTCAACCCTCTGCTCCGATTCCACTGTGGCCCGACGGCGCACCCGGCGCGTTGGGCAAGGAGGACAAAGATATGCCAACGCTGACACCGTACTTGTCCGATCCCGCCAAAGCGACCGGCGCAGCCATCGTGATTTGCCCCGGTGGTGCTTATGGCGGCTTGGCTGCGCATGAAGGCAAAGACTATGCGCTCTGGCTGAACGACAACGGCGTGAGCGGTTTCGTCCTCAAATATCGGCTCGGTCCGGCCGGCTACCGGCATCCGCGCATGCTGGAAGATGCGGCGCGTGCGCTGCGCCTGGTCCGGGCAAATGCGGCGGATTGGAAAGTCGATCCCAAGCGCATTGGCATCATGGGTTCTTCGGCCGGCGGGCATCTGGCTTCGACGCTGCTGACGCACTTTGATGCGGGAAAGCCGGACGCGGCGGATCCTATCGAACGTCAAAGCTCGCGGCCTGATCTGGGCATTCTTTGTTATCCTGTGATCACGATGGGACAATTCACGCACCAAGGGTCCAAGTACAACCTCCTCGGCAAGGAGCCTGCGCCGGATTTGGTCAAATTGCTCTCGAACGAACTGCAAGTGGCGCCTCAAACGCCGCCGACGTTCCTCTGGCACACCTACGAAGACACAGCGGTGCCGGTGGAGAACAGTCTCGAATTTACCGCCGCTTTGCGCAGGAACGGAGTTCCGTTCGACCTTCACGTTTACCAGCAAGGCAGACATGGCCTCGGCCTGGCCAATGGGCATCCCTGGACCAAGGATTGTCTCTTTTGGCTGAAAGCGCAGGGCTTTGTCAAACAGGCAGCCTCAGAGTGATCGTTATCCCAGCAAATGCTCGATGACCATTTGGTCGAGCGCCTGATAATCGCGGTCGGCAATCAGCTTCTGGGCGGCAGCTTCGTCGAATGTCCGGACTTTCTCGACTAACTTGAGGAAGGTGCGCCGGCTGTTGTCGAGGTGCGCCAGCCAATGCTCGACTTTGGTGGGGCGGAAGGGATGCACGTCAAAGCAGACGCATTCGCCGCGGCTCCCGTATTTGTTCCGCTCCAGGACGCGCACCTGATTGAAGGCGCTGCGCAAGTTCGTGCTGCCGAATGGCTTGTCCTGGTCAAACTTCAATCCGTTCTGGTCGTTCAAGTGCAAGGACCAGAGTTTGCCAAAGGTCATGGCGAAATCGATTTCATCGGCCGGATCAAGCCCGGCCAAGATGCAATGGGCGGTCTCGATCAAGGCTCCCACGCGTTTGGGGTCGCGGGTCAACGGAGCCACGGCCAGCGCATGGCCGATGGTGGGAATGTAAGCATGGTCCATCGGCTCGTTCGGTTTCGGCTCGATGGCCAGCCGGACTTTCTTGTCGTGAGCCAGCATTTTATCGAACGCTTCCACCATCAATTCGACGCTGCGTTTGCCGCTCTTGGCTTCCCGCAGGTAAGTCCCTTCCCGCGCCAGCCACAAGACCACCAGATCGGTTCCGAGCAGCTTGGCGATGTCAATGCAGCGGAGCGAACGGTCGATGGCGTATTGGCGCGCTTTGGGATCGTTGCTGGTGTAAGCGCCGTCAATGGTCATGGGGCTGAACCAGAGGCGCGGCGCGACCATTTCGGCGGCAATGCCCAGGTCATCGAGCCGCTTTTTCAGTTCTTTGGCTTCCTTGCGGATTTGCTGTTCCGACTTGTTATCGAGGTCGGGGACGGCATCGTCGTCGTGAAACATCATGGCGTCGAAGCCGAACTTCTTGAGCTGATCGAGTTTCCAATCGAACGTTTGGGCAGGGCGCGTGGTAGGGCCGTAAGGGTCGGAACCTTCGCTGATGTTCCAAGGGCCGAAACAAAATTTGTATGTATGATTTTTTGCCATAATCTCTAGGTGTGAGGCAGACGGTAAGCCAGGACAGGACAATTGGAAATAAAAAATTGCGCTGAACCGGCGCTCCCGTCTTCTTGACGGTCATGGGAGGCAAGATTAAGGTTTGGCCATGACGCTTGCACAATCCGTATTGGTTACGGCGGAGGATTACCGCTTAATGCCCGAAACGGGTCCGCGTTATCAGCTCATCGAAGGGGAATTATTTATGGCACCGGCTCCAAATCGTTACCATCAGGATATTTCCAGGAACGTCGAGTTCCTTTTGATGAAATACCTGGAAAAGCATCCCATCGGCAAACTCTATGACGCGCCCTTCGACGTCTATTTGACCGAGCACAACGTTTTCCAGCCGGACAAGGTTTTTGTCGCGAACGAACGACTTTCCGTTTTAACGCGGGCGGGGGCGGAAGGAGCGCCGAATCTGGTGGTGGAAATCTTGTCCGACCGCACAGCGCATCTGGATAGGAATCCGAAGCGGAGAGTCTATGCCGCCACGGGCGTCCAGGAGATGTGGATTGTCGATCCCCATGCCAGAACCATTGAAGTGTATCACCTGCAAAAGGATCACGAACACCCCGCCGCGGTCTATCAGGAAAAAGACACTTTCACTTCCCTTTGTTTTCCGGGATTGAACATCCGGGCCAAGGAGATTTTCAAGCCATAGCCCTCCGACCGGCGCCTTCACCCAGGGCGCTCAGCGCCATCGCGTTGTTGAGCGTGATTCGCGGGCAGCTTTTGCTTTTGAATCAGATTGCCCACCCTTCGCGGTACTGATGCCGGATGAACCGGTCGGCTTCGGGGCAATTCGCCGCCTTCAAGCTCTTGGCGTCCCACTCCAGTTTTTTCCCCGCGCGGTAGGCGGCGTTGCCCAGCAGCGCGGCCTCGGTGAGCGGGCCGGAGTAATCGAAGCTGCACGTGGTCGGCCCCCCGTTCTTGCAGGCTTCAATCCATTCCTTGTGATGGCCGATGGAGTTGGGAATGAACGGCTGCGGCGGAACGAACCCGGCAAAATCCTTTTCGGGAAGCAGCAAGTGGCGGCCGTAATCCGCCAGCAATTGTCCTTTGGTCCCGATGAACAGAACGCCGCTGCGCCACTTTTCGAACTGTTCCTTGGAGATGAGTTGCGAGGGATACTTGCTGCCATGATACCAGGTGAGCTGCACCGGCGGCTTTTCACCGCGCGCCGGATGTTCGTAGCGCACGATCAGCCAGGGCGGCGTTGATTCCGGATGGACGGGTGGCCCGTCCAAAACCTCGACGGCTCGCGGATGGCTCAGACCCAAGGCCCAATGGGGCAAATCCATGTAATGACAGCCGAAATCGGCCAATGACCCGCCGCCAAAAGCCCACCAATTGCGCCATTTAAAGGGGACCCATTCCGGGCTATAGGGGCGATGGGGGACCGGCCCCAGCCACAAATCGTAGTGCAAGTGCGGCGGCACGGGCGGGTATTCCATCGGCAGGTCCATGCCGCCATAGACGGCGCCCACCCAGACGTGGACTTCGCGCACGGGGCCGATGGCGCCGCTCTGGATCAACTCGACCACCCGCCGGTAATTGTTCCCGGCGTGAATCTGCGTGCCGATTTGCGTGACCCGCTGATGTTTCTTCGCCAAGTCAGTGACGATTCTCGCCTCGGAAACGGTGCGAGTGAGCGGTTTTTCGCAATAGACATGCCGCCCGCTCTTGAGGCCGGCCACCGCCGCCACGGCATGGGTGTGGTCGGGAGTGCCGATAACGATGGCGTCGATGCCCTTTTGGTCGATCAGTTGGCGGAAGTCGTGGTAAGTCTTGGCTTGCGGGTACTTCTGGGCGGCGGCGGCCAGGCTTTTTTCGTCCACGTCGCAGAGGGCGACGATATTCTGGCTGCTGACTTCCTGGAGGTCATCGCCACCGCGTCCGGCGACACCGATGACGCCGATGTCGAGCTTGTCGTTCGGCGAGGTTGCTTGCGGTTGGGCATTGACTTGAATGCCCGCCAGCCACAAGCCGGCGCTGCCGAGGGCGCTTTGCGCGATGAATTTTCTGCGGGTGATGCGTGTTTTCATGGTCATCTTTATATCACTTGGTTTGGGAAAGCTTCAGGATTTCGATTTCTTTAAAGAGCACATCCATGTCCTGGCCGCCGTGCAGTTGCAGCGCAAGATGCCCTTTGAGCCGGCCCGGATCGTTTTTTAACTCGGCCGTTTTTTGGCCGTTGACATGGACGACAATGCGCTGGCCGCTGGCCACCACGGACATTTCGTTCCATTGGTTTGGCTTGTGCCATTTCTTCACGTCTTCGGGCTTGGGCTGGACCACCCAGGCGCGGCCCGAGGTTTCGTAAAGCCCGCCGGCATCTTTCTCCGGATCGATCTCGGCCTGGAATCCCAGCACGCCGGCCGCGCCGCCTTTCTCGACGCGGAAATAAAGACCGCTGTTGCCCTGTTTGGCCCAATACTTGAGGCGGACGGCGAAATCGCCGAATTGCTCTTTGGTGATGAGATGGCCGTGCTGCGATTCGGTCTTTTGCGAAGTGCCGTGAAGGACGCCCTTCTCGATTGTCCAGTGGCCGCCGCCGATCTTTTCCCAGCCGTCGAACGACTTGCCATCCCAGAGCGGCTGCCAGGCGCTGAAGCCCAAGTCCTTCAGCAGAAGGTTGCGCCAGCGGATTTTGCCTTGTTTCCCGGCGTGGACCTGCAAGGCAAAAAAGCCCTCCAGGTCCATGATGTCGATGAGGTCGGCGCATGGGACACCATTCAACCAGGTCTTGAGAGAGGGACCGATGGCCTGGATGACAAACTGGTTCCAATCGACCTTCTTAAAGGCCTGGCGGGCGACCGGGTCATCCTGGAGCGAGAACAGCCAGCCGCGGCGGCCCTCGTCATAAATGCCGGCTGACCAGGCCCGGTCGGAGGGATCAATCTCGCATTGGTAACCGAAAACGCGTCCGTCGCCGTCTTTCTGGTGGCTGCGGAATTGAAAGCCTGAGTTGCCGGGAACCTCGAGCTTGACCTCCGCTTTCAGAATGAAGTCGCCGTAGGTTTTCTCGGTGCGCAGGAAGGTATTGGCGCCGGGGCCGACTTCGCCCACGATGCAATCGCCTTCGACACGATAGGTTGCGCCGCCTCCGGCCTTTTTCCAACCGGTGAGGTCCTGGCCATTCCAAAGAGGTACAAAACCCTGATCGCTTGGACCGGCGCTGACAGCGGAGAGGGCGGCGAAGCCGAGGAGGCAAACAAAAGCCAGAAGAGGCTGATGAATGCGGGTCCGGATCATGGCAGTTTTGTCTCGCTGAACCCGGTACATTCCGGGCTGGAGGTGCCGTTGGCGTTTCATGTGATGGTGACGTTGGCAGGCAGCCAAAGATTCATGAATGTTTTCCCTCAACCATTTTCGCCTCGACTCACGCCCGGTCCTGGCCCACGCTGACTTTACCGGGCTCAACTCATTGAGCCGTGGCCCAGACTCTGACCATGACAAGCAAGTATTCGGCAGACAAACCATGAACTTTTGTTTTCAGCGTTCTTACCGTGGACCACTGCAGGCGGTCCTTTTGGATTGGGCGGGCACAACCCTGGACTACGGTTGTTATGCGCCTGCCGTCGTCTTCATTGAGGTCTATAAGCGCAAAGGCGTGCCCATTTCCATCGAGGAAGCCCGGGCTCCGATGGGCGCCCATAAAAAGGTGCATATAGGCAAAATCTCGCAAATCGAAGCTGTAAGCCGGCGCTGGCAGGCCGCGCACGGCCGCCAGCCCGGCGAAGACGACGTGGAAGCGATGTTCCAGGAATTTGTGCCGCTGCAACTGGCCTGCCTCGCGGATTACTCCGATCTGATTCCCGGCACTTTGGAGGCGGTGGCGGATTTCCGCCGGCGCGGTTTGAAGATCGGTTCGACCACGGGCTACACGACCGAGATGATGAAAATCCTGCTCGCCGAGGCCAAGCGGCGCGGCTACGAGCCCGACGCCACCGTGTGCGCCTCGGATGTGCCCGCCGGCCGGCCTGAGCCGTGGATGTGCGTGCAGAACGCCATGCATCTTCGCGTCTATCCCTTTGAAGCCTGCGTCAAGGTGGACGACACGCTGCCCGGCATTGACGAAGGCCTGAACGCCGGCATGTGGACCATTGGCCTGGCCAGGACCGGCAATGAACTCGGACTAAACGCCGAAGAAATCGCCCGGCTGGAACCGGGCGTTTTGCAGGCCAGGCTCGAGCGCGCCCGCACGCGCCTGCATCAATCCGGCGCTCATTATGTTGTGGACGGCATCTGGGACGTTCCCGCCGTTCTGGACGACATCAACGCACGGCTGGCGCGAGGTGAACGGCCTTGACTTGGCCTGGGGGGCGAGCTTTGAAGAAGGATGCGGAGCGATGCCGAGCTGCTTTCGCGGCCTCTTGTTTCTGGCTCATCAGGGGCAAGGCGACACCGATGCCTGCTGCGTTTGTCCACCGGACAAATGATGGCCGTTTCATGTGACAGCTCCTTTCAACCTAAATCCGGCAGTTGTGGAACGAGAAAACCGCAGATGGACGCAGATAGACGCAGATAAAACGGGAAAAGCAGTGCTCACCCAGGAGGTGAATTCTTGCCGGTATTCAACTCGTTCGTATCTGCGTTCATCTGCGTTTATCTGCGGTTGAATTGCTCTTTTTAGGTTCAAGCGTCCGTGCGGCTTGGCGCAAAGCTCACCGATGAAGGCCCCCTTCCGAGCCTTCAGCATTGTCCAGCGGCATCGCCGGGCCGGCATTCGATGAAGCGTTTTCGGCGTCGGGGCATTCAGGAAGGCCGGCGCCTTTGCCCGAGTCTGGCGGTGGGACGCGCGGCTTCTCCAAATTTTGGAGTTCATTCCGCAGACTTGCATACCGCCATTGCCGTCCCGTTCTAGTTTTCAGTCCGCGCTCATTCAAGAGCTTGAGGATGCGCAGCATCTTCGTGCCCTTTTGAACTTCCTCCAGGGCGAGGCGCAGACCCGCCTGGAACTGTTCCAGGTAAACCTTTTTCACGGGAAGGAATGGTTCGATCAGAGGGGGCTGCGGGCGTGCCACGGGCCTTGGATGCAACGCTTCTTCGGCTTGGGCAAGGAGCTTGGCTTGCATGTCGGCATAGACGGGACAGTCGCTGCTGCACTGCGCCCGGAAACGGTT
>CAYIIH010000410.1:0-7289 GCA_964363225.1 uncultured Verrucomicrobiota bacterium | reverse complement strand
GCTCAATCAAAGCTCAACACTTTCAAGCTTGTCTTTTGTCGAATCTGATCGGCGATGGCGGTCAGTTCCGCAGCGCTCAGCTTGGTGGCAAAAGGCTCGGGCGTCGGGCGCGCCACGGTGTAGGCGTGCACTTCCTTGATTTTTCCGCCGGCGCTCACGATCTCGTTCAGGCGCGCGCAGTACGCGTCTAGTTCCGCAGCCGGCATCATCTCGCCGTGAGCTTTCAGGAACAGGCTTTGAATGACAATGGGCCGGACGCGGGCGGTCTCCTTGAGGTTTTTTAGAATGCGCTCGAATTGAACCGAGGTGCGATTGATCTTCCTGAAGTAAACCTCGGTGCCCGCATCGAGTTTGGCCCAGATCTCGCCTTGATTCGCGTCCATCAACTCCAAGCCCCGGCGCACATCGGCTTTGTCAAGCCCGGCGGCATCGGTCACGAGAACAATCTTGGTCTTGTCGAGTTTCTCTGCGCGTTTCACCTCCGCAACCACCTGCACGCACTCCGCAAAATTATGCACCAAGGTCGGCTCGCCATCGCCGCTAAAAGCAAAGTCGCGAATGGTCCGTGTCAGCCAGGGAACTTCATTGAATTTGGGTTCCTTGGCCAGGCCGCCATCGAGGGCGAACCGCGTCATGGCAATCAGCTCGTCGCGCATTTGGTCCAGATCAATGCGGGAGACCTTGCCGGGCGTCGTCCGGTCCACCTCGCAATAGATGCAGTCGAAGTTGCAGACCTTGTCCGGATTCAGATTGATGCCGATAGAGAGGCCGCGGGACCGCCGCGAGATGACCGGATAAACAAACGTAAAATCACCAAACAACCGCGAGTGGTCCTGCACCACGGCGAGGTTGCTGCGTATTTGAATGGTTTTGTCTGGCATGGCTTTCGTTGCAGGTTGAATGATGAGCGTTGAGGCAAGGGTGTCAATGGGCCCATTGCTTTTTCTTCAAGTCCCGCTCTCAACCTTCAACTCACCACTCTCAACGTCTTCATTACATCCCCATGATTTGATAGCCGCAATCGACATAAATGACCTGGCCGGTGATGGCGGCGGCGCCGTCGCTGGCCAAAAAGGTGCCGGTCGCGCCCAGTTCGTCCGGAAGCACATTGCGCTTGAGCGGGGAGCGGGCTTCGTAATGTCTGAGCATCTCAGTGAAGCCAGAAATGCCCCGGGCCGCGAGCGTATTCACCGGACCGGCGCTGATGCAATTGACGCGGATTTTTCCGGGACCCAAATCGTAAGCGAGATACCGCGTGCTGGCTTCCAGCGCCGCTTTGGCCACGCCCATCACATTGTAGTGGGGCACAACCTTCTCCGCGCCGTAATAGCTCATGGCCAGGATGCTGCCGCCCTCGGTCATGAGCCGCGCTGCCGGGCGCGCCAGCGCCACCAGCGAATAGGCGCTCACGTCGTGTGCGATCCGAAACGCTTCCCGGCTGGTGTTGATGAATTCACCTTCCAACGCCTCTTTCGGGGCGAAAGCCACCGAATGCAGCAGCAAATGAAGCCGGCCGAATTTCCGGCTGACCTCATCAAAAACCCGGTCGATTTCCTCGTCCTTGGTGACATCGCAAGGCAGCAGCAAAGTGTCGGCGCCGAAAGCGCCCGCCAGCTCTTCCACGTTCTCCTTCAGCCGCTCCCCTTGATAGGTGAACGCCAGCGTGGCTCCCGCCTGCCTCCAGGCCTGAGCGATGGCCCATGCGATAGAACGTTTGTTGGCCACGCCAAACACAAGGCCGATCTTGCCAGTTAACAATGACATGGCCGTTAGCAGTAGAAAAATTCGCCGCTCAAAGCAAGGGAGGATATCGAAATCCAGCGGTTTCAGACTGCCGGAGAGGCGTCAGCCCGAAAAGACCGCGCGCCGGTTCAGACAGCCGCAAGCCGTGGCCGCAACCTCCACGTTGCGTTCAAACGGACTGTTGGCTGGCAGCCCGTCCGGCGGCGGCTTCTTCGGCGCGCCCTTGAGCCCAGATCAACGGCGCGATTTCACCCACCAGCGTCAGATACGCTGCCGCTCCCAAAACGAGCATGACGGAGGCGACCGCAAAGGCCAAAAAGAACGATCCAGTCCCGCCCACGATCAGTCCCGTGACGACGGGTGAGATGACGCCGCCCAGATTGCCGATGGCATTTTGGATGCCTGCCCACCTGCCCGCCGCCTCTGGCCCGGCCAGCGTCTGCGTCACAGCCCAAACGTTGGAGGTGAAGATGCCCAGCGACAACGAGGCGGCGATGAGCAGACCCAATGATATCGAACGGTCGGCCACAAAGGCCGCCGACAGCATGAGCGCGGCGCACAGCAAGAGTCCGGTGATGACAAAGGTCTTCCGCACCCGGGTTGGGGTGCCTCCGCCGGCAATCCAGCGATCCGAGGCCCAGCCACCAGCAATGGAGGTAACGGCCATGCCCCAGAATGGGAGCGAACCAAACACCGCCATTGCGCTGAGGCTAAAACCTCTTTCCTTCACCAGATAGGTCGGCAGCCAGGAGAGCAGGAAGTACCACGCATAACCGAGTGTAAACATGCCCAGCGACGTTCCCCAGGCCTCTCGCCGCCGCAGAATCTCAAGCATACTCGGTCCTCTGCCGGTTTGCGGCCCAGGCGAGCTCTCATTACTGGGCACGTACCAGAGCCATGGCACCAGCCAGAGCAGACTTCCCAAGCCCACTCCGAGGAATAAAGCCCGCCAGCCGTACTGCTCGATCAACAACCCGCCCACCAGGGTGCTTAATCCAGGACCGATTTTGGTCCCGGCATCGACCAGTCCATTGGCAAAACCGCGCTGCTGCTCAGGAAAATGGCGAGCGAGAATTTTCGAGCAGGCCGGGATATTGACGCTCTCTCCTATGCCCAGCAAAAACCGCATCAGGAGCAAGCCGGCAAAACTCGTCAAAAGACCGGTGGCGGCGGTGGCGAGCGACCACAGGAGAAAACCAGCGGCGTAAACCCATTTCACCTCGTAACGATCCACCAGCCAGCCCGCGACCAGTTGAAAGACGGCGTAGCTCCAGAAGAAAGCCGAAAACAACAGACCCAACTGCGCCGGCGAGAGCGAGAATTCACGGGACACCAGGGGCGCTGCCACCGAGAGACTGCCGCGGTCAATGTAATTGATGGTCACCGCCGACAACAGCAAAGCCAGCAAGCCCCATTGACCGGATCCACGCGCAGCGATCAAAACAAGTCCCCCTGTTCCGGCCTGCGGCTCAATCCGGCAAAGGGACTCTCCGCAGCCAAGCCTGGCCGGTGTGGGAATGCTCTTGAGCGGCCAGGTGTGCGTCGGAATTGCATCACGGCGAAGGCTAAGGGAAGGAATTCCCAAGGCAATCCATTTTATCCGTTAATCCCTCAGCACCGCGGGCGGAGCGCTGGCTTGTAGCCGGCTTGCCACGTCTGATCCCTCCAAGCCGGTTGGAAACCGGCGCTCCGCCCGCCATGACTGAGGCATTACTTCATCCAGACCTACAGGCGCAATCGCAGCCGCGCGATGCATCCGTGGCCAGCGGCCCGATTCTCCAGCGTGAGGCTCCCTCCATGGGCTTCGGCGATCTGCCGGCTCAATGCCAGGCCGATGCCTGAACCGCCGGGTTTCGTGGTGAAAAGCGGAACAAACAGATTGGCCGTATTGGAAACGCCGGGGCCGTTGTCCTCGACAAAGACCTCGAGGTGCGGACCCGCTTTCTTCCAGCCCACCGTCACTTCGGCCTCGGTTTCCGGCTGAGCCGCCAGGCTGGGCAGCGTGGCGCCGGCGCTGCTGGCAGATGGGCCGGGCGTTCGCGATTCCAGAACGGCATCCACCGCATTGCGCAGCACATTGATCAGCAGTTGGTCCAATTGATCGCCGTCGGCCTGGAGGTTGATCTCCGGGCCGGCCTGCAGCGCGACGGGCAGGCGTGTTTCCAGCGCCACCACGCGCTGCACCCAGCTTGAGACCGAGAGCGGCCGGACCCGCGGTGGCGGCAGACGGGCCAGGCGCGAATAAGCATCCATGAACCGGTTCAACGAGCCGGCCCGCGTGGAAATAACTTCCAGCCCGCGCCGCATATCCTCCTCCCAATCCTCCGGACGCGGTTGCCGCCGCAGCAGGCTTTCCATGCTCCCGGCAATCGATTTGATCGGCGCCAGGGAATTGTTGAGTTCGTGGCCGAGCACGCGAAGCAGCCGTTGCCAGGCCTGCCGTTCCTCTTCCCGCAAGGCGTGGCTCAGATCGGTCAGCACCAGCAACTGATGGGGCCGGCCGTGTTCCCGGAAAACGCTGCGGCGCATGCCCCAGCGGCCGAGGCCGCCGCTCAAAGTCATTTGCACCGTGCGGGCCGCTTCGCCTTGCAGGCAATCGGCCAATCCCAACTCGGCGGCGGTGCGGCCCAGGAGCCGCTCGGCCGGCTGGGCCATAAAACGCTCACCGCCCCGATTCACCAGGCGCAAGCGTTGGCCGCCATCGAAGGCAAAAACCGCCACGTCGATTTCCGCCATGACCGTGCGCAGCAACGCGGTGGCTTCGAGCGCGCCCAGACGCTGCTCCCGCAACGTCGCGCCCAGCGCGTTCACTTCCAGCATGAGTTCGCCGAGGGCATCGTCGCGCCGAGCGCCTCGGGCCCGGATGGAAAAGTCCTCCTCGCGCAAAGCCGCCAGCAAATTGGCCATGGTCTGGAGCGGCCGGACCAGGCGTTCCCGGGCCACAAAGGCCGCCCCCAGCCAGGGAGCCAGCACGAGCGTAACCAACGTCCAGCGTGTTCTGCCTGTAAAATCGCCCTGCCACAGCAAGGCCACCATGACGATCACAGCCGGCAAACCTGCGAGCAGGGCCAGCAGCGGAATGTAATTTTCGTATTTTAGTTTTTTGGCCACAAGCCGCGCTGCGCTTGATTTCAAATCTCAAATCTCAAATCTCAGATTCCAAACCTGCCCTCTGCAGGAGCCAACAGACTTGCGGGCGCGCCGCCCTGCCTTCAGTGGGCGCGGTGACCGCACTAAAGTCCGTATTTCTCCAGGCGCCGGTAAAAGGCGCTCCGGCTCAAGCCCAGGGTCTCGGCCGCGCGCTTGGCGTTGCCGTCAAAGCGGGCCAGCGTTTTCTTGATCAAAAACGATTCCACTTCTTCCAGGCTCATGTCATCCAGACGCGGTGTTCCTTCGCGGCCCATGCGCAAGCCGAGGTCCTGCGCTTTGACGCTTTTGCCTTGCGCCATGAGCACCGCGCGCTGGATGACATGGTCCAGTTCCCGCACATTGCCGGGCCAGGCGTGGGCCAGGAGCGCCTGGCTGGCCTCCGGCTCGAACCCGGCCAATTCCTTGCGGTAATGCTGGGCATGCTGCTGCAGGAAATGCCGGGCCAGGAGCGGGATATCCTCCCGGCGCTCGCGCAAGGGTGGGAGATGAATCTCGATGGTATTGAGCCGGAACAAAAGGTCCTGGCGGAAGCGGCCCCCCGCCACCTCGGCATTCAAGTCGGCGTTGGTGGCCGAAACCATCCGCACATCCACCCGATGGGTTTTGGAAGAGCCGACCCGCTCGAATTCGCCGGTCTCCAGCACCCGGAGCAATCGGGTTTGCTGATTGAGAAGAACATTGGCGATTTCGTCCAGAAACAGCGTGCCGCCTTCGGCCAGTTCAAAGCGGCCCACGCGATCCGTCTTGGCATCAGTGAACGCGCCTTTGACGTGGCCAAACAGTTCGCTTTCAAAAACGCCTTCGGACAATCCGCCCATGTTCACGGTGACAAACGGCTTGGCCGCGCGCTGCGAGGCCGCATGCAAGGCCTGGGCAATCAACCCTTTGCCCGTGCCGTTTTCACCGGTGATCAGCACGTTGGCATCCGAAGGCGCCACGCGGCTCGTGATGTCCAGCACGGGCCGCATGGAAGGCGCTTCGGCGATCAGCTTGGAAAATCCCTCCGCCCGCAAGAGCTGGTTCTCGGCTTCCAGGCGTTGTCCTTGGCGCAAGGCTTTGCCCAGGGCGATCTGGTTGCGCAGAATGGCCAGCAGGCGGGGATTGTCCCACGGTTTTTGCACGAAATCGCGCGCGCCCCGGCGCATGGCCTCGACGGCGAGTTCGACGCTGCTCCAGGCCGTCATCACCACGACCGGCAGCGTGCCGTCCAGGGCCTGGATGCGAGCCAACAGCTCCAAGCCTTCCTGGCCCGACGTCGTGTCGCGGGCGTAATTGAGGTCCATGAGCAAGACATCAAAGTCCCGCTCTTTGATGGCCGCCAGCACCTGGGCCGGAGAATTCACGGTCTCGGTGCGGCACCCTTCGCCTTTGAGCAAAAGGCGCAAGGCTTCCAAAACATCGGGTTGATCGTCCGCGATCAGAATGCGCGGCAGGACTGATTCTTGTGCTCTCATTTTCGATTTCGGCCCTCACGATAAAGGTTGGGAACGAAAAAGTCGATGGCGGTGATGGAGCGGGTGAAATGCCTCAGTCATGGCGGGCGGAGCGCCGGTTTCCAACCGGCTTGGAGGGGTAAGATGTGGCCAGCCGGCTACAAGCCAGCGCCCCGACCGCGGTGACTGAGGGATTACGAGCGGGTTGAACCTGGATTCGGCAGATAAATCTACCCCTGATGACGCGGTGGGGCCCTGCCGCAGCCAAAAGGCGGTGGCGCGAGACTCCCTGTCTGCCGTGAAGGCACAGGCAGGCGTCGAGCCGTGACTTCTTGGCGGACGGGATTCCACGGCTCCACGGAGTCTCGCCCTACCGTGAACCGGGTAGCCCCCGCGTCTCGCGGGTCTGGCGTAGCCTCCGTGACTCATTGCCTCCGTGAAATGGGTGCCAATCGTGGTCAGGGACAGTTGCAGAGCGTCTCGGTCTTTAAACACTTTCACACGGCGGCACGTCGCCCTGAAAAAAATGCCCGCCGGTTTTGCATTGTTTTTTTCTGCCAATCTGTTATGACACTCCAAGCTAAGACCGCGCACTCTTCTATTTGCAGTCGAGTTGCGCGGTCTCAGCGGTGGCAATGGCAATGTATCAATAACCTTCACCATGAAACCGGCTGGCCAGGCTGTTCTGTCACCTTCGTTGTCTCAGTCCCAAAGGGGCAAGAGGAAGGAGCCAAGAGCGTGGTGGAAACGCCTCTGGACGACCACCTTCCGGCCATTCCCCTGCCTCCCCACGAACCTCGTAGCAGCGGACGTGAGTCCGCTCACTTCATTTCCGACCCGATTGATCAGAGCCGACTCACGTCGGCTGCTACGATTCAGAGGTTCAAAGCGCGAAATTTCATTTAGGGGAATCTGGGTATCCTATTGACTCCACCTCACACTACAGGTTGTTATTGGGAGTTC
>CAYIIH010000409.1:6089-7319 GCA_964363225.1 uncultured Verrucomicrobiota bacterium | reverse complement strand
GACTTCTTTTGGGAAGAATGGCGGCGCTGCCGAGACGCCGCTACGATGGGTAGTGGATCAGTCCGGCTTTCAGTCCGGCTTGTAGAGAGTGCCAAGGTTCTCAGCCAGCCAGCCGCACATAAAAAAGCCGCCGGGTGGGGCGGCTTTGAAAACCATTCTTTTGGCAACCTGATTCTACGAAGTGCGGCGGCGGATCAGGGCAAAAGCGCCGGCCAACAGGCCGAAAACCGCCGCGTAGGTTGCCGGTTCGGGAATTGGTGTGACGTTCACATTATCGACCAAGCCGAAGAGCACGTTAACCGCATTCGGATCGGTGGAGCTGCCGGCAAAAGGATCAAAATGCCCCAGAAAGATGTTGCCACCACCCAACGTAATAGCGGAGATATCCACATTGGCAATAGGCAAACCATCGATTGAGTAACTCACCAGATTGCCTTGTTTGGAGATAATCACGTCTCGCCAAGCCATGCCCGGAGCACCGGGAGCCGTGGTGCCGGTTTGTCCGGGGAACAGAGTCAGTTGGGCCTCCGGGGCCGACGCTCCACCGAACCCAGCATAATACGTGTGACCAGCATTTCTCGCATCGGGACTGGTGCCGGTGCCGGCCGCAAAAACGCCACTCGGGGCTGTGTATCCCGTCCCCGTCGCAGCAGCGGGTGAGTAAGCGCGGTAATCTGCGGTGGTCCCGCCATCACCAGTAGCTCCAAACCAAACGCTATCCTGAGTACCGCCTGCCCACTGCGGTGTGGTACCAGCCGTGCCAATGCCCGCACTGGTCATTTGGGTTGAACCACTTCCGCCTACCGGCGATGGGCCAAGCGGCCCGTTGTAATTCAGCCACATGTCGAATCGCAGAGTGTAGTCCCCCGAAAAGGTTTGCCCAATCGGCGAGACGCTCAGCCCACTGACAATCCCTCCGGTTTTGTTGGCTTGCATTCTTAGTCCCCGCGTCGTGGTGCCAACCGAATGCGGGGCGGAGGGAATGCCTGCAGTGCTATAATCAAAAAAGAACTCAGCCGAGCTACCGGCATCATTGGCATTGGCGCCGGTCGATCTGTTCACCACCCAACTAGCCGAGTGATCAACATCGAAATCTTCAGAAAAGCTTTGGGCATTGGCCACGGCAGGCCAGAGGGAGAGCAGTATGGCGGCGGCGGGAATGGTCAGCTTCAGGTTGGCACGTTTCATAAGATTCTTTCTGATTTCAGGTTTCTACAGGCCTGAACGTTG
>CAYIIH010000409.1:0-5989 GCA_964363225.1 uncultured Verrucomicrobiota bacterium | reverse complement strand
ACCCGGTAAAACCGCATCGGTCCCGAAGCCGCAACGACGGCCGCAAAATCGCCGCTCGGCGGCCCGGCCCGCAACAATTGTATGTCGGCAGTCGCTTCCTGGCCGAATGCTCCGGTCAGTGAGGCGGCGCTTTCCACAGCAAACTGCGTGGCGGTGCCGGTGGCAGAGAAAAGGATTCGCACCCGATTATCCGGCAGCAACTCAACTCGGGTGATGGTGATGACGGGCGGTTCGACCGGGCCAGTCAGACTCTCCACCCTGACATTGTCGATCAGACCGAAGCTCATGGCGACGTTGTCGGAAAGGCTGGCGGAGGTGTCGAAGTAACCGAGGAAAATGTTGGTCGATAAGTTGAGCGAAGTCGTGTCGATGCTGGCAATGGGCAGGCCATCGATGCTCCACGTGAGACTGGCGCCGGTCCTGGTGATGACCACGTCCCGCCAGGCCACGCCGGCGGCTCCCACGGTGGTGGTTCCGGTTTGGTTGGGGTGCAGGGCAAGTTGCGCCTCCGGGGCCGCTTCCCGTCCGAATTCGCCGTAGTAGGGGTGGAGGTTGTTCCTGGAATCCGGCGCGGTGCCGGTGCCCGCCGCATACGCTCCCGTGTTGGGGGCCAGAGACGCTCCGCCACTAATGTAGGCCCGGTAATCGGTACTGGATCCGCCATCGCCTGTCACGGCGAAGAACGCGCTATCGGGCGTGCCGCCCGGCCATTGCGGGGTCTCTCCCTTCGTGCCCACGCCCGCCGTGGCTGCTTGCGTTGATCCAAATCCTCCTCCGTTGAGAGGCCCGTTGTAGTTGATCCAAAGATCGAATCGCAACCGGTAATCTCCAGTGAAATCCCGCCCGGTCGGCGAAACACTCAAGCCGGTGAAGGTTCCGGAACTGACATTGGATTCCAATTTCAAGCCGCGCGTTGTGCCGTTGGTGGAGTTCGGCGCCGAAGGAATGCCATCCGCGCTGTAATCATACGAAAACGTGGCGAAGTTGTCCGCATGAGCCACGTTCACCGTCCATAAGCTCGTCGTGTCCGCGTCGAAATTATCGGAAAACAGGAGGGTGCCGGCCGGCAAATCGTCATTGCGAATGGTGACCGTCCCTGTGAGCGGAGAGCCCGGCGTGTAACCTGGACCGCCGGCCAAGGTAATAATAACCGTCCGGTTCGTATCCAGCTTGTTATTGTCGATTGGCAGGACCTTTAGCACGGCGCTCGTCGCGCCGGCTGGGATTGTCACAGAACCGGGAAGCGCCACAAAATCCGCCCCGTTCACTGCCGTGCCGCTGATAGTGTACCCGACCGTAAAATCCGCGGTGCTTGGCGCCGATAGATTGACACTGAATTGGCCGGCGCGCGCCGGAATGAATTCATAAGCCACCGGTCGAACCACGCTCAGGGTGACCGTGGGATTCGCATCTCCGTCATCGGCAATCTCGACGGCTGCGGAAAGCGATTCGCGCACTTCATATCCCGTGCTGCCGGCCAGGATGAGAACGACATTTTCCGTCGGCTCAGCGCGAGCATCATTGATCGGCGTGATCTTGATTTCGGCTGATGAAGCGCCGGCCGGAATGGTGATGGAACCTGGGAGGACGGCGTAATCAACCCCGTTGGAGGCGGCACCGCTGATGCGGTACTGGACCGCCAGAGGCTGGCCGGTACTGCCGGTGCGCGCGATGGTGAACGCCGCGGTGTCCGTCCCCGGCTCTGCGCCGGTAGCATCGGTGGCGACAATGCTCACCAGGGGACGAATCGGCTCGGTGTCCAGGCTCACGACCCGCAGATTATCGAAGAGGACGAAGTTATCTTCCCTCGGACTGGCGATGGAATTGAAGATGTCCATGTAACCCATCATGACGTTGCCGGACAGTTGGTTGATGGTCGGTTCGGCCGCCTGGCTGTGTTCGGCAATCACATAACCATTCATGAGCCACGTCACCACCGGCGTGCCGGTGTCATTGGTGCGCTGGCGGACTTCCACTTGCACCCATTGTTTGCCCGGCGCTCCGGGCGTTTCATGAGGAGGCGAGGGGAAGATCAATCTGAATGGAAAAGTGCCGGGTTGGGGGTCAACGACATTTTCCTCCGGCAATCCATCGCCGTCCCGGTCCAGAAAGCCGCCCGCGACATCTCTCAGTGGAATGGCCGGTGTGGCAGTGTCGCCCACGAAGGCGCGGTAATCTGGGTTGTCTCCCGCCTCGCCGGCTACCGCAAACCAGACTCCGTCGCTGGCAAACGTGGAAGGCACACTGGTCGAGCCGCCCCAGTTGACCTTGTCGCCGGCATGGTTCAGGCCAAACGTGCCGTGCTCGGTCGAACCGGAGCCGCCAAAAGCCGGGCCGTTGTAGTTCAGCCACATATCGACCCGCAATGCGTAATTGCCGCTGAAAGTGCGGTCTTTGGGATAGAGGCTGACGGCGGCGGCGGCGGCGTTGGCGTCGTTATTGTTGACGGTCAGTTTGACGCCTTTGGTTATGCCCCCGGCGGAGTTAGGCGCCGCCGGGATGAGATTGGTAATGCCATTCGACACGTACTTGACCGCTCCATAATCAAAGGCGAAGTCGGCGGTGTAATCCGGCGTTCCGTCGCGTGAGCCTTCCACCAGATTCCAATTGGCGGAGGTGTCCGTGTCAAAGTTGTCCGAGAAAAGAGCCTGCTCTGCGGCCGGCAGCGGAGCGGACAGCAGCCCGGCGGCAAGGATAACACTTAGCGGAATAAATTGGCGGAAGGTTTTCATGGGTAGTTTCTTTGGTGTTGATGGATCATGGCTGTGCCGAAACGTCGGCCTTGGTTTTCCTGGTGGCGCCCCATTTCTGGAAATCGGTTTCGTGGGGCAAACGGAGAGCCGTGGTGATGGCGCCGCATTGTTCGCAAGCCATTGCGCCCTGCCCGCGCGGCGCCAGGGTGGTATGCTGATCTTTGGGACAGACAAAGCCCACCACCTCCTGGATGTTGGCGCTGCGGCATTGCGGACAATGATCGGCAAAAATTCCGGCCCCGGTATAGAATTTGGTCCGGCATGCTTTGCAGAAGAAACCGTTGCTGTCGGACTCGAAAGCCTTTTCCACGGCGCTCTTTCCACAACCGCACAGGATCAAACAAAGGGGAAGGAACGCGGCCAGGCTCAGGCTTTCTTTCAAAATCGCTTTGGGATCGAACTGCATCGGTTTCCTCTCATTCAACACTGGGTGGGCCGTCGTCGCCATCCTTTTCGATCAGGGCCGGCTCTTGCCGTCGTCCTGCGAGAGCTCGCGCGCGACCAGGTAGCGGTCGCCTTTGACGGTGACCCATTCGGCGTGGCCATCCGCAAACAGGGCGTTGTGGCCTTCGGCGCCGTGGTTGTCGCCGGGATCGGGATAATCATTGATGGAACCGGGCAGCGTGTTAAAAAGCGAATCGGCATCAACCATCAGCCAGGTGCGCGATGGGCCGGGCACCGTGCCGCGCAGACCCAAGGCCAGATTGCGGTGGGGCCGGGTGGCGACCTTGGTCTGGGTCTTCTTTTCCATCGGGTCGCGCCACCAGGTGAATTGCTCGTAGCTGTGGCCTGGCCGTTGTGTCCGGTTGAGGGCGAATTCCTGCAGGTCGCGCCACTCCGGCTGGCCGGTGACTGGATTGGGCACCCGATTCGTGCTGATGAAATTCTGCGTGCTCGGGCACAGAAATGATTTCAAGGCTTTGACATAATCCCGATGCATCCAATTTAGATTGTCATCGAAATAGCTGATCGTGCCGGACAGATCGCCGTTGTGGTCATCCGCATACATCAGAGTGCCCAGGCCCAACTGTTTCAGATTGTTGAGGCAGGCCAGCCGCCGCGTCCGCTCTTTGGATTTCGCCAGCGCCGGCAGCAGCAGCCCCGCCAAAATGGCAATGATGGCAATCACCACCAGCAACTCGATCAACGTGAAGCCTCGGCGTTGTGAAAGAGAAGGCGATCGCCCGGGCAGATCGTTGGAAAAGCGGCGCCAAGCCCGGGCTGAACCAGCACGGGACGCGATGGAAATTATTCGTGACATCTGGTCTGCATCGGTTGGCCGGCACCTTCGGTCTGCACACAACGACGTCACCAGCCAACCCAGCGAAAATAGGCATTGGAGAGGGTGCCTGTCAACGACGGGAAGCGCCGACCGGTAATGAGTCAGTCACGGTGGGCGGAGCGCTGGCTTTCAGCCGGCTTATCAGTTCATGGCGTCCCAAAGCCGGTTGGAAACCGGCGCTCCTTTCCGAAAGGAATTCATTCGCCCGCCATCACTGAGGGATTACGCCGACCGCAGAAGCACACCGGCAACGGCGGTGCAAGTTCCATCGCGGTACGAATCTCCAGGAGCGTGCCCGGAAGTTCCAGACCGTCTTTTCGTCCTCGTTCTCCTCCTCGTCCTCGAAAATGAATTTGGGGGCGGGCGCCGCCGTCCTCTTTTCCAGGGCAGACACGCTGAAGCGTGAACACCGGCCGCAGTGAGACTCTGAAAACTTGAACGAAACACGCTATGAAAACCAGTTCGATGAACCGCCGATATTTTCTTCAACTCAGCGGCGGCAGTGCGGCGGCTTTGAGCATGCTGGGCCTTTCCGCTGCTGAGAAAACCGCTGCTCCGGTCAGCGCCGCCAAGCTGCCCCGCTGGCGCGGCTTCAACCTGCTCGAAAAATTCACGGCTGGCCGTCAGGCGCCGTTTGTCGAAACGGATTTCATCTGGATGCGGGAATGGGGTTTTGATTTCGCACGCCTGCCGTTGTCCTACCATTGCTGGGCGGACCCCAACGACTGGCTGAACCTGAGGGAGAAGACGCTGCAGGAGATTGACCAGGCCGTCGAATTCGGCCGCAAGCATGGCGTGCACGTGAATATCAATTTCCACCGCGCGCCGGGCTATTGCGTCAATCCGCCGAAGGAACCGCTTGATCTGTGGAGCGACGAAAAGGCGCTTGAAGCCTGCGCTTTTCATTGGGCGCACTTTGCCAAGCGATACAAAGGCCGGCCCAACACCGAGGTCAGCTTCGATCTGCTGAACGAGCCGGCCGATATTCCCGAAGCCACGTACGCCCGCGTCGTCAAACGGCTGGTCGAAGCCATTCGCAGGGAGGACCGCGACCGCCTGATCATCGCGGACGGCTTGAAGTGGGGGACGATACCGGTGTCCAGCCTGGCGGAGCTGGGCATTGGCCAAAGCACGCGCGGCTATGCTCCAACCCGCATCAGCCATTACAAAGCAAGCTGGATGCGCGGGTCCGATCAATGGCCCGAGCCGACCTGGCCGCTGACCATCAAAGAAAACGATGTCTGGGACAAGGAACGGCTTCGCCGGGAAAACATCGAGCCGTGGAAAGAACTGGCGAAAAAGGGCGTGGGCGTCCACGTCGGCGAATGTGGCGCGTTCCAGCACACGCCGCACAAGGTGGTGCGGGCGTGGTTGGGCGATTGCCTGGAACTATGGCAGGAAGCCGGCTGGGGCTGGGCGCTCTGGAATCTGCGCGGTTCTTTCGGCATCGTGGACAGCGACCGCAAGGACGTGGCTTACGAAGATTTTCGAGGTCACAAGCTGGATCGCGCCTTGCTGGAGTTGTTGCAGGCGCACTGAGCAGCGGGCAGCGCGAGAGAGGTTTGTCGCCGAGATTTTGTCGTCTTCAACGCCGTCCGCCAGCTCACCGCTCGAAACTGAGCCGGAGGCTCACAATTTTGGCCTCCACACTCGGGTGCAGCGGGTTCTCTCCATTCAATAGTGGAACTTGCAGGAGAGAATGACGATCGCCTCGCCGGTTGCCTGATAAACCAGCCGGTGTCTATCATTGATTCGCCTCATTCCAGGGCTTGTAGTTTCTCCAACGGCACCTCCATCAGATTGCGGCCGGCCTTGACATCCGCAATGGCAGCTTCCAAGTGCCGCCGGTTGGCTTCGGAACTGAGCAGGTAGAAGGTATCATCCCGCGTCGTGCTGATGGTGATTTCAATTTCCTCCTCCGGCTTCGGGAACAGCGCTCGGACGCTTTGCAGGA
>CAYIIH010000408.1:0-7332 GCA_964363225.1 uncultured Verrucomicrobiota bacterium | reverse complement strand
AAATAACTCCAAGCTGTTCTGGCACAATGTATTATTTGTTAAATGCCGGTCACTAGTTAGCCACTGGTCTCGGTCCGGGGCGTGATTCAGAGAAGACGATGGGGTCACATCTCAACATTCAACAATTTGTGCCGGACTGGTCATCGACGCGCGCAGACACCCTGCAGGGGGGCGGACGCCGGACTGTGACGCGCAATTTACACAGGGTCAAGGAATCTGAGTTTCCTCCGGACAAATCCGGCCGTCTTTGAGCACGAAAATGCGGTCAGCCAGTTTCCGAGCCTCTTCCAGGCTATGGGTGACGTGCAAAATGGTCACGCCGGTCCGTTCGCGCACGGTGCGCAGCACGCCGCACATTTCGGCGCGGGTTTCCTCGTCGAGCGCGCTGAGCGGTTCGTCCAGGCAGAGGACTTGGGGGCGACCCGCCAGAGCGCGACCGAGAGCCACTCGTTGCGCTTCGCCGCCGCTGAGTCCGCGCGGGCCTCGGGGCAACAGCTTTTCCAGGTCGAGCATCGCCGCCAGTTCGCGCACCCGTTGCTCGATGGCCGCCGGAACGCACCGGCGGATGGCCAGCGCAAACGCCAGGTGATCGCGGACGGACATGGACGGAAACAGCGCGCCGTCCTGGGGCACATACCCGATGCCGCGCAAGGCCGGCTTGAGCCGGGTCACCTCTTTTCCCATGAGGCAGATATGACCGGCGGAGACCGGTTTGAGGCCGCAGATGGCTTCCAGGATGGTGGTCTTTCCGGTGCCGGTTTTTCCCATGAGGAAGCCATATTGTCCGGTCGGAATGTCGAACGAAATGCCGTTGAGGCTGAACGGACCGCTGCGCACGGCCAGATTTTCCACGGAAATCATGTCAAAGCGGCCTCCCCAGGGTTTTCTCCAAACCGAAGACGCGAATCACCACCAAGACCAGAACGGCGGCGATGACCATCAGCAACGAAACCGCCACCGCCGCTTCGATATTGCCCACGCTCAATTCCAGGAAGACCGAGGTGGGCAACACTTCGGTGCGCATGCGGGTCGCGCCCGAAAAGATCAGGATGGGGCCGAATTCGCCCAACGACCGCGCCCAGGCCAGCGTCGCCGCCGTGATCAAGCCGCGGCGGGCCTCGGGAAAGACGACCAGCCAAAAAGCCTGGCTGCGACGGCAGCCGAGCGTCAGCGCCACTTGCTCCTGGCGGGGATTGATCTGCTCGAAGGTGGCGCGCAACGTCCGGACGGCAAATGCGCAGGCCACGCTGAACTGGGCGAGGATGACGCTTGGAATCTCGTAAGTGACCGGCAGCACTTTTTCGACGGCCTTGCCGAGCGGCGTTTGAAAAAGGATCAGCAGGCTCAAACCGATGACGAGCGGCGGGAGCACGATGGGAATGTCGAGAATCGCGTCGAGGAGGACTTTGCCCCGAAACTGGAAGCGCGACAACAGATAGCCGATCGGCACCGCCACCCACACCGAAAGGAGAGTGGTCAGGCTGCACGAGATGAGGCTGAGCTTGATCGCGTAGCGGATTTCGCGGCTTTGCAGGGCTTGCCAGAAATGCTTGGGCGAGGTGAACGAGGCATCGGCCACGAGCATGGCCAGAATCAAGAACACGTAGAGACTTCCGATCACGATCAGCGCAATGTAGAATGGGGCGTCGGACGGGCCGCGTGCGGAGGCCGGCGCTGGGATGGCTGGGGAGGGCTGGGACATCGTCAATCTCCTGCGGCGCGCCAATGGAAACCGGCCGATTCGAACCGCTGGCGAGACCCGGCCGACCGGAGGGCGGAGAGCAGACGTTCCATCAGAAGGCGGTGCTGCGAATTCCTGCCGATGGCGTAGGGCTGGACGGCTTTTGCTCCCGGCTCAGAGATCGGCAGGACTGTGAACAGCTCCCGCACCTGCGAGGTATTCGCTTCATAAACCACCACCGCGTCGAGCGAACCGGTCCGCATCTGGTTGACCAACATATCGGCGGTCGGCGTCTGGACCTTGACATTGGCCATGACCTGGTCGTGGAGACCCTGCGTCTTGAGCAGCCGGGCGGTGAGGGCGCCCAGGGCGCTTTGCTCGGCATTGGCCACGCCGAGGCGAAGGCCCGGTTGGGCCAAGTCGGCGAGGCGGTGAATGGACTTCGGGTTGCTCTTGGGCACGAGCAGGACCATGTCAGTTTCGGAAACAGTGGTGGCATCCCAGAACAAATCAGCCACGTCCCGCATGAAAGAGAGGTCACAGGCAAAATACGCATCCGGGCGCTGGCCGGATTTCATTTGCGAAACCAGAATGCCGCAGCCGTTATAGACCCGCGTGACCTGGGCGCCTTCCCGCTCCTCAAAGCGTCGAATGGTCTCCTCGATGGCGATACGGTTGACGCCGCCGCTGAACAGCACGAGGGACGGTTTTTCGGCCCAGACGTCGCCCTCCACTGGCCGATAGCCGCACCGGGCAAATTCCTTCAGCCCTCGGTCACGCGCGCCCAGGTAACGGGCGAAATGAAGGGCGGCCGTCGGTTGCTCGCTGAATTTAAGGATGCCGATGGCCACCGTCTGTTCGCCGGACGCAAAAGCCGGAACGGCCACCAGTTCCAGTTCGGGATACTGTCTGGCGGTCGCATCCCAAATAATTCCGGCGTCCACGGTTCCCAGTTTAATGTCGTTGGCCACGTCATTCACGGTGGGCTTAAAGACGCGCACCCGATTTTCCAGGGCGGTCCACCGGTCCATCTTGCGCAACAACTCGCGCGTGGTCTTGCCAATGGCTGCGGCGTCCGGATTGGCCAAGGCCACATCCACGCGGAACAGGTCGTCGAGGCCTTGGATCTGCTTGGGATTGCCTTGGCGGACCGCGATCACCGGCGTCATGCGCGCCAAGGGAACGATTTCGTCCAGCAAATGGTTGGTTTGGGCCAACTGCAGGTACGTGTCGTCGGCGGCCAGGAACAAATCGCCTTTGCCGGCGATCCGCAGGTTGCTCAGCAGCGTTCCGGAGCCTCCGTATTGAATCTGAATGGCAACTCCGTAGGTCTGCTCGTAAAGCCGCGCCGCCGCTTCCACCGGCGGTTTGATGCCGGCAGCGCAATAGACGATCAACGGCTTTTTCGCGGTCTGGTTTGACGGAAGGCTGGGTTTCGAGCGCAGCAGCAATATCAGAAGGAACGCGGCCAGCGCGGACAGGACCAGCAAATTTCTCGCTCGATTCATATTCTTGCAGACGATGTGCTCACGATTACTCAGTCAAGCACACCGCTTAGAAAAGCGGTTTTGGCCGGTTCTTCAATCCTTAACACGCCGGTTTTTCCGATTCGGTCCCCGCCGGAAGCGAGGCGCACTCCGGGCACTCAGGATTTCGTCGCACCTGAAATTTGCGGAAGGTCATGTCCCGCAGATCGCAGGCGAGCATCTGACCGAACAACGGTTTTCCGAGCCCGGCCAGGATTTTGATCGCCTCCATGGCAGCCAGACAACCGACTGCTCCGGACACCGCGCCAAAAACGGGGAACTCCCGTGTCCAGGTGGGGGATTGCTCCGGATAAAGACAGCGCAAGCACGGGGTCTGGCCCGGCAGAATGCTCGTGAGGTGAGTCTCCAGTTCGTACACGGCGCATTCCACCATCGGTTTCCGCTGGCAAACGGCTTCGCGGTTCAGCACGTATCGCTCTGCGAACAACGGAGCGCAATCGACCACCAGATCGGCTTCGCCTACCAGGCGCGCCGCATTGGCTTCATTGAGGTTTTCGGGCACGGCCAGGATTTCTATCTGTGGATTCAACTCCCGCAAACGCCGGGCGGCGCAGTCCACCCTCGGCTGGCCGATCATGTCGTAGGTCATCAGGATTTGGCGATTCAAGTCGCTCGGTTTGACGTTCCCGGCATGGGCGAGAACCAGCCGGCCGACCCCGGCCGCCGCCAGTTCGTAGGCCACAACGCCGCCCAGTCCGCCACAACGTGAAATCAGCACGGAGGCCGCTTTGAGTTTTTCCTGTCCTGCCTCGCCGAAGCCGGTCACGGACAACTGCCACGAGTAAATGGACCGGTCCAATTCGGACAGAACCTGCGGGGGGCGCGGCGGTTTCATGGCGGGCGGACGGTTTTGCTTAGGTCGGAAGGGAGCCATTCCAGGCAAAGTTCATGGTTCCTTTCCCAGGTCCATGCGCCGATGGGGAATGATTCGAAGGTCTCACACCCATAGGTCCGCAGACAGTTCGTTGCACAAGGTCGAGCGCACCCGGCCAATTTAAATTCCGTCATTCAATCAACCTTTGTTCAGACGAGCGATTTTCAGGGCGAACAGGCGCTCATGTTCCAAAATCACATAGCGGTCGGTCATGCCGGAGATATAGTCGCAGATGGCCCGGTGCCAGCCGATTTTGCGGGCGCGCTTGCGGGATTGCTCGCCCACTTCCCGCGGGTGCTGCAGATAGTAATGAAAAAGTTCCTCCAGCATCCGCACGGCGCGCAAGTTCGGTTCGTGCACCTCGGGATTATAATACAAATTCTCGTAGAGGTAATCTCTCAGCTCCAGATTCTGCTTTTGGCGTTTCGGACTGTATTGCACGAGCGGTTTTGGCTGGCCTCTCACGGCGTCGGCAGAATGAACACCGGCTTCGAGAATACTTCGTTCGGTCCAGATCACGACATCCTTCACCTGGCCGTCAATAATGCAGCGAATGATAAAATAACGCCGGCATTCGTCGGGCAGGCCGCCATATTCTTTGCGCACCGTCCGGGCCGCTTCGTTCCATATTCGCACCTGGCGGGACAACTTCTTTTCATCCAGCAAACCCGCGTCGATGCCGTCATCCAGGTCATGGCTGTAATAGGTGATTTCATCGGCCAGATTTGCGACCTGGGCCTCCAGGGAGGAGGAGGGGCCTTCAAAGCCGGCGCGTTTGCCTGGCCGATCATAGTGCGTGTGATGTTTGGCCAGGCCCTCGCGGACTTCCCAGGTCAGATTGAGGCCGGGGAACAACGGATACTTCTGCTCCAACTCTTCGACGACCCGCAAGCTCTGCCGGTTGTGCTCGAAACCGCCATGGCCTTTCATCAATTTGTTCAGCACCTCTTCGCCCTTGTGGCCGAACGGGGAATGGCCCAGGTCGTGCGCCAGGGCAATGGTCTCGGTCAAATCCTCGTTAATCTTCAGGGCGCGCGCAATGTTCCGCGAGATAGCCGCCACTTCCATCGTATGCGTAAGGCGGGTCCGAAGGTGGTCACCCGTGCCGTTCAGGAAGACCTGGGTCTTGTACTCGAGGCGGCGAAAGGCCCGCGAATGGATGACCCGGTCGCGGTCCCGCTGGTAATGGGTCCGCCATTCCGGAGGCGGCTCCGCGTAGGGGCGGCCGCGGGTGGCGGCGCTGAATTGGGCGTAAGGAGCCAGGGTATGGCGCTCGCGTTCTTCCAGTTCTTGGCGGGTGCAGGGCATAAGGTTCAGGCAACAGCACATCCTGGCCGCAAAACACCGGATAACCTCCGGTCCATCCATCTCTCGGTGTTATTGGGTGGGTGGCGCATCATCTTCGGAATTCTCGCTTTGCAGAAACGCTTCATAAAGTTCAGCGGGGTTTTCTGCGTAAAGTTCGGTGTAGCCGCAACTGCCACAAATGGCGGCCCGCAAATCGCTGCGGGCTTTGCCTTTGGAAAGTATGGCGGCTGGCCTGCGCTCTATCTCGACGGTCAGTTCCGCATCCATTTCTGCACCGCGATCCAGGATTCGGGCACGCCTGATTATCTTGTTGGAGCCGCACTTAGGGCAGAGTGGCGGCGGCTCTTCCGGCCTCTCGAAGATCTGCCCTTCCTCGCGTGGCGCCGAACATTTCCAACAGGAATCAAACTGATCCTCTATCACTTCGCCACATTTGCCGCACTTCCACATAGGTTCATCTTCTGTCCATGACAGTCAAGCTGCTTCCCCTTCCGAACATGTGCCGTTTAGCCTCAGGCCAATGCAGCGCCCACCGCCGAAACCGAGTCCCAGTCCGGATAACACCGGGCGGCCGATTCAATTGGCCAGCAACTCCTGCACGGAGACGCCGCGCAATTCGAAGAGCCGCCGGATCACGTCTTCGATCAGGTTGTTCGGACACGAAGCCCCGGCCGTGATGCCAACGACGATCCGGCCGCTCGGCAGCCAGTGCTCGGTTTCCAGCTCCTGATGCAGGTGCTGGTTGTAATGCTGAATCCAGCGATCGGAAAGCATCTTGGCCGCGTTTTTGATGAAATAGGTCGGCAGCTTGGCTTCGCCCATCTCCGCCAGATGCGAGGTGTTGGACGAATTGTAACCGCCGATCACCAGCAGCAAGTCCGGCGGATCCGCCAACAGCTTTTCCAAGGCATCCTGCCGGTCTTGCGTCGCGCCGCAGATGGTGTCGAAGAAGCGAAAGTGTTTGGGGAGCTCGGCGGTGCCGTATTTTTTTTCCATGGCCGACCGGAGCCGGCGCTGCACTTCTTCGGTTTCGCCGCGCAGCATGGTGGTCTGGTTGGCGACGCCCACCGCCTGCAAATGGATATCGGGATCAAAACCGTTGGAATAGGCGCCTTTGAACTTCTCCAGGAATTCCTGTTTGCAGCCGCCGTTCAGAATGTAATCACAGACATAATCGGTTTCAGCCAGGGTGAAAACGACGAGATATTGCCCTCTCCCTTTGGCGGTGGCGCGCGAGCTGGTGGCTTTGGTTTCCTCGTGCCAGGCCTTGCCGTGAATGATGCTGGTCACCGAATCGTTGGCATATTGCCGGACTCTCTTCCAAACGCTCATCACGTCGCCGCAGGTGGTATCCACGAAGCGGCAGCCCTTGGCTTCCAGCTTTTCCATGGTCGAAGTCTCGGCCCCGAACGCCGGAATAATCACCACGTCGTCCTTTTGCAGGTCTTCGAGGTCCGCATTCTTTTCCTTGCCGGACAAAAACTTGATGCCCATGGCCCCGATCTGGTCATTCACCTCCGGGTTATGAATGATCTCACCCAGAATATAAATCGGCTGGTCCGGAAAAACCTTCCGGGCGGCGTAGGCCAGATCAATGGCCCGTTCCACGCCGTAACAGAATCCAAATTCCTTGGCCAGTTTAATGGTGAGCAGCCCGTCGGCAGATAAAATATGGCCTTTCGCCCGGATCCGGTCGATCAGTTCGCTCCGGTAATGCGAGAGCACCTGGGCTTGCACCGCCTCCATGATTTCAGGGCGGCGCAGGTTGATCTTTCCGGGAGCGACCAGCGCATGGGTTGACATAACTGACAACAGTTTAACATGGGCGGTCAGCCCGTCTAGCCCGCATTTCTTCTCGTGAATTCCCCCCAGCGCCAATGCATGAAGCGTTCCGGGGCCGACAAGCCAGCAGGGGAGGCACT
>CAYIIH010000407.1:0-7334 GCA_964363225.1 uncultured Verrucomicrobiota bacterium | reverse complement strand
AGGTTTCCAACCTGCTGTATCGCCGATTTCCAATCGGCTGACGCCGCGAGGCGCAACAACCGTGCGGATGGTCCAGCGCCTGCGGGTTGGAAACCCGCGATACAGCAGATTGGAAATCTGCGCTACGTGCTCAACACGGCGAAGAGGTGCTTCAACTCATCTTCCACTTCGCCCGGTCCGGCCACGGTCTGCGCGATTTCCTCGCGGAACAGTTCGCGGTAACGCCGGCGCATTCGATGCACGGCTTGTTTCACCGCGTCCTCGGTCAGGCCAAGCTGCGTGCCCAGTTCGGCGTAGCTTGGGCCGGGTTCCTCAGCGAGCAGCGAGCCTTTCAATTGATCGAACAATCCGCCTTTGCCCGAATCGCGAAACTCCTCTTCCAGCCTCGCCAGCACCTGGTCGAAGAGCGTCGTGACCCAGCGACGTTCGTAGAGTTTGGCCGCGTCGAGTTGATCAATCGGCTCCAAGCGGTAGCGTTCCTCCGCCGAGGCCGCGTCGAACGAAATGATTTCCCGGCCGCCGCCGCGCTTCAGCCGCCGCGCCTTGTCCCATTCGTCGGCGAGGAAGTGAGTGAGCGCCGCCAGCAGATAGGTGCGGAAGCGCCCGCGCTCGCGGTCAGCCTGCGCGACGTAGTTCTTCTCCAGCAGCCGGGCGAAGAACGCCTGCGTGAGATCCTGCGCGTCGTGCGGGCTGTGTCCTTTGCGGCGGACGAACGCGTAGAGGGGATACCAGTAAGTCCGGCACAGTTCGGCCAGCGCGGCAGCGGCCCCCGGTGAAGCCGTGTCACGCGCCGCCAGCACGACGCTCCAATGGGTGGTGTTAAAGCATGGATCTCCGCCTCGGATATCGGCCGGGTCATGGCGGGGTTCCGTGGACATAGGATGACCGATAGGAATTGGCTTTTTCACGGTGGAGGGAACGATAAGCCTGCAAGAGCGTGTGGCGCAAGGAAGAAGCCGAGTTGGAGCAAGAAACAAAGCGTATTGCCGTTTCGATGGTGATGGTTTATGCAGGTGGTTGGCGATGGCGCATTTCCATGCCTTTTTTTCAGAGACTCGCCAGCGCTGCCGCCAACTGAGAACCGGATTATGAAGATTATGAATTGCATCCTGGGCGCAGCTTTGCTGACCACTGCCGGCGCCAGACCCGCCACTGCTTCCACCAACAAGTTTTATCCAGCCAACCGCCCGCCGCTGCGTCAGACAGCGTATGTGGCGTTGCCGCTGGGCGCCGTCAAGCCGGCGGGCTGGCTGAAGGATCAGTTGACCATCCAAGCCAACGGGCTGACCGGCCACCTGGACGAGTTCTGGCCGGACTTGCTCAATTCGGCCTGGAAAGGCAAAGATGGCGAAGGCTGGGAACGCGGCCCCTATTATTTGGACGGCCTGGTGCCGCTGGCGTACTTGCTGGACGACGCGCGGCTGAAGGCGATGGCACAGCGCTACCTCGACTGGACCCTGGCCAGCGGAAAAGAGAATGGCTGGTTCGGTCCGGAGAAGAACAAGGACCGCTGGCCGCTGGCGGTGGCAATGAAGGTGCTGACGCAATACCACGAGGCGACCAACGATCCGCGGATCATTCCCTTGCTCAAGAATTATTTTACTTACCTCAAGAATACACCGCCCGATTGGCCCGACAAAGAATGGCGCGGCGTGCGGGCGATGGAGAATACGGTCACCGCGTACTGGCTTTACAATCGCACCGGCGATCCGGACGTCCTGAAAGTCGCCGAATCGATTTTCCGCAACAGTTTCGATTGGACCTCCTATTTTTTGAAGTTTCCGTATCCAGCCGACGTAATTGAGAAGGGGGTCAAGCATGGGCATCCGACGCACGTGGTGAACATCGCCATGGCCGTCAAGCATCCCGGCGTGTGGTATCAGCAGTCCGGTGACGACCGCTTCAAGCAAGCCGTCTATCAAGGAATCAAGAGCCTCGATGAACATCATGGACAGGCAGGCGGACGCTTTGCGGGCGATGAACATCTCTCCGGCCGGCGCCCGACGCAGGGCACCGAGTTGTGCGCCGTGGTGGAATACATGTTCTCCCTCGAGAACCTGGTGGAGATTCTGGGCGACGCGGCCCTCGCCGACCGATTGGAAATGCTCGCCTACAACTGCCAGCCCGGCACGTGCACGCCGGATTACTGGGCGCATCAATACGATCAGCAGGCCAACCAGGTGCTCTGCACCAAGGCCAAACGGAAATGGAGCACGAACGGCGATTTCTCCAACCTCTACGGCTTGGAGCCAAACTACGGCTGCTGCACGGCCAACATGCACCAGGGCTGGCCGAAGTTTGTTTCGCATCTCTGGATGGCCACGCACGATCAAGGGCTGGCCGCCGTGACTTATGGCCCCAGCGAAGTCAAAGCCAAGGCCGGCGACGGCACTGAAGTCACGGTGCTTGAAGAAACCAATTATCCGTTTGACGGCGCCATTCGGTTCACTCTGAAGCTGCCGCGAGAGACCGCTTTTCCGTTGCACTTGCGCATTCCCAACTGGGCAAATGGCGCCACGCTGAAAGTGAAAGGGAGGAAGGTCCCGGCCGCGGCCGGCTCGTTTGCCGTGGTGAACCGAACTTGGAAATCCGGCGACGTCATCGAACTGAATCTGCCCCTGAAGCTGCGCATCGAAACGCGTTACCGCAACGCGGTCTCGATCCTGCGTGGCCCGCTCGTCTTTTCGCTGAAGATCGGAGAGGACTTTCGAAAATTGAAGGCCTACCAAAACACCTGGCCGGTGGCAGATTGGGAGGTTTATCCCACCACTCCATGGAATTATGGCCTGCTGCTCGACGAAAAAACCCCGGAGAAGTCCATCCAAGTCGAAACCCGAACCATCGGGAAAATCCCGTTTGCCCAGGAGAACGCCCCGGTGGTGCTGAAGGTAAAAGGCCGGGCCATAGCCGGCTGGGACCTGGCGGATCATTCCGCCGGTGAAACACCGGCCAGCCCGGTCCAATCCGGCCAGCCTGACACGCAGCTTGAACTCATTCCCTACGGCAGCACGCGCTTGCGCATCACCGAATTTCCGGTCGTTGCTGCTGCGTCTGAAAGGGCAAAGCGTGCCAAGCCTTGAGGATCATCGGGATTGGCCATTAAGGATCAGTCATGCCAAATCAGGAACTCCATGTCGTCACCGGCGCCTTCGGCTACTCCGGGAAGTATATCGCCGCTCGATTGCTGAAGGAGGGCCATCGGGTGCGCACGCTGACGAACTCTCTCTACCGCGCCAATCCCTTTGCGGGCCAAGTGGAGGCTTGTCCTTTTCACTTCGACAACCCGGCCAAGCTCGTGGAGGTCCTGCGCGGCGCGGCGGTCTTCTACAACACCTATTGGGTGCGCTTCAATCACGCGGAGTTCAAACATTCCATCGCCGTCGAAAACACCTTGAAGCTGTTCGACGCCGCCAAACAAGCGGGCGTGGGCCGAGTGGTCCACATCAGCATCGCCAATCCCTCGGAAAGCTCCGAACTGGAATATTTCAAAGGCAAAGCCCGGTTGGAACGCGCCTTGATGGAATCGGGTTTGTCGTATGCGATCCTTCGACCGACCGTCCTGTTTGGCCAGGAGGATATCCTCATCAACAACATCGCCTGGACGCTGCGCCACCTTCCAGTGTTTGGGGTGTTTGGCGACGGCCAATATCGTTTGCAGCCGATCTACGTGGACGATCTGGCGAAGTTAGCCGTGGAGCAAGGCCGCGGCCGCGCGAATCGTATCATCGATGCCGTCGGCCCGGAAACGTTCACTTACCGCGACCTGGTGCGTGAGATCGGAAAAATCATCGGCCAACCCCGGCCGATCATCTCGGTTTCGTCCACGCTTGGTTACCTAGCCGGATGGTTTTTGGGAAAGATCGCCGGCGATGTGATGATCACGCGTGAAGAGATCACGGGCTTGATGCAGGGCTTGCTTTGCACCGGCTCGCCGCCCGCGGGAGAAACCAGGCTCACCGATTGGGCCAGGCAAAATGCGGCCACCTTGGGCCAACGCTACGCCAGTGAATTGGCGCGGCGCCGCAACCGCCAACTGGCTTACAAAAAACTGTGAAACCCGGAACTTGGTTTCCTCTTGATCTCGACATGGCGTTAAGGCTGCCAGGGTGCGCCACTGTTGCGCCAGGCCGGCGTCACTGCCCATAAATTGATGGGCACCACAGACAGTCCGAATCTCAGGAAGCGGGCGCTGCCATCGACAAGAATGTAATTCGACCCGCCGCCGCCATCGCCCTTCTGGTTTCGGCGGCTGCTGGAAGAATGCCGGCTTTGATCGAGCTGGGTAATGTCTTCGTACGTTTCGTAATCGAAGTACCAATGCTGGGAAGTGGCGTACTTCTCTCCAAAAGCAATGGTCATCGACGGCTCGGCTATCTGGCTTTCTCTGATTGAAAACTGGTTGGTGGCCGCTCGCCGTCGCCAGCCGCGATCGCCGTAAATCGGGATGAAAAAATCGTTCCACGAATTGTAAATGTAACTGCGCGGCGCGGCATCCGCCGGCCAGAGATTCGCATCGACGCGGAACGTGGCTGGGTTCGGCAGATCACTGGGACATTTCAAGAGACGCAAATCACGATAGCCGGGGCGGAGCCGCTGGGGCCAGCGGTTCGGATGCGTGCGCGGCGGCAGGAAACCCTCGTTCTCATCGGTGTACATGATGAGCGACAAGCCGATCTGGCGCATGTTATTGAGGCAGGCGATCCGCCGGCCCGCTTCCTTGGCCCGAGCCAGGCTGGGCAGCAGCATCCCCGCCAGAATCGCAATGATGGCGATGACCACCAGCAACTCAATCAACGTGAACGCGTGCGCGACTGCCTTCGGACACGGCCTCAAAAATCCCTGCCTATTCATGCCCTGTTTAGACGTTGGACAAGCCGGGGGCGGTTACAGGTCAAACACGCGGCGAAATCATCGCCAAACCGAAACCAAGCCGCGGCACTGCGCCTCCGGCGCCAGCGCGCTTAGTTCCGGAGTTCATGGCCGGCCAAAACCAGATCGATTTGCAGGCCGCGCTGCCAAACAGGCTCAAGGAGGGCCAGCAATTCGTCCCATCGGATGTCCGCGGCGGCCAAGATCAGAATCTGCGGTGACTTTAGTTGGCCATCCGCCAGGAGTTCCTCCAGCGCGCTCCTATCCGCCAGCGGCCTCAGCGGCCAGCGGGTGATTTCCTCGGGGGCCATCATGGCTGCTGCGGGCGGTTGTTCCGTGTCCAAAAGCTTTCGGGCCGCGGCGCACTGCGGGCCCTGGGTGGATCGGCTAAGCCGCAGGACCAGATTGGCCGGAGTCAGGAACTGCTGAAAGACAATGGCATTGGTCATCGCCTTGGCGGAATCGACTGCGATGGCACTGGGCGGTGCGGCCAGTTCCGTTTGCAGCGGGGCCACTTCGCGGACGACCTTCATGATCTGGCCCAGGGTCGTCGCGGCTTGCGGTGTTAAAACAACTCCCAATTCCCAGCCCAGGTGCCGGCGCACCGCCAGAAGGGCGGAGAGTTGGTCGATGAAAGACCCGCTGATCCTGGCCGCGCACTGAGCCACGCGGCCTTCGGCCCATTGTGGTTGATCATGGGTCCCGACCAGCACCTGCAAATTCACTCTCCCCGGTTTGGGAGCCACCGGCTTGAGCGAGGCGGCCATCTGCAACTGCTTGGCCAGCGCGGCTGCGGCCGCTGACCAGGACCCCACTTCGAGCGCTTCCAGGGCCGGCCGGATTTCGGCCAGATAGACGCGCAGCAATTTCAGCGGCGCATTGCGCAATCCGGTTTTCGCTCCCGACGCGGCCTGAGTGACCAATTCGGAAACATCCGCCTGCGTGAGCCGCCAAGCCACGGCAATGGGATTGGACGGAACGCGCGGCTGTTCGGGTCCGGTTGATTGGAGATCAATGAACACATCGTATTCGCCAAAGCTTTCTCCCTCGACGTGTTCGGAGCTGAACGGAATCTCGCGCACGAGGCTGGTGCCCGGCGGCAAAGCCAAGACCTCAAAAGGCGCTTCCACTGTGGTGGCAATATTCCCCAGGCGCCGGCCTTCCCGGTTGACCATCCAAAGCTGAACGTCATGAGGCCAATCCACCGTTTGCGCCTGATCGGAAGTGTTCGCGATCTTCAATTGCAGCGGCGCCGGTTTGAGCGGCGGCATCACCGCCGGGCCGGCCAGTTCCAGGCTCAGTTTTCGCGCAGCCGAGCGTGTGGGGCGTTGCGCCAAATAATCTTTCACGTGCAGAACGCTGACCTGGATGACCGGCGTTTCGGCGGCCTCGCGCCACAGGTTCAAGCTGCGCGGCACTTGTGGCTGCTGGCTGGCCAGCACACCGGTGTAGCGGCCATGAAGGTGGTAGATGCCTGATTCCTGCAATGTCACCCAATCGCTCAGCCGCGTCTCGAACTCGCGCGGTTTGGCGGGGTCCAACCGCTCCGCCTTGGCAAACATGTGCGCCAAGGCCTGGCCGGGTGGAATCGGAGCCAGTGCTTGGCCGGCGAGCGAAACGGTCAAACGCCCATTGAGCCGGCAGCATCCTTCCCACATGAAAGCCAGCGGGGCGGGCGACTTGTTTGTGAAACGCCAAATCAAGGGAATGGCATCGCCGATGACGCGGGTTTGAGCCGGAGGAATATGCAGTTCCACTCCGACGGGCGATTCCGCGCTCTGCGACTGCATCATCAGACCCAGCGTTAACAGAAGAATCTGACCGCAGGCCAAGCGGACAACTGACACGAGGCGGTGCATCATGGAACCGTAAAAGGAACGCCCTTCAAGGTTTCTCAGAGGCGGCAGCCACGACCAAATCATCAAACCGAATGGGCGTGCCGGAGTAAGGACTGCCAAAGATGGAAGCGCGGCCGGCCGGCACTTCCTCCTTTTCGTCCCATGAAATCGTCCAAGCCGACGGCTCGGCCGCGCCCTCCGTCCAGGCTTTGCCTTCCACCTTCCATGCGCCGTCCTTGCTTTTGCGGATTTGCAGGCGCAAATGGGTCCATTGGCCGGAGGACCATTCGTAAGGCACACTGGCTCGGACGTTGTCCCCTCTGGACAGTTCAAGCAGCTTTTTCGCCGGGCTGACCTGCAATTTGAAGCCGCCCACGCCATTCAAGCCCACGGCAAAGGTCGGGAAACGGCGCCCCTTCGCCGTCCCATGAATGCGCGCCGCAACCGACACGCCCTCTTTCTCGGTCGAGCCAAACAAAACCCCAAAGCTGTCCAGAGGAGCGCCGGGCAATTCCAGGAATTTGTTATTGCCTTCCTGTTGCACGGCAAATCCGCCGTCGAGCACGAGAAACTCGTCCGGGACTTTGCCTGTCTCGGACTTTTCAAAGTTGTTTTCGTACAGCGGCC
>CAYIIH010000406.1:0-7397 GCA_964363225.1 uncultured Verrucomicrobiota bacterium | reverse complement strand
GCGCCGGCGCATCAATCCTGGAGTGCAGCCCGCCAGCTCCTCTTGGTGCAGCTTCCAGAGCTGCCATTGCCGCAGCGTCTAGCTGAGCAGGATAAATACGACTTGAGCCGCGATGACATTGAAGTCCCGTGAGCAAAAATCGCTCAGATCGTGGAAACATTTGAGCAGGCGGTGCCGTTCCTCGATTTTGACCCGGAGTTGATAATCTTCTCTGGGCTGCCGGACCTCGCGGTAGTCCCGGGTGGTCAAAAGTCCCCACTCCTCCAGGTGCCCGTCGCCGTAGCGCTCGCGCATGAACAAAACATGGATCGGCACACTCGCCTGGCTCCAACTGCTAAATCCTTTGAGCCCACAAAATTCCCGATGCGTCAGCACCTGGGCCGGATCGGGGGCCGGACGCCTTTGGGCCAAGGTCTGCTGCCTTTTGGCTTCGCGCCGCGCCAGCGCCGCCGGCCGATCCTTCACCGGAGCTTGGGCTTTGGGCGCCGGCACGGCAAAACTCTGCCAGGACTCTCGTTTTCCCAAGGCCCAGGCGTCCTCCCAAATATCCATCTTCTTTTTCATCGAGATCAGCACGTCGATCTCAAACTCCTTTTTGCAACGGCTGATGTTGGGGCCGTCGATAAAGCCACGATCCAAAATCAAGAGCTGCAACACTCCGAGGCCGACGGCCCGCACAAACTCCGCGACCAATTGATAAAGCACCTCAAGAGTATCAGCAGTCCAGACCAGAACAAGAGGCCCTCGACAAAAGTCTGCTTTTGATCGCACATCTCCTTTTGCTGACACGGGTGTCTCCTTTTGCTCGCACCGCGACAGCTTTTTGACGATGTCCCCCACCGACCTTCGAATGAATCGTGACGGTTAAGCCGTCCCGCCTCGAAAGGCTGGCGCGGCGGCCCGCTGGCCGCAAGCTGCCGTTCAGCCGCTCTGGCGGCCGGCACGCGCAAGTTGTTTCCGTTGGGCCGAAGACCGCCCTGGCCGGTCGGAGCTACCACCGGACTGACGATTTTGGTTGCTGTCGATGACAGTGCCAGACTATAAGGTCTGCTGTTTACGGTGAGCGCAGGCAAAGAGATCACGGAAACCGACAACGTTTTAACTCCAGCGAAGGAAGACCCCTATTATGCCCCGACGAAATGACATCAAGAAAGTAATGATCATTGGCTCCGGCCCGATTGTGATCGGCCAGGCCTGTGAGTTCGACTACTCCGGCACGCAAGCGTGCAAGGCCTTGCGCTCGCTCGGCTATGAGATTGTGCTGGTGAACTCCAACCCGGCCACCATCATGACCGATCCCGGCATGGCGGACGTGACCTACATCGAACCGCTGACGTTGGCGGTCATGACCGAAATCATCGAGAAAGAACGCCCGGACGCGCTGCTGCCGAATCTCGGCGGACAAACGGGTCTGAACCTCTCTTCTCAACTGGCCAAGTCCGGCGTTCTGGCCAAATACGGCGTCCGCATCATCGGAGTGGAAGCCGATGCCATCGAGAAGGGCGAGGACCGGATTATCTTCAAGGAGACGATGAAGAAGCTCGGCATTGACATGCCGCGCAGCGCTCCGGCTTTCAGCGTTGAGGAAGCGGAGAAAGTCGCTTCCGAACTCGGTTACCCGGTCGTCATCCGCCCGGCTTACACGCTCGGCGGCACGGGCGGCGGCCATGTTTATAACGTCGAGGAATTGCGGGTCGTGGCCAGCCGCGGCATCGCGGCCAGCATGGTCGGACAGATTCTGGTGGAGGAGTCTGTGCTGGGTTGGGAGGAACTCGAACTGGAAGTCGTCCGCGACGCCCGGAACCAGATGATCACCGTTTGTTTCATTGAGAATGTCGATGCCATGGGCGTCCACACCGGTGATTCCTACTGCGTGGCGCCGATGCTGACCATTGATCCGAAACTCCAGGCCAAGCTGCAGGAGTATTCCTACCGCATTGTGGAAGCCATTGAAGTCATCGGCGGCACGAACATCCAGTTCGCGCACGATCCCCAGACGGGCCGTGTGGTCGTCATCGAAATCAACCCGCGCACCTCCCGTTCATCGGCGCTCGCTTCAAAAGCCACCGGATTCCCCATTGCGCTGGTCTCAGCCAAGCTCGCCGGGGGTCTGACGCTCGACGAAATTCCCTATTGGCGCGACGGCACCTTGGAAAAATACACTCCTTCCGGCGATTACGTGGTGGTGAAGTTCTCTCGTTGGGCTTTCGAAAAATTCAAAGGAGCCGAGGACAAGCTCGGCACACAGATGCGCGCGGTGGGCGAAGTGATGAGCATCGGCAAGACGTACAAGGAAGCCTTCCAGAAATCCATTCGCTCGCTGGAAAACGGCCGCTACGGCCTGGGATTTGCCAAGGATTTTAACCAGCGTTCCTTGCCCGAGCTGATGCAGAGGCTCAACGAGCCGAGCAGCGAGCGGCAGTGGATCATGTATGAAGCCCTGCGCCAAGGCGCCACGGTGGCCGATCTCTACCGCAAAACCTATATCAAGCCGTGGTTCATTCAGCAGATGAAAGAGTTGGTCGAACTGGAAGAGCGGATTCTCAGATTCAAGGGCCGCCGGTTGCCCGACGACCTGCTCATCCAGGCCAAGAAAGACGGTTTTGCCGACCGGTACCTCAGCCAGTTGCTCGGCCTCCCCGAGGTGCAAATTCGCGAACGCCGCGCCGCCCTCGGCGTGGTGGAGGCCTGGGACGCGGTGCCGGTCAGCGGCGTCGAGGAAGCGGCCTACTACTACTCGACTTACAACGCGCCCGACAAGGTGCCCGTCAGCAACCGCAAGAAAGTCATGGTGCTCGGCGGCGGCCCGAACCGCATTGGCCAGGGCATCGAGTTCGACTATTGCTGCGTCCACGCGGCCTTCGCTCTTCGCGACGCCGGCTACGAGACCATCATGGTGAACTGCAACCCGGAGACCGTTTCCACGGATTACGACACTTCGGATAAACTCTACTTCGAGCCGCTCACGGTGGAGGATGTTCTCGCCATTTACCAGAAGGAGAAACCGGAAGGCGCGGTGGTCCAGTTCGGCGGCCAGACTCCGCTCAACATCGCCGGCGAACTCGCGGCCGCCGGCGTCAACATTCTCGGCACCTCCCCGGACACTATTGATCTCGCCGAAGACCGCGACCGGTTCCGCCAGATGATGGAGAAAATGGGCCTTCCCATGCCGGCCTCCGGGATGGCGGGCAATTTCGAGGAAGCGCAACAAATCGCCCAGCGCATCGGCTACCCGCTGATGGTGCGGCCTTCGTTTGTCCTGGGCGGCCGCGCCATGGAAGTGGTGCATGATGAAGGGATGCTCAAGGAATACGTGGCCAAGGCGGTGGACGTGGCCCCCGAGCGTCCCATTCTGATTGACCGGTTTCTGGAAAACGCCATCGAGGCCGAAGCCGACGCGCTGGCCGACGGCACCGACGCCTTCGTGCCCGCCGTCATGGAGCACATCGAACTGGCCGGCATTCACTCCGGCGACTCCGCGTGTGCCATCCCGCCTGTGACGCTGCCAGGAAGACACGTCCAGACCATCGAAGAATACACCCTCCGCATTGGACGCGAGTTGAAAGTGTGCGGCGTGATGAACATCCAATACGCCATCTGCCAGGACAAGGTCTATGTGCTGGAAGCCAACCCGCGCGCCTCACGGACCGTGCCGCTGGTCTCGAAAGTCTGCAACGTCCCGATGGCTCGCATCGCCTTGCAGCTCATGTTGGGCGCGAAGCTGCGCGACCTCAACCTCCAGCGGCAGACCATCCCGCACGTCGGGGTGAAGGAAGTCGTGCTGCCGTTCAACATGTTTCCCGAAGTCGATCCGGTCCTCGGCCCGGAAATGCGTTCCACCGGCGAAGTGCTGGGGCTGGCTCCAACCTTCGGCTTGGCTTATTTCAAAGCTCAGGAAGCCGCCCAGCCGCCGCTGCCGACCAAAGGCACGGTGTTTATCTCCGTCACGGATAAAGAAAAGCCGCCCATCCTTGACGTGGCCCGCAGGTTTCAGGAACTCGGCTTTCGCGTCCAAGCCACCGACGGCACCTGCGCGTTCCTTCAGCATAACGGCGTGAAGTGCGAGCGCAGTTTCAAAATCCACGAATACCAGCGCCCGAACATCGTGGATGAAATCAAGAGCAAGGAAATCGACCTCATCATCAACACCCCCATCGGCAAGACGGGAAAGTCCGACGATGCCTACATCCGCCAAGCGGCCATCAAATACAAGATTCCGTATCTCACCACAACTGCCGCGGCGCGTGCCTCAGTGGTGGGAATCGCCGAGCACCGAGCCGGCCGGGCCGGCGTCAAGTCCCTACAGAGCTACCACCAGGACATTCGCTGACGATCCTGCACCAGGCGGATCAGTCTGCCCAGGCGGCTGGCCGGGTCGTGAACCGCAACCTGTCAACGTTGGCGCGCACGGTAGAACTTCTGGTTCTGAGTAGGCGTGACCGATCTGGGGCTGCTGGCGCTCGTCACCGTGTTCCATGGGCCAGTCATGATGTCTGCTTGTTCCAACACCGCCGTCGTCTCAGCCCAAAACAGCAACAGCTCATTGTCCGATCGGAGCAGTTGCAGGCGCGGGAACGGCACACCGATCAATTCCAGGTCGAAACTGATGTCGGACGAAGTCAGGCTTTGCTGATGGATCTCCACGGCCACAACATTGGCGCCGGCTTGCAGGAGCGCCGGCTTGGCGTTGGTCGAATAGAAGGCTGTTTCAGAATCGGTATTGTTCCCGGCCAAGTTCGCAGAAGTAATCGGCACGGCGGGCCCGTTGGTCATGTTGCTTCGGAACACTTCCTGGCCATTGAGGTAAACGACGCCGCCATCGTCGCGGCGCAGACGCACGGTCAAGGTCGAAAAGCCGGACGGATTGCTCACCATGAATGGATGCCGGAAGTAGGTGGTAATGATCCGCGTGCCATCCAAACGATTGCTGCGGACCATCGTGTTTTCGTCCTCGTCGCCATAGCCCAACTCGGCCATCCCGATCTTCCAGTTGCGATCAACGAACTCCAGCCCTCTCCAGGCCGTCCCCTGATCGGAGCCGTCATCCAGGTATCTCCAGTCGGAGCCAGCGCGGATTAAGGCCTGTGAGGCGGCGGCCAAGCTGCGGAAAAAGTAAAGCCGGCTCCTTCCGGTCAACTCGGCTTGGACAGGGTTGCGCAGCGCGACGAACACGAACTCGTGCCGCAGCGGATCAACCATTGGAAGAAGAATGTTTTTGACGGTTTCGCCAGGGGCAAACTGAACGGTGCCGACAGCCAGATTTTCCTCGGACCCATCCGCCGGTTGGCCGGAAACAACATAATCAACGGCCACGAAATTCGTGCTGAACGTGCTCAGACGCACCGGAATAGCGTTGGAGATTTTGGCCAGGTCAAATTGCGCGCTGCGGGTCGCGAAGCCGATGCCGACTGTGCTGCCAGGCGGCGTGGTCAGGAAATCAGCCAGGCGCCAGCCATCGGATACCGGTTGCCAAAGGGCATTGTTGGGATGGTTCGTGTCGGCGGCGCTGAGAAAGTTCCCCTGCAAATCCATTTGGTCCAACTCGTTCGTCCAGGCGCCTGGCGTCCAGGTCAGGCCAAAAATGTCCCGGTAGTTGAAAAGCAGGAACGAGTTGGTGACCCGCAAAAAGCCGTCGTACGACCAATCATAATTGTCGCCGAAACGCGCTCCGGACAGGTTGCCGATGCTCAAGCAATGGTCCGCAAAAACGTCGGGAGAGCCGGTCGAATCGCTCCACCCCGCTTCGATGCCTTGTCCGCAATTAATGGCTACGCAATGCAGATTCGTGACGACCCGGCCTTGGCCTGACCAAGCGAATCCCTCGTGATAACAAGCCTCGACCCAAACATTGCTGGCCAAGACGGACCCAGCCCCGCCGCTGCCGGCATCAATCCCGTCGTCCTTCGCCCAGCCGACCAGCGAGTTCCGGATGACATGGCTTCCAGAGGTGAAATAAATGCCATCGTTGTCGTCGTCGGCGAACAGGCCGTCATCTTGCGGGAATTCAATGAGCGCCGATTGGTCGATTTGGACGGAGCCGCTATTGTATTCGCCCGCGGTAATGAACTTCTGCACCAGACAGCGCGTCAGCGAAACGTAGCCGTTCTTGCCATGGCCGAATTGGCCGGCGTGATCGAACGCAGAGCAATCCGTCAACGTGGCCCGCGCGCCGTCGATGAGGAAGAGCGCCTGTTCCTTGCGGTGGACATCATAGCCGGAATTCTCGTCGAACCAATTGGCGTTGGCGCCGCTCCCGGTGAAGATGGCGCCGGTGGCCTCCAATTGGGCAGCGCTCGTGCGCAGGATAAAGCCGCCCCAGGGCTGAGTGCGCGCTGTCGGAGTGAAGACCACCGGCCGCTCCATCGCGCCGCGAATCACGAGGCGCCCCTGGACCACGACGTCCACGCCGGCGTTCAACCGCACGATGGTGCCGGCCTCGATCGTCAGTGTTGAACTGGCCGGTATCGTCACGCTGCCGGCCACGGCCACACGCGAGTTAAGTGGCCAGATGACCTCGCCGCTGATTGTGCCGGACACCGGCGTCCACACGGTGTTGCTTTCCAGGTTGATGATCTTGTCGGCGTGAAGTCCGGAGAGGTCGCCCGCATACTGGAGCGGTCCTGCGGGATGAGCCTCCGAAAGAAAGCCTGAACCCACGCCTCGGCGCAGTTGAATGGCAGGATGGCCGGCGGCTCTCAGAAGTCCGTTTGCTCGCACCGCCCTGCCTTCGCTGTTTTCAATCCAGGCAACCACGGGAATCTCCAAGCCCATTGGAAAATCCTGCGGTGCGATGAGGCGGAGGTGCGCTCCTGCCAACTCGTTGGACGCGGAGTTGATCAGCGGGTAGGGCGTCCACGGTGGCAAGCCCCATTCCGAGTCACCGCGTTCCGAGGACCGCACAATGAACCGGACCAGCCGCGTTTCCACGGTGCCGGTGGCCACGGATGCTCGGCGCACTTGCAGCGCATAGTAATCGGCTTGATTGACCTCCACCCAAACCGAGGCCGACACTGCTCGGGCATTCAGCAAAACTACGTCTTCATAACCCGCCTGGGCTGGGACGCGGAAAGAAACCCGGTCCGCATACACCTGGCGGTCTTGAACCCCCTCGATAAGAATTTGCGCCGCGCCAAAGTGCATGCCGCCGACGGCGAACCATCCGGCCAGCCAAAACTTGAAACCTGCTGATATGGACATAGCTGAGGTATTGGACTGATCTGACCTGTCAACATTCACGCGAATAAGAGCAGGGGTCAGTCCTCACTATTGACACAGACGGACCGACATTTACGGAAGACGGCCTGCATTCCAGTTCTGCCGGACGATTGCAGTGTCAATAGTAATTCTGCTGAAAAACCCGCTGACTACTTTTCAGCCCTTGAAGAGGTCGGGGGCGC
>CAYIIH010000405.1:0-7449 GCA_964363225.1 uncultured Verrucomicrobiota bacterium | reverse complement strand
GAACTCAGGAGAAGTCAGGGACGCAGTAGAATGCGCACCTATTTTTTGGCTTGGGTGCGCGACCGGCGGATCCTGGAACCAAAGCCGGTTACAAACCGGCGCTCCGCTCGAATCGGCCCTGCCCGCGCTCCGTCCGGTTGTGAAAATCGTCGCGGCCGGCGACGATTTTGGCCAGATACACACAGACTGGAAATCTGCGCTACGGCGTGTGAACTTTCCGCGCTGGCCCAGGGCAACATAACGGAGCCTCCGCCCACTCGCGCGCTTTCTTCGGAATGTTCGTCAACGCTTCTCCGATCCGCTTTATCCAGATTTCGCCCACGGAGGCATAGGCAGTTTTGCCGACTGGCGGAGGTTCGTTGTTTTCGGTTTAGTGACCGCTGCATGAACCGAGCTTCCATCTTCCGAAACGTTCCAGTCCAAGTTCAAAAGAACAACCTTATGAAAAACCTCCTGAAATCGGCAGTGTGCGTAGTTGCCCTCCTGCTCCTTGTCCCAGTGCATGCTGGCACAGTCAGAGTCAGCGGCACTCGTTTGAACTTTCTCGCCGATCCGGGCGAGGTAAACAATGTGACGATCGATCTAGTGAGTGGCGCCTATAGTATCCATGACACCGGCGCTGCGATCACACCGAATCCCGGCAACGGGTTCACGGTCATCAGTGCCAATGAGGTCACAATCAGCGCATCGGGAATTTCGGGTATGGATGTTGTTTTGGGAGATCAAAATGACCACGCCCAAGTCACATCCAACGTTGTGATCCCCACGAGGTTCTTCGGCGGTGAGGGGGACGACACGATGCTTGGGGGCACGGGCGACGACACGTTCTTTTGGGGAAGCAGCTTTGGCGGGGGATACGGTAATGACACGATCGACGGCGGCGGTGGAAACGACCTGCTTCGAGTCGAGGAAGACGCGGACCTGACGCTTTCCGACACGCAACTCCAATCGCTGGGTTATGTAACCACGCTGGCGGGCCTGGAAGCGATCGATCTCGCGGCCAGGCCCAATGCGCACCGGATTGATGCGTCCGCGGTCACGGCTGGGGCCGGATACAACATCAGGTTCTTTGGGAGCGATGGCGATGATGTGATACTTGGCGGCGGAGGAAACGACACGTTCTTTTGGGGAAACAGCTTTGGCGGGGGATACGGTAATGACACGATCGACGGCGGCGGTGGAAACGACCTGCTTCGAGTCGAGGAAGACGCGGACCTGACGCTTTCCGACACGCAACTCCAATCGCTGGGTTATGTAACCACGCTGGCGGGCCTGGAAGCGATCGATCTCGCGGCCAGGCCCAATGCGCATCGGATAGATGCGTCCGCGGTCACAGCCGGTGCCGGATACAATATCAGGTTCTTGGGAAGCGATGGCGATGATGTGATGCTTGGCAGCGGGGGCAACGACACCTTCTTCTGGGGAAGCGGCTTTGGCGGAATGCGCGGCAACGACACGATCGACGGCGGGGGTGGCTACGACCTGCTGCGGATCGAAGAAGACGCGGACCTGACGCTAACTGACACGCAACTGCAATCGCTGGGTTATGTTACGATGCTGGCTGGACTGGAAGGGATCGATCTCGCTGCCAGGCCAAATGCGCATCGGATTGATGCATCCGCGGTCACGGGTGGAGCCGGATACAACATCAGGTTCTTGGGAAGCGATGGCGATGACGTGATACTTGGCAGCGGCGGCAACGACACCTTCTTCTGGGGAAGCGGCTTTGGCGGAATGCGCGGTAACGACACGATCGACGGCGGTGGTGGCTATGACCTTCTTCGAGTCGAGGAAGACGCGGACATGATCTTGAGTGACACGGTGCTACTGGCGGTTGGTTATGCCGTCAACTTTGCTGCGCTAGAAAACATAGATTTGGCTGGCGGTCCCGGCAACAACATCTTGGATGCATCGGCGGTTACCGCTGCCAGTGGCTTGTCCTTAAGATTGATTGGCAGAGCCGGCGACGATGTGCTGATTGGCGGGGAGGGTGCCGTCCAATTCTTCGGTGAATCGGGCAGCGATACTGTTGTCGCCAGTCCTGCCAGCCACATTTGGCACGTAACGTCAGCAAATTCAGGCGATTTGGATGGCTATCCTTTCCAGAGTGTTGAGAACCTCATCGGCGGGACCGGAAACGACCTCTTCATCTTTGCTGACGGAGCGTCGCTCTCAGGCCGGATCGATGGCAACGCCGGAACAGACACGGTTGACTGGAGGCAATTCTCCACTTCGCCGAACGTCGTCACAACCGGGGCCGGCACGATCGACGGATTCAAAGGCACCGCCTCAAACATCGCCGCCGGCTTCGACAACATCAATGAACTGTTAGGCGTCGGTGATAACACCCCGCCGACGATCTCCTGCCCAGCGAACATCACGGTTCCGTGCAGCGTCGCTTTGCTCGCGCCCGTAACCTTTTCCGTAACCGCGACCGATGGCTCGGACCCGTCGCCGACGGTGACTTGCTCGCCGCCGTCGGGATCAGGTTTTCCCATCGGCACAACAACTGTGCAATGCACTGCCCGCGATGCCAGCGGCAACGAGGCGGTTTGTTCGTTCACGGTCACCCGCGCGCCTCTGGCTTTCAGCGGTTTTCTCTCACCCATTGGTGGTGCGGACGCTACCGGCGGGGACTTCTCCCATCCACTGCGCAGCTTCAAGCTCAAAAGCACGATCCCGGTAAAATTCAACGTCTTCTGCAATGGCAGCGCCGTGTTGACCGGAGTACATTCACTGGAGGCCATCCATTGGAGCACCGTCACCAACTCCGACCCGCCCATTGATGCGACGCCGTCGGACGCGGCGACGACTGGTAATCAATTCCGCTTGGTCGGCAGCGAGTGGCACTTCAACCTGGACACCAAAGCAACCGGCATGAGCGTGGGAATCTGGCAACTCATCGCCACGCTCTCCGACGGCAGCCAGCACTCGGTGTGGATTCAAATCAAATAACGAGATCGTTGAACTTTTGACTACCACTGCTTAATCCAAACCACGATGTCGGCGCTACCGAACAGATCTCAACTTTGCCTGAGTGCTCGCATCGTGGGAAAGGAACTGCCTTTCGGTTATCAGCTCACCATTGAACCTCTAACTCCTAACCTGTAATCGCTATGAACAAACTGGTCATCCGCGCATTTCTACTCATCTTGATGCTCGTCACTCCGGCTGCACAAATCAGCGCCTCCGGACAGTCCGTCGCCCAACCTTCCGATTCCACCCCATGGTCTGAGATTGGCGCGAAGGCGGTCGCGCAATACAACGGCAACGGATTGTCCATTTCGCCGGTGGCCCGCGGAGCCCTGCTGCGATGCGTGTTTCAGAAGATCGAAGGACGGGCCACCCAAGAAGGTCTCTGGCTGACCTCCACCGCTGGAAGCTCCACAGCGGACCGATTCCGCGTCATCGCGCGGGCATGGGGACGTTCCGAGGCAAACCTCCAGCCGCTCGCCCGCACCGGCACGGTTCAGGTGGAACCGGGCCTGGCTCGATTCATACGGCCGGGCCTCATTGAGGAATACTCCGTCGGCGTGGTCGGCGTGAGACAGGACTTTGTGGTGGCCGAAAGTCCCGCAGGCGCGGGCAAGCTCCACGTCGATCTGGAGGTGGTTGGCGCGCGGGCCGAAGCGGCGGACGACGGCGCGCGATTGGTGCTGGACGGATCCGGACGGCGCATTTCTTACGACCGTCTTCATGTGGTGGATGCACGAGGCCGCGAGCTTGAGGCACGCATCAAAGTGGCTTCCGCCAATCGCATGGCGGTGGTTGTGGAGGATGCCGGAGCCGTGTATCCGTTGCGGATAGACCCCACCTTTAGCGATGCGAATTGGGTAAGTATGGGCGATATTCCAGGGGCCGACAACTCCGTCCGAGCGATTGCAAGCGATGCGGCTGGCAACATCTATGTGGGCGGTTCATTCACGGTCATTGGAAACACGATCGCTAGCGGGGTAGCCAAATGGGATGGGAACCATTGGTCGGCGCTGGGTTCGGGCGTAAGCGGCAGCGTGAATGCGCTGGCAATTGACAGCGCTGGCAACGTGTATGCGGGGGGAATATTCAGCACGACGGGTGGACACGAAGTTGCCGTCAACCACATCGCCAAATGGAATGGGAACCATTGGTCGGCCCTGGGTTCGGGCATGAGCGACCCGATCAGGGCTGAGGTCAGGGCGTTGGCATTTGACAGCTCGGACAATCTCTACGTAGGTGGCGATTTCAACACGGCAGGCGAGGTCAACGCCAACTCTATCGCTAAGTGGGATGGGAGCAATTGGTGGGCGGTCGGCGCGGGCATGGACAGCACTGTCCTGGCACTAGCGGTTGACAACGCGGACAACGTATATGCGGGCGGGATGTTCTCCACGGCAGGCGGATTCGGTGCCAGCGGAGTTGCCAAATGGGACGGGAGCAATTGGTCGGCGTTGGGTTCGGGTGTGAACTTCTTGAGCGTTCGCGCGCTGGCGGTTGACGGCGTGGGCAACGTCTACGCGAGTGGTAACTTTGCTGCGGGCACGTCGATCATCGGCAAAATTGCCAAGTGGAATGGCAGCAACTGGTCGGCGCTCGAACCGGGCCTGAATGGCACCATTTCTGTGCTGGTGGTTGACAGCGCGGGCGATCTCTACGTACCTGCTTTCAATGGGATCGCCAAATGGGACGGAGTCAGTTGGTCGACGGCGATTTCGGGCGTGAGCACGGTCAATGTGCTGGCGTTTGACGGTGCGGGCAATCTCTTTGCGGGTGGCGGGTTCACTACGGCGGGTGGGGTCGCGGCCCTAAGAATCGCAAAGTGGGACGGGAACAATTGGTCGGCGTTGGGTTCGGGCATGGACAATAGGGTGTCGGCGTTGGTTGTGGACAGCATGGACAACCTTTACGCAGGAGGATCTTTCACTGCTGTCGGCGATATCCGCGCAAATTTCATCGCCAAATGGAACGGGATTAGTTGGTCGGCATTGGCCTCGGGCAGGAACAATTCCGTCACGGCGATGGCGATTGATAGCGGAGACAACCTCTACGCCGCCGATTTCACAATTACCGGGGTCGGGAACCTGAATACGGTGGTTTTCAAGGTCGCTAAGTGGGACGGAAGCAGTTGGTCAACGTTAGGTTCGGGAATGGACGGTGACATTAAGGCCCTGGCAGTCGATAGTGCCGGGGAGCTTTACGCCGGGGGCTCCTTCAACACAGCGGATGGGACAGTCGCAAGTCGGATCGCACGATGGAACGGGAGCAATTGGTCCGCGCTAGGTTCGGGCATGAACAGTTCGGTGAGCGCACTGGCCTTTGACAGTGTAGGCAACCTCTACGCCGGGGGCGATTTCACCGCTGCGGGAGGAATCGGAGCCAACCGGATCGCAAAATGGGACGGGAATAGTTGGTCGGCCGTCGGCACGGGCATGAACAATCCGGTGAGGGCGCTAGTGTTTGACAGAGCGGGGATGTTGTACGCCGGAGGCGATTTTACCGTTGCAGGCGGGGTTGGTGCCAGCCGAGTCGCCAAATGGAACGGGAGCAGTTGGTCGGCATTGGGTTCGGGCATAAGCAACGGCTCGGTCTTCGCCCTGACGTTTGACAATGCGGGTAACCTCTATGTGGGCGGCGCTTTCTCCTTGGCCGGTGGCGTCAGTACCAAGGAGATCGCCAAGTGGGACGGCAGCAACTGGTCGCGATTCGGGTCAGGCATGAATATTGGCGTCTTGGCGCTGGCGTTTGACAGCACGGGCAAACTCTACGCGGGAGGCGACTTCACAACGGCAGGCAGAAAAGTCTCCGGCTTTGTGGCATATGCAAACCTTTCCGATAATACTCCGCCCACCCTCACGCTGAACGGACCAAATCCGCTCACCTTGGAATGCCCGGGACAGTATGTGGGATCGGGTGCGGTCGTAAGCGATGACACCGACCCAAACCCAACTCTGACCATCAGTGGAACAGTCGATGCGCACACACTGGGCAACTACACCATCACCTACACGGCCACCGATGCTTCCGGCAACACACTGCTACGGCAACTCGCACAGTGATGATGGTGGACAGCACCCCGCCGGTCATCACGGTGATTGGAGCCAGTCCGTTGACGGTCGAGTGTCACAGCAGCTTTACCGATTCCGGCGCGACGGCGGTTGACGCATGTGCGGGCAGCGTGCCCATCAGCGTTTCGGGCAGTGTCAATGTCAATGTTCCCGGCAGTTACACGATTACGTACTTCGCCACGGATGGAAATGGCAACCCGGCCACAGCCAGCCGGACAGTGACCGTCGCGGATACGACCCCGCCGGTCATCACGGTGATTGGAGCCAGTCCGTTGACCGTCGAGTGCCACAGCAGCGTTACCGATCCCGGAGCGACGGCGGTTGACGCTTGTGCGGGCAGCGTGCCCATTAGCGCTTCGGGCAGTATCGATGTCAATGTTCCCGGCAGTTACACGATTACCTACTCGGCCACGGATGGAAATGGCAACCTGGCCACAGCCAGCCGGACGGTGACCCTTGTCGATACGACCCCGCCGACCATCACCTGCCCAGCGAACCAGACGGTGAACGCTACTTCACCTGCTGGAGCGGTGGTCACATTCGAAGAGCCGAGCGTCTCGGACAATTGCTCCGTCGCCAGCGTGACGTGCAGCCCGGTTTCGGGCAGCACCTTTGCTGTCGGGACGACGACGGTGACGTGCATCGCGACCGATGGTTCGGGCAACACGGCCACATGCAGTTTCACCGTGAAAGTGAAGAGCGCGGCCGAACAAGTGGGCGATTTGTCTGCGTTGGTGCAGAGCATGCTTATCGAAACGGGCATTCAAAATGCCCTTTACGTGAAACTACAAAATGCCCTGACATCAAACATAGCCGGGAAGCAGAGCGCTGCTTGCGGAGCATTGAAAGCGTTCCTCAACGAAGTGAACGCGCAGGCGGGAAAGAAACTCACCCAAGCACAAGCCAGCCAATTAACCGGGGAAGCGACCCGAATCAAAGCCTTACTCGGCTGCTAAACAAAGGAGTCTCCTATCAAAACATGGTTGGATGGTCGGCGACGTCGAGGCGCAATACAAAGGCTGGGCGACCGTCAACGGCAGCGGCGATTATCGCTTCATGCTGACCGCCAACGATGGCCAAGTCAATGGCGGGAGGGGCATCGACAAATTCCGCATCCGGATTTGGGACGCGGCCTCCGGCGGCATCGTTTATGACAACCAACTCGGCGCCTCGGACAACACTGATCCTTCGACCGCCATCCAAGGCGGGAGTATTGTCATCCATAAGGAGTAATCTCTCTTCAAGCCGCAAAGAAGCGCAGAAGGTGAAATGGAGTTAGCTGCGCGCCTCAACGGAACCCAATAATGGGAGGGCGAGACTCCGTCGAGCCCTGGAATCGTCGGGATTACCAGGCTTCAACCTGGAAAAAGCAGTTGGAACCGCGGAATACGCGAAACACGCGAAAGCA
>CAYIIH010000404.1:0-7454 GCA_964363225.1 uncultured Verrucomicrobiota bacterium | reverse complement strand
CAGGCAGGTCATCGTCTCCGCCCGCAAGCGCGCCGCCATTCGCCCCTTGTTCACGTCCCCTTTCAACCGCCTCCCCAACTCCGATTCCTGCCAACCCGCCTCCCGCAACATCCCTGCCACCCCTGTCTGCGTGAGGGACGCGCAGGCAGGCGGTCTTTTGACGGGATTCTCCGAGCGTTGCCAAAAAACGCTGCTGATCCGGCTCATCGACAAGAATGTCCTCCTACCGATCCCCGCGATTCATCAGGTGACAAATCGCCCCTTCATATTTATTACCTTTGGGTTACGGCCCGGCGACAGCCGTGTGACAAACTCCTGATTTGGGCGGGTTCCTTGAAACCGGAAGAATGGATTGACGGGCGCTCGCGCCGTCACCATCCTTTCCCTCAGCACCGAGAGGTTGCGCAAACGTAACCTTGCCGCCATCTGGCCGTAACAAACCACTGACATAGAAAGGGCGTGCAGACAATGCCAATTCATTTGGAAACCAGCTTGCAGCGGGACATCGACCGAATCCGCGGCAAAGTCACCGAGATGGCGTTTTTGGGCAAAAAGGCGCTCGGCATGTGCCTGAAAGCCCTCACCGAGCGCAACCGCCAGCTCGCCTACACCGTCATTCTGCGCGACCAGTATATTGACGAACTGGAAAAGGAGGTGGACCGCCTGTGTCTTGAATTCATCGTGAAGCAGCAGCCCGTGGCCAGTCTGCTCCGGTTTGCCTACGCCACGATCAAGCTCAACCTCGAACTCGAAGGCGTGGGCGACGACGCCGAGAGCATCGCGCGCCAGACGCTCAAGCTGCTGTCCCTGGAGACGGTGAAGTTCCCGGTGGAGCGTTTTGAAGAACTGGCCCATCTCTCCATCCCCATGTTGCATGACGCTGTGAAGGCGTTTCTCGATCAGGATGCAGAACTGGCCCGCAAGACCATTGCCACCGAGGAGGCCGTGGACATGCTCAAGAGCAAGCTGAACAAGGACCTGGTCGCGCTGTTCCGCGAGCAGAAGATTCCGTTCGAGGCCCTCAACGCGCTGATGATGATTAACCGCCGCTGGGAGCGCGTCTCCGACCAAGCCCGCAACATCTGCATGGAGGTGCTCTACATGTGTACCGGCGAATACGCCAAGCACCCCGGCTCGGAACTCTTCCGCGTGCTCTTCGTGGATGAACACAACTCCTGCCGCAGCCAGGTCGCCGAGGCTGTCGCCAGTTCGCTCAATCTGCCGAACTTCGCTTTCGCCAGCGCCGGGCTGGAGCCGCAACCCATCGATCAGATGACCGTGTCCTTCATGAAGGAGAAGGGCTTCGAGGTTGCGCGCATGGTCCCCAAGACGATCATCCGGGTTCCGAATCTTGACCACTACAACGTCATTGTGGTGCTGGCGCCGGAGGCCAGGCGCGCCTTTCCTCAAAGCCCACGCAAGGTCGTCTTCCTCGACTGGTATGTGAAAGACCCCTCGGCTGCACAGGGGACACACGCCGAGATTCAGGCCGCTTATGAAACGGCATTCAATTTCATCCACGAGCAAATCAAAGACCTCGTCGGAGCCATTCTCGGAGAAAACACGATCAAATAACAAAAGAGACCACAAGCACTATGACCAAGAAAGCCATATTGAACTGGGGCATCCGTTTGGGTGCCGTGACCTGTCTGTCTGCAACCCTCCTGCTCACTGGCTGCGGTGGCAGCGGCGAGAAAGGGGGCGGCGGTGGCGCCAAGAAAGCCTCGATCCAAGTCAAAGGCTCGGACACCATGGTGAACGTCGCCCAGGCCTGGGCCGAGGCCTACAAGAAGACCGCCCCGAACGTGGACGTGGAAGTCTCCGGCGGCGGCTCCGGCGTCGGGATCGCCGCGCTGGTCAAGGGCACCATCGACATTGCCAACGCCAGCCGCAACATGAAGGCTGAGGAAATCGCGCAAGCCAAGAAAAGCACCGGCCAGGAGCCAAAGGAATTCATCGTCGGCTACGATGCGCTCGCCATCTACGTCCACAAGGACAATCCGATCAACGAAATCAGCGCCGAGCAACTGGCGCAGATCTACGTGGAAGGCGGCAAGGTTACCAAGTGGTCGGACATCGGCGTGACGATCCCCGGTACCACCAGCGACGAGATTGTGCGCGTCAGCCGCCAGTCCAGCTCCGGCACCTACGAGTTCTTCCGCGAGCACATTCTCAACAAGAAAGACTTCAAGCTCGGCTCTCGCGACATGAACGGCTCGAAGGAAGTGGTGGACCTCGTGGCTTCGACCCCGACCGCCATCGGTTACAGCGGCATGGGTTACAACGAACCGGGCAAGGTCAAGATGCTGAAAGTGGCGTCGAAGCCCGGCCAACCCGCAGTGGAACCATCCGTGGCCAACACGCTCGACAAGACCTATCCGATCGCCCGTTCGCTACAGGTTTATACGCTCGGCGAACCTACCGGCGAACTGAAGAAATACATCGACTGGAGCATGTCCGACGCTGGCCAGAAGATCCTCGAAGCCTCTGGCTATGTCCCTCTTCCGGCCGCTGCGCGAACCAAGTGATCAAGTCTTGCAGGCGCATGGCAGAGGCCCCGCTTGATGGCGCCTCTGCCTGCAAATACCGACAGAAGTGATGGCCTTGCAGTCTCCAACCGGGCAACCTTCGCGCCCCATGCGTCCAGCCTGGGCGGTTTGTGGTGAGAAGATGCTGGAGCTCCTCATCCGTTTTTGCGGTGTAAGTGCGATCATTTTCGTGCTGGCGATCTTCTTCTTCGTCTTCAAGGAAGCGGCGCCGGTTTTATGGAGCAAGAATTTCAAGCTAACCCAATTCCTCTTCAGCCCGGAATGGTACCCCACTTCCGTTTCCAACGTCCGCTATGGCGTCCTGGCGCTCATCGTCGGCACCGGGTGCGTTAGCGGCCTAGCGGTGCTTCTCGCAGTGCCGTTCAGCCTGGGCGCAGCCATTTTTGTCTCCGAATTCTGCGGACCGAAGTTGAAGGAAACCCTGAAGATCGTCATTGAATTGCTGGCCGCCATCCCGAGCGTGGTGTGGGGTTTCATTGGATTGACGGTGACGAGCAAGATTGTCCAACAGGTGACCGGCGCTCCGGTGGGTGTGAACATTTTGAACGGCGGCATCATTCTGGCGCTGATGTGCGTGCCGATCATCGCCAGCATTTCCGAGGACGCCTTGAAGGCCGTGCCGGATACCTACCGGGAAGCGGCGCTGGCTTTGGGCGCGACGCGCTGGCAAATCGTCTATCGCGTGTTGCTCCCGGCCGCGAAGAATGGCCTGCTGGCGGCGGTGCTCCTGGGCGTGGGCCGGGCCGTGGGCGAAACCATGGCCGTGCTCATGGCCACCGGCCACGCCGTTAACATCCCGCATAGTCTGCTGGATTCCGTGCGCACCCTGACTGCAAATATCGCTGCGGAACTGGGTGAGGCTCCTGCTCAATCCGAGCACTACCGCGTGCTTTTCCTGACTGGCGTCCTGCTCTTCTTCATTACGTTCGTGGTCAATGTTACGGCTGACTTTGTGGTGCGAGGAATTCGAAAGAAATGAAGAGTCCCCAAAGATCTGCCCTTTCCCGCGAGACGGTTTCCGGTTCCGCCAACCGGTTCACGGCCACACCTTTCGTCCACAAGAAGGTCCGTTGCGAGGCCGCTGCCAAATGGATTTTCTTTGGAATGGCCGCCGCCATGGTTTTGCCGTTGCTGTGGCTCGTGAGTTACCTCGTCGTGCGCGCCATGCCGTCCTTGTCACTGGACTTCCTGCTCGATCCGCCGCTGCGCGGCATGACCGAGGGTGGCATCTGGCCAGCATTGGTGGGAACGGTCTATTTGATCGTAGTGGCGCTGTCCATCTCGGCGCCCATCGGGGTGCTGGCAGCCATTTATCTCAACGAATACGCCAAAGAGAACTGGTTTCACCGCGTCATCAACATGGCCGTCATCAACCTGGCGGGCGTGCCCAGCATCGTGCATGCGCTCTTCGGCCTGGGCGCCTTTGTCTATGCCGCACAGTTTGGCTATTCGGTGATCTCCGCCGCGCTGACTCTGGCCATCATGACGATGCCCGTCGTCATTACCAGCACCCGGGAAGCGCTGGCCAGCGTGCCGCGGAGTTTCCGCGAAGCCTGCTGGAACGTGGGCGCCACCCGCTGGCAAACCATCAAATCCGTTGTGCTGCCCAACTCGATCGGAGGCATCCTGACCGGCATCATTCTCGAAGTCAGCCGAACGGCTGGGGAAACCGCTCCGATCATGTTCACCGGAGCGGTTTTCTACAAGTCCGTAGAGCGCGGCGACCTTTTCCCGTACCATCTGACCGACCAGTGCATGGCTCTTTCCATGCATCTGTTCGCGCTTTCCACCCAGGTGCCGGGAGTCAAGCCGTCGCTCCAGTTCGCCACCGCCGTGGTCCTGCTCGGCGTGGTGTTGCTGGTGAATGCCACGTCCATCGCCCTGCGCGTGTGGCTGCGCAACCGGAAGAAATGGTAGCCCTCCGATGACGGCCGACAAACACGTCGAAGTCCAGGCCCTGCGCCTCGCCTACGGGACGAAGGAGGTCCTCCACGGCATCACCTTCGACATCTGCCGCAACGAAATCTTCGGCGTCATCGGTCCGGCCCAGTCCGCCAAGACCTCGCTGCTCCGCTGTTTGAACCGCACCATCGACTTCAGCGCCGAAGCTACGGTTTCCGGTACGGTCAAGGTGGACGGCGAAGACGTGCGCAAGGTGAAAGACCTCTATGGCCTCCGCCGCAAGATCGGCATGGTCGCGCCGCTGCCCGTGGGCCTGCCCATCAGCATCTACGACAATGTGGCTTTCGCCCCGCGTTGCACCGGGATGACCCGCAAGGGGGAACTCGATTCCATCGTCGAGCAGTGCCTCCGTCAGGCCGCGCTGTGGGACGAAGTGAAAGACCGCCTCGACAGCCTCGGCACCAAACTCAGCGGCGGCCAGCAGCAGCGCCTCACCATCGCCCGCGCCCTCTCGCACCAACCGGAAATTCTTTGCCTGGATGAATTCTCCATCGCCATCGACCCGGTGACCACGATGCGCATCGAGGACGTGCTGAAAGAGCTGCGGAAGGACATGACGATCATCCTCGTCACCAACCTCACCCAGCAAGCCCGCCGCCTGGCGGACCGGACGATGTTCCTGTGGAACGGCGAAATCATCGAGTTGGACAAGAACGACGTGATCTTCGGCGACAAGCCTAAGGACAAGCGGACGTACGACTACGTCATGGGAATTTTCGGATGAGCGAGACGCCCCAGCACAGTATCACGACCCGCGACCTGAACCTCTGGTACGCCAAGTTTCAGGCGCTCATCAACGTCAACACCGACATCAAGCACGGGATCATCACCTCGCTCATCGGCCCCTCCGGCTGCGGCAAAACCACGCTGTTGCGCTGCTTCAACCGCGTCAACGAGCGCTACGGCTACGTCACCACCCAGGGCGAGATCAAGCTCCTCGGAAAGAATATCTATGACCCGGACGTGTCGCTGGTGCAACTCCGCAAGTCGGTCGGCATGGTTTTCCAACGACCGAATCCGCTGCCCATCTCGGTCTATGAGAACGTGGTCTTCGGCATGAAGATTCACCACGAGCGCAGCCAACTGACCCGCGCCGCCCTCGACGAGGCGGTGGAGAAGGCGCTCACCGAAGTCGGCCTCTGGAAAGATCTCCGGGATCGCCTTGACCAGAAGGCCACCAACCTCCAGCTTGAACAGCAGCAAAAACTCTGCATCGCCCGGCTCCTGCCGCTCAAGCCGGAGATCATCCTCATGGACGAGCCGTGTTCTGCACTCGACGTAAACGGCACCCGTGCCATCGAAGAACTGATGTTCGCGCTCAAGGGCCAGTACACCATCGTCATCGTCACGCACAACATGGCCCAGGCCCGTCGGGCCAGCGACGAATGCATCTTCATGCTGATGGGGGAACTGATCGAGCACCGCCCGACCGCGGAATTGTTCGTGAACCCGAAGAACCCGAAGACCGCCGAGTACATTGAAGGACGATACGGATGATGAGTCTGGGCTGGCGGACCTCGAACAAACACCGTAAAACGTAAAACGTGAACTGTAACAAGAATCGAAACCGCGCTGCCCAAGCCGACCTCCGGGCGGTTGTTGCCTTTTACGTTGCACTGCCACGCCATGAGCAACAAAATCCTCGTTGTCGATGACGAGCCGGATGCTTTGGAGTTGATCGAGTTCAATCTCCGGAGCGCCGGCTACGAAGTGGCCACCGCGACAGATGGCGAGGGGGCCTTGAAGAAAGCCCGCCACCTCGATCCAGCCCTGATCATCCTCGACGTTATGCTGCCGGAGATCGACGGCCTGGAGGTCTGCAAACTCCTCCGCCGCGATCCCGCGACTGCGCAGGTTCCCATCATCATGCTCACCGCGAAAGCGGCGGAGATCGACCGCGTGCTCGGCCTTGAGCTTGGAGCGGACGACTATGTCACCAAGCCGTTCAGCCCCCGCGAACTGGTGCTGCGCGTCAAAGGCCTGCTGCGCCGCAAGGGCGACACCGTCGCGGAGAAGGGCGAGCGCATCCAGGTCGGAGAACTCGCCCTCGACCTGCCGCGCCACGAAGTCCTGGTGGCAGGCCGGCGGGTCGATCTCACTGCGACCGAGTTCAAGCTCGTCACCGTGCTGGCCCAGCGCCGCGGCCGGGTCCAGTCGCGCGACCAGTTGCTGCGCGACGTGTGGGAGTACGACAACTTGATCGATACTCGCACGGTGGACACGCACATGCGCCGGGTGCGGGAGAAACTGGGCAAGGCGGCCAAATACCTCGAAACCGTGCGCGGCGTCGGCTACCGGTTTGTGGAGTCTTGAAAGCCGTCCGCGTGGTCCGGAAACCCGTGCTTGCACTCGCAGCAGTCCTTGCGCTTAATCGGCCCGGCGGTGGTCGTCGAGGCCAACCTGCCTGTCAGCCAGCGGCGCCGACCGCCGCGCCCTTTGAACGTCCATGTGGCCCGTCTTGATTACCTTGCTGGTGGCCGGACTGCTGGCGCTTCACTTCTGGCGCTGGCGGCGTTCCCTCGCGATGAGGGGCGAACTGGAGCGCGTCAAAAAAGCCCTGGCGGAATCCGAAGAGCGCCATCGCGAAACCGAGTTCGAGGCCCACGCGCAACTCCAAACGCTCTTCAACAGCATGGCCGAAGGAGTCATGCTCCTGGACCCTCAAGGCCGCATCCAACTCCTCAATCAATCCTTGGAACGCCAGTTCAACCTGGCCCTTGACGTGCGCGGGCTGACCGTGTTGGAGGCGCTTCGCCGGCCGGAACTGGCCAGTCTGATCGGACGTTTGAAAACCGCGCGGCAAGTCGTCAGCGTCGAGATCGAACTCGACGGGGCCAGTCCCCGCGCGCTGGAAGCCAACGCCGCGTCCATCCTCGATCGCGACGGCCAGCCCCGAGGCACGATCCTGGTTTTCCACGACCTGACCCGCATCCGCCAACTGGA
>CAYIIH010000403.1:0-7460 GCA_964363225.1 uncultured Verrucomicrobiota bacterium | reverse complement strand
ACCGCCGTCGCGCGGGCCAATTTTGCGCCCGTCGTATTCTTCCACGTCGCCGCGCTGCAAAACCCAGTCGCGCCGCAGGGCCGGCAAGCCCTGTTCCACCGTGCCCTTGAAATCCGGATCACCCCACGGACCGCTCGTGTCGTAAACAAGCACCGGCTCGTTCGCCTCAATCTGGCCGTTGAAGCTCTTGGTGGGGGTGAGTTTGATTTGTCGAATGGGGACGCGAAGGCCTAGATGCAGTTTGCCCTCGAGGTAAATGCGTTTGCTGTTGGGTAGTTGGTCAGAACTGCGTGGGGATTCGGCGACGCGGGTCGCATCGCCGGACTGGCGGGTCGCCTGTGCTACCCGTGCGGGCTCGAAGGATTCCTTGGTTGCGATCATGGCGACTTCACATTTGAGATGGCAGGTTTCAAAGCGGCTCGGCGGTCAAAGACCGCCGCTATGGTTTTCGATCCGGAGAAAGCTTTTGAAGGTCGGGATTCCCTTCGCCAGCATTACCTGGATCAGGTTCAACGGGTCTTCTGCGTTCCCACGCAGAACTCTCAGCCTTCGCCGCCACCGCGGCTGGTTGGCTCCCCTCGTGTCAATGGCAGACAATGCGGCTTTGCCGACCTTCTGTCAAGAAGCACGACAAAAACGCGCGGCAGACAGAGGTTTTGGTGCTACCACCGCTGGGCTGCGGCAGCACTGCGCTGGAGAATTCCTGATGCCTCCAACCGTGGCATCCGTTTGCAGTGTCTTGGGATGGAATCGTTGCCGTCAAACAAAAAGCCGTTCCGCATCACACGGAACGGCGTTGTTAAGCCGGCGCAAGCAACTGCAGTTTGCTGCTCAGGCTTCAAATGATTTGCCGCAACCACAAGACTGGCGGGCATTCGGATTGGTGATTTTGAATCCGCCCCCGTTCAGGCTATCCACGAAATCGACCACGGAACCACGGAGGTAATTAGCGCTGAACGGATCCACCACCACCGCGACCCCATCGAAATCCGCTGTCAGATCGTCTTCCCGCTTTTCATCGAAGACCAGTCCGTATTGCATGCCGGAGCACCCGCCGCCCTCGATAAACAGTCGCAGTCCCTTGGCGGCGCTGTCGCTTTCGCCGGCCAACAACGACTTGGCCTGGCGTGCGGCGCTTTCCGTCAGGCGAACAACTGGCTCGGTTTCTACGACGTGACTCATACGCTGTCTATGTTGTGAATTTAGCAGCCGAGGAAGGGAGTGTCAAACCATCCGGTGAACTATTTTGCGGGAGCCTGGGGTTCTGAAATCGAGTTGAGTTTCTTTTCCCAAATCGAGCGCAGGCTGGGCAATTCAATCATCAAACGCTGATACAAACGTACGGCTTCCTGCCTGCGGTTCAACAATTCGGCCAGGCGTCCGGCAGCCAGGCCGGCCATTTTCAGCCAAAAGGGGTCGGGCAACTTGCCGCCGAGGTTTTTTCCATAAACCACGTTCAAGTAACGGTCCAAGGCCAGGTTCAGCAAGGCCGCTTGCTCGGACGGCGGGCGGCCTTCAGCCTGCTTTTCCAGGATTATGGCCAGCCCGGCCTCGGCCTGATTGCGGGCGGAAACCGGCACATCGGGCAGTTTTGTTTCGATGACTTTTTGATAAGCATTGGAGGCGCTCTCGTAGCTCTTGGGATATTGAATGCCCAGTTGGAGATGGCAGTCGCCGATGCGGCCCCAGGCCAGCGGCTCCAAACGATTGGTGGGAAACTGCTGGGTAATGGTGGTAAAGGCATTGATGGCTTCGGCAAAGTTTTGCAGGGCATTGGTCGAATCGGTGACTCGCTGCTCGACAAAGACCTCCCCCAAAACAAACAACGCTTCGGGCACGAAGGCAGGCGGACATCTTGGGTCCTTAAGCAGATTGGTCAGGTAGCCACGCGCGTCCGCATAGCCCTGGCGGAGAAAGGCGGTGCGCGCCGCCATCATGCGCGCCTGATAAGCGAGTTCTGAAGGCGGCCAATTGGTGTTTTGAAAGACGTTTTGATAATTCTGCTCGGCCAGAATCCAGTTCTCTTGTCCGCGATAATAATCCGCCACCCAATTCTGGGCTTTGGGCGCCAGGTGATGCGTGGGAAACTGAACAACAAAGTTGGTGAAAAGCCGGAACGCATTGGTCTCCTGGCCGGCCTGATCATGAACCCAGGCCCGGTCGAACTCCGCTTGCGGGCGGGAGGCATGGCTCGCGTGATTGGTCAGCCAGCCTTCGTACTGGTTGAGCGCCGCGGTCCAATTTTGCTCGCGCACATAAGTTCGGGCCTGCGCCAATTGGGCTTCCGGAACCAGGGCCGAGTTCGGAAACCGGGCCAGAAAATCGGCGAAAACGCCGCGCGCCTCCGCTGTTTTGCCTTGTTCGTTCAAAGCTTCGCCGTACAAAAGCACACTGCGCTCGCTGAGCGCGCTTTGCGGGAACCATTCCAGACTTTTTTTCAAGGCATCGCCGGCCCCATTCAAATCCTGCGCGGCGATACTGCCCCGGACAATTTGGTAAAGCGCCTGGTCGAACCATGTGTTTTTGACCGAGGGCACGTCGGCATAGTTCTCAATCAAGTACCGGTAATTGATGAGAGCCGACCGATAATCCTTTTGATCGAACTGGCAGTCCGCCCATTTGAATCTCGCCACCGCCTGGTCGTCCGAGCGGGGCAAACGCGCGGCGGCCGTTTGAAAGGCAGCCTGGCTTTCGGCGATGCTCTCAGGATTCTGAGTGAGTTTTCCCTGTTCCCAGAGGCACCAGCCTCGATTCAAATAAGCTTTGCCGACCTGCTGGCTGTTGGTGAGCTGTGTAATAATCAAGTCGAAGTTCGTCCTGGCGGCCTGCAACAGGTTGGTGGCGGCGGCAACCTTGGCCGCCAGTTCGATCTTGGGGTCTGATTTCATGAAGGCATAAAACTGTTTGAGCTGTAATTCGCCCAGGGTCAGGCGCATAAGATCGGCGGCCGGTTCCTGCGGATTCTGAGCCAGAAACGTATGCAGGCGTTGGATGGCATTGGTCAGTTGGCCATGCGCGGCGGCCAAATCCACCATTTTGAGGAGCGCTTGACGCCGCTGTTCGGGAGCCATGCCTGGCATCTGGGCGATTGTTTCGTAGGCCTGAATGGCGGCTTCGGGCTGTTTGAGACGTTGCAGAATCTCAGCCTGCAAGGCCAGTGACTCGGCCTGCAGATCGGGCTTGGCCAGCGCTAGCGCCAGCGCGACCAAATTCGTTGCTCCCTGCAATGCCGCTTCCGGCCGCTGGCTGGCCAGTTCCAACAGGATCAACAGGCGCTGCCGTTCCCAATCCAAATCCGGTTTCAACGCGCGTTGCGCCAGCCCGGTCAATACCTCCTTGCCGGCCGGGTAATCCTTCTGGGCCAATAGAGCTTCGCCGAGCAGCAAGTAGCCCCGGGCCACCGCGATTTGGTTGGTCGTTTTTTTTGCGGTCTCCTGAAAGACGCCGGCCGGAGCCTGCAACAATTCGACGGTACGCTTTAATTCCCCCATCTTAAAGCGAGCCAGGGCTTCCCCGCAGCTCGCTTCCAGGCGAAACGAAGACTCGGGGTAATCCTTGATCAACTGCGCGTGGCTGGCGGCGGCAGCGGTGTAATCGCCGCGCCGCAATTGGGTTTCGCCCAGCCAGTAAAGATATTGGTCCGCCAGTTTCCCGGCCGCTTTGAACCGTTCATTCAGCAAGCGAAGCGCAGCCTCATATTGCTTGAGCTGAAATGAGGATTGGGCTTGGAAAAGGAAAGCTTCGGCCAGCCGATCGGAGTTGGGAAATTTCTGCGCAAAATCGGCAAGCTCCTTGGCGGCGCGTTCGTAAAAGCCGTCCTGAAAAGCGCGGGCCGCGGCATTGAACGCCTCATTCTCCCCTGCCTCCGCCGCGGCCAGCCGGAGCGTGAGCAGCAGGCAAAACATCATGACGCTGAACGGGCGCATAAGGGTCAGACGACCGCAGCCTTGTCGCACATTCATGGCAGGATGATCTGTCGTTTTCCGCATGATTTGCCTTCAATTGTAAGGCAATCCAGGAGTCCAGAAAGCAGAAAAACAGATTTCCACTCAGGTTGCGTTACGGGCTTATCCATGCTGCAGGAGCGCGGGCATCCATGCCTGCGCCTCGGTGGACGACTCCTCTTGGCGCCGCTGGAGCCAGTTTCCCATCGGCAAGACAACCGGCTAAAAGATGAAATGGCCTCAAGCGGGAGGTCTTCGCAAAACTCCGGCGCTGTCCATCGCTTGCCAAACGCGCAGGCATGGATGCCCGCGCTCCAATTGAATGGTCTCGGCTCAGGCCATCTGTTTAACCAGAGCGTGCCGGAGATAACGTCCTGTGCAACTGGCCTCGGCCTGCGCCACCTGTTCCGGCGTGCCCTGGGCGACGATCCGGCCGCCGCCGGCGCCGCCTTCGGGACCCAGGTCGATGATCCAGTCGGCTGTTTTGATGACCTCGAGGTTGTGTTCGATGACCAGCAATGTATTTCCGGGCGCGCGCAGCTTGAACAAGACCTCCAACAGCTTGGCCACATCATGAAAATGGAGGCCGGTTGTCGGTTCGTCCAGGATGTAAAGGGTGCGGCCGGTCGATTTACGGCTCAGTTCGGCCGCCAACTTGATGCGCTGGGCTTCCCCGCCGCTCAAGGTCGTAGCCGACTGGCCCAGGCCAATATAGCCCAAGCCCACCTCCGCCAGGGTCAGGCACGGCTCGTAGATTTGCGGAACCGCCCGAAAGAAATTAACGGCTTCATCAACGGTCATGGCCAGAATGTCGGCAATGTTCATTCCTTTGTAGGCAATTTCGAGCGTTTCACGATTGTACCTTCGGCCGCTGCACGCTTCGCACGTTACATAAACCGGCGGCAAAAAATGCATCTCGATTTTGATCAGGCCATCGCCCTGGCATTTCTCGCAGCGCCCGCCTTTGACATTGAAACTAAAACGGCCCGCGCTGTAGCCCCGGATGCGGGCGGCCGGCATCTTGGAGAACAGGCCCCGGATATGATTGAACATTCCGGTGTAGGTGGCGGGATTGCTTCGGGGTGTCCGGCCAATGGGCGTTTGATCAATGACAATGACTTTGTCCAGATTCTGCAAACCTTGAATGGCCCGATGGGCGCCGGGTTTCTCTTTCGAGCCATACCATTGCCGGAAGAGCGCGCGGCGGATAATGTCATCCACCAAGGTGCTTTTGCCGGAGCCGCTCACACCTGTCACGCACGTCAAAGTCCCCAGCGGAATCCGGACATCGATGTTTTGCAGGTTATTCTGACTCGCACCTAGGACCTCCAGCCAGCCCCGTTCCCTCGAGGGCGCAACGCGTTTCTTGGGGATTGAAATAGCCAGGGTGCCTTGCAGATATTTTCCGGTCAACGAGCGCGGGTTGGCCAGGACTTCGTTCAGGGTCCCGGCCGCCACCAGTTCGCCCCCGCGCACGCCGGCGCCCGGCCCCAGGTCGATGATGTAGTCGGCGTGGCGAATGGTGTCCTCATCATGCTCAACCACCAGCACCGAGTTGCCCAGATCGCGCAATCCTTCCAGCGTTTTCAAAAGCCGTTTGTTGTCCCGTTGATGCAGTCCGATGCTCGGCTCATCCAGAATGTAAAGCACGCCCACCAGGCCGGCCCCAATCTGTGTCGCCAGCCGAATGCGTTGCGCCTCGCCGCCGCTCAGCGTCCCGCTTTCGCGGTCCAGGGTGAGATAGGCAAGCCCGACATTCTTCAGAAAGCCCAAGCGCGCCCGGATTTCGCGGATGAGCTCGCCGGCGATCTTTTGCTGAAAGTCGCTCAGCCTCAGCCCGGCAAAAAAGTCATCCGCCGCAGCGACAGACAGTGCACACACGTCCATGACGGACAGGCCCGGGATCGTGGACGAGACGGCGAGATGGCGAGACGGCGAAACGGAGATGGCCGCCGTTTCTCCGTCTCGCCGGTTCTCCGTTTCATTGCTCCCCAGCGTCACTGCCAGGATTTCCGGTTTTAAGCGCTTGCCGCCGCACGCATCACAATCCTGCGGACCCATAAAGCCTTTCAAACGGTTCCGCGTGAATTCGCTTTCGCTTTCCCGGTAAAGCCGCTCCAGGTTGGGAATCACTCCTTCGAATGGCTTGGCCACCTTGCTCATTTTGCCCGCTCGCCAGAAATGAAACTCAATCTCTGTGTCGCCAGAGCCGCGCAAAAGAACCTCCTGAAATTCATCCGGCAGGCTTCGGTATGGCGTTTCCAGGCTTTGCCGGCAATGTTCTGCCAAGCCCCGCAGCAGGCTTTTGTAATAGACGATCATTCGCTTGCCGCCGCGCCGCCACGGCAAGATGGCGCCTTGGTCGAGCGACTTCTCCTGGTCCGGCACGATCAGGGCCTCATCGAACACTAGTTTCTGTCCCAAGCCGTGACAGACCGGGCAGGCCCCGAACGGCGAATTAAACGAAAAATGTTTGGGTGTCAGCTTTTCATAGCTCAAGCCGGTGGCGGGGCTGTACAAGCGGTTCGAGTAGAGTGTCTCGGTCCAGATGGACGCGTTGACGGTCGAGGGTTGAGGGTTGAGGGCAGAGGCTTCGGCTTGTGGCTTCGGACTTTGGGCTTTGGAGGCATCCTCGGGTCTCTGATGCATGACCAGCACGATCCCCTCGCCCCACTTCAAAGCGGTTTCGATCGAATCGCTCAAACGGACGCGGATTTTTTCGTCAATGACCAGGCGATCGACCACGACGTCGATGGCATGCTTTTGTTTCGGATCGAGCAGGATTCGGGCATGGGCAGCCAATTCCACCAGTTGGCCATCAATCCGGGCGCGGACGAATCCCTCGCGCGCCAGGCGTTCGGTCACATCACGAAATTCACCTTTGGCTGCGCGCACGACCGGCGCCAGCAGCATCACCCGCGTTCGGGCCGGCAACGACAGAATCCGATCGACGATATCGCTGGTGGTCTGATGAGTGATCGGTTCGCCGCTGATCGGGCAATGAGGCTGGCCCACGTTCGCAAAGAGGAGACGGAGGTAATCGTAAATTTCCGTGGTGGTGGCGATAATCGAGCGCGGATTGGTGCCGGAGCTGCGTTGCTCGATGGCGATGGCCGGCGAGAGGCCCTCGATGTAATCCACCTCCGGCTTTTGCATCTGGTCCAGGAACTGGCGGGCGTAAGCGGACAGCGATTCGACGTATTTCCGCTGGCCTTCCGCGTAAATCGTGTCGAAGGCCAACGAGGATTTTCCGGAGCCGCTCAGTCCCGTTATGACGACCAGCTTATCCCGAGGAATGCTGAGCGTCAGATTCTTCAGGTTGTGCTGCCGCGCGCCGCCGATTCGAATGAAGTCCTTCGCCATACGACAAATTCTGCAATTAAACAATCGGTCAGTTTAACCAAGGCAGGAAAGGATGCAAAGGGAGTTGTGGTTTTTGGCGCGAGCCAGGCAGGGCTGTTACAAAGTCGTAGCGCAACACCTGAGCTTGTCTGCGCAAGGGTTTTTCCAGAAAAA
>CAYIIH010000402.1:0-7479 GCA_964363225.1 uncultured Verrucomicrobiota bacterium | reverse complement strand
CGCAATCCGCAATCCGCAATTAAGTCACCCCCACACCTCCGCCTCGCGCAGTTGCTTCAGCAGCAGTTGCTCCAGCGACGCGTCGGAGGTGATCGAGAAAAAATGGACGCCGCGCGACTGGCAGAACTCCCGTAACCGTTGGCAAAAAGCGCGCACTGTTTTCTGATAAGCCGCCAGCCGGTAACGGCCAAAAGTGACCTCCTGCATGGAGCCGGTTTCGGAATCAATCAGGCGCAGGTCGCCATAAGCGCCGGGCGTGACCTCTTCCGGAGCCAGAATCTGCACGGCGCTGACCTGGAAGCCGCGCGCCACCAGCGCATGCAAGCCGGCCTCATAGCCGGCCGGGTCCAGAAAATCGCTCAGCACCACGGCCACCCCCGGTTGCCGCGCCACCAACGCGCCACGCCGCAAGGCGTCATTCAAGACCACCGCTCCCTGCGCCGTCAGTTGGCTGAGGTTCTGAAAGAATTGAACGGCGGATTTGCGTCCGCGCACCGACCGCAAGGCGCCGCGCGCCGCCTGCTCCGATTGCGGATTGCGCCTGCTGGCCGGCCCAGCCACAAGGGTGGATGGCTCAGGACCAAGATTCTGGGCTGAAGCGGCGATTTCGGGAAACACCTGCACGGTGACGCGGTCAAAGCCGCAGAGCGCCACGTAACCCGCCGCCGCCGCCACCTGGCGGGCGAAGTCGAATTTGCAGGGTGTCCCAAAGGTCATGGACTCGCTCGCATCGAGAAAGATCGTGACGGGCAGCTCCCGTTCTTCTTCGTAAAGCTTCAGGAACAAGCGATCAAGCCGGCCATACAGATTCCAATCCAGATAGCGGAAGTCATCGCCCGCCGCGTAGTTGCGGTAATCGGCAAACTCGACCGACTGCCCGCGCGCGCGGCTGCGGCGCTCACCCTTGGCGGAGCTTTTCGCGCGGCGTTCCGCCAGGAGTTGGAACTGTTCGAGGCGCCGCAGGAGTTCAGGGGTAAGGAGGGAATTCATGCCGGCAGGGCGTTGTGATGGGAAGCATCATCAAGTTAAGCCTGTCATGGCATCCATACGGAAAGCCATCAAGAGTCGGCCCTCTTCCGGGCTCTGTGCGAACGCCGTCGCAGCACCATCGTCATCACCGCCAGCGAGATCAATTGACTTGCCAAAATCGCCCTGTCTCTGGTTCTCCCCGTTTTTTCTCTTGTTCTAAAATACTCCTGAAAATGCAGCGTATGATAGGGTGGATTCAGGCTGGCCAGATTGCAGGTTGGCTCTTTGCCTACCGCTCCGACAAAGTATGCACCACCCCCGGGGCACGCGGGTGCGCCGCCCTGCAAGTAAGGGTCGATCTCATTCAGCGTCACTGGGTCCCCTGCTTTCTTCTTATTCTCCAAGGCCCATTGTTCTTTGGCTCCATCAATCTGCCGAAGATTGTTGGCGCAAGCGTCCGCTGACGGCATACCCCGGTCTCTCCCGAATTTCAGCAGGGCCACGCCATTCAAGGACAAAACAAACAAGATGCAGATGGCCAGCATGATCTTGCTTTCATTTGACGTGGCCCGCCGGAACCTGATGACCGCCAGAACCACCAGCCACACCGAGATCAGCAGGGCAACCAGCATGCCCGAGGCTTCAATAAGAAATGGCTTCATAGATGGCTAAAGCAACATTCCGTGAACCTGTCTGTTTGTTGTCCACCCTTCAGGGTGCCGGCCTGCTGGTCCTTCATATCTGACACCCTAAAGGGTGGACAACAAACGTTCTCATGCGGACGGCTCACGCTGCCACGGCTGCATCCCTGGGCACGTCTTTCACGATTTGATCGATGATCTGGTCGGTGGTCACGCCTTCAGCCTCGGCTTCAAAATTGACGATCAGCCGATGCCGCAGCGCGGGGTGAACCACCGCTTGCACGTCATCCAGGCTGACATTGAACCGGCCTTGCGCCAGCGCCCGGACTTTGCCGGCCAGCAGCAGCGCCTGGCCGCCGCGCGGGCTGCTGCCATAGCGCAAGTACTGGTTGGCCATCGGCGCCGCCGTGTTGGTTTTGGGATGGGTCGCCAACACCAGGCGGACGGCGTAATCTTTGACATGGGACGCCACCGGAACTTGCCGCACCAAGTCCTGCCATTCCAGCATCGCCGCTCCATCGAGCACCCGTTTGATCTCGGCGCGCCGGCCCTCGGTCGTGCGCGTCAAAACTTCGGTCAGCTCCGCGCCGCTCGGATAGGTGACGAGCAGCTTGAAGAAAAAACGGTCCAGTTGCGCCTCCGGCAGCGGATAAGTCCCTTCCTGGTCGATTGGGTTCTGGGTGGCGAAGACAAAGAACGGCTCGGCCAGTTTGCGGATTTCGCCACCGGCCGTCACGCTGTGTTCCTGCATGGCTTCGAGCAGGGCTGACTGTGTCTTGGGCGTGGCGCGATTGATTTCATCGGCCAGAATGAGATGGGCAAAGATGGGCCCGCGCTGATACTGGAACTCCCGGCGGCCACCGGGAGTTTCCATGACCATGTTCGTGCCCAGAATATCCGCCGGCATCAGGTCGGGAGTGAATTGGATGCGGTTGAAGGAGAGGTCCAGCACCTGGCTGAGCGCGCGCACCAGCAAGGTTTTTCCCAAGCCGGGCACGCCTTCCAACAGCACATGCCCGCCGGCAAACAAAGCGGTCAAGGTGCCTTCGACAATCGGTTCGTGCCCGACAATGACCTGGCCAATTTCACTGCGCAACGCGGTGTACGTCCGGCGAAAGGCTTGAATTTGCTCCTCGGTCTCCATCTTACTCCTTCAGATCATCGAAATAATCCCGCACGGCGCCCTGGTAGGCGCGCGGCACTTGCTCCTGGCTGATGGCGCTCTGGGCTTCGCTCTGGGCGGCGGTGGCTATTTCCTTGAAATCAACCTTGCTCAGGCCCTTGATGCTCACGCCTTTCAAGGTGGTGCTGGGCATGGGACCGCCGGGATTCATCTGCCCTTTAAGTTTGGTGGGGGCCAGATTGTCCGCCAATTGGCCGGAGCCCCGATCGGTCAGGCCGCGTGGCGCCATGTCCGGGCGTTCGAGACCGGCGTTGTCCCAACGCTCGGTTATCTCCGGAATCATCCAGTCGTTATCATCCGCCCAGGTGCCGACTCCGCGCCCGGGCTTTCCGCCCTGGCCGACTCGCGGCGGGCCTTGGCATTGACCCCAGCCCTGGCAATTCCCAATGCACATCTGAGCGCGCTGCAAAGCGCTGAGCGACGCCAACAAAGCCTGGCAGTCGCCCAATTCCTGAAGGAGCCTCTCCAGTTCCTTGGCCGCTTCGGCCAGCGACTGCGCGGCGGCGGTCCTTTGGCCTTGCTGCATCTGTTTCAGGCCTTGTTTGAGGTACTCGGCCACCTTGCCATATTTGCTGGCGGGATCGATGGCGCGCGAGACTTCATCCATCAGTTTCTGGGCTTGCTCCTGGGGCAGATTTCCCGACCGGAGTTGTTCGGCCATTTTGTAGAGCCTGGAGGCCGCGATTTCGGCCTGTCCCTTCTCCAATTGCTCGGCGAGGTCTTTGCCAATTTTCTCCCATTGCAATTGCAGCTTCCCCAAGGCTTCCGCCAGGGCCTTGATTTTTTCGAGGTCCACCGCCGCCACATCCAGATCGCGCAACAACTGATCGATCCGGCTGGCGCTTAAAGCGGCGATGGCTTCTTCGAGACTGGGCAGCGTGAGGCCCATCTCCTGCGCGCGCCGAGCCAGATCGGCCAAGGCTTTGGAAAGCTCGTTGCGCGCGGCCTCAGAGCCGGCTGAGCTTTCATTGGGCAAGCCCGCCGCCGCCTCCTTGACCTTCTGCAAGTCCTTCTTGAATTGATCAAGCGCGCCGGTATCGGACGGCTGATTGGCCAGCGACTTTTGCAGGGCTGCTATCTGCTTCTGCAATTCGGCGGAGCTGGCCGCGCCACTCGTCCCTGGATTGCGCGCCGCGCGCTCCAACGATTTGAAGGAAGGGTTCTGAGCCAGGTCCTTGACTTGCTCCTTCAATCTCTCCGTGGCGCTGGCCAAGTTGCGCAACGCCTCGTTTCGGGTCAGTTGCACCTTGCCCAGTTTGTCGCCAAGTTCAGCCACGGCCTCGAGCGTCCGGCGCGTCGGTTCGAGCACCGGCGGACGCCGTTCCAGACTCCGGCGGGTCAAACCGGCCAGAGCACGGCCTGTATCCCGGATGACTTCGGCCTCACGCTGCTTCTGCAGATATGCTTTGCTGCGATACTCGGGGACGAAGCCCAGCCCCGCGCTCAAGGCCAGGACCAGCAACGTCCAACGGCTGGCTTTGGGCAAGCCGTAGGGCAGTAACCGGCGGGCATCAACCTGGCCGGCGTGCCTGGCGGCATCAGCGGTAACCAACCTCCGCCACTCCGAGCTTCGGCCAGAGGCCTCGAGTTCCAGGGCCGTGCTGAGGCGCTCCTGCAACTGCTGCCGGCTGTCAAGCCATCGGGCTGTTTCCGGTAAAGTAGCTTTCTGCCACCAACCGGCCAAGAAACCGGCCATCATGAAAATGGCCATCAGCAGTCCGGCCATGGGCAAAAGCGCCGGCGGCACGGGAAACAATTTGTAAGTCCCGAGGGCGGCAAACCAAACCAGGCCCCCGATGAGCAACCCCAGCCACAAGGCGCGCCAGGCCCGCTGCCATCGTCTCCGGGTCGTGGCTTGTTCCAGAACAGATTCGATGATTTGGATGTCGCTCATGGCTTTAGCGGTTTATCTTAAGCTGCCCCAAGGCCCAATAATTGGCGAGACTATTTTGCAGCCGCACCGCAAAGCGTTGCCATACAACTCCCGGTCTCAGTGGTGCCACGCCCCCACGACCGCACTCAGCCAAGACGTTATTTCAATCCTGGACCCTGCGACGCGGGAGCCAGCAGCGTTGGCCTACGATGAGAACCACAGAGCCGATGCCGGTGAAAGGCCTTGGAACCTCCTCGACCCGGCGACCCGCCGGATACTCTCCCCGTAGTCCACCGTCAGGCCCGTCGCAGCGGCTTCGTCCCACAGCGAGGCCAGCAGCGCACCCCGCAGCCCCCTCCAGGTTCCACCGTCCCTCGACCGGGCGCGCTGCCTGTCTCGCATCTTTGTTAGGCGTTTCGGTTGAATTACCGAGGGCGCTCATAGAGCAAATAGCGTCCGCAGACGTTGCTGGACTTGAGCCTGGATGCTCGGCGTAAGCACCCCCAACTGCCGCCGAATAATCGCTGTGGATACCGTGACCATACGGTGGAGACGCAGGGTGGAGCGCACGCGCAATCCAGTCGGTGCAAAGTCCGGTGTCCCTGGAGTCAGCAGGATGTCGGTCGGCTCAAGCGTCGCGGGGACGGTGCTGGTGATGAAGGCGAGCACGACATGGCGATGCGTGTCGGCGGCGTCAGTGAGGCATACGGCTGGGCGAACCTTCTGACCGGAAAGGTCGTCGAAAGGGAACGGAACCAAGACAACCCTAAATCGCATCGCGGAAAGGTTCTCCGTCCTCTGCTGTGTAGATGTCCTCGGTGGGGTCGGCGAGGAACGCAAAGGCGTCGCTGGAAGCAGCCCCGCGAAGCCACGCTTCTTCGGGGTTGGACTCCGATTCTGACGAGGCGGGAAGCACCGTCACAATCAGCGGCGTGTGCGTGGGAAGGTCAAACGGCTCGTCGAGGACAATCCTCTCGCCGTCGTAGTGTGCTTGAAGTGCTACCGTAGGCATATCCAGAGAATACGACTCCGCGCGATTCAGGGCAAGCGCGCAGAAACGCCTCTAAAGAAAACATGGAGTGGTCAGGCTCATAGCTGGGGTCGTCCTAGTTTGTTCAACACGGCACCCACTCATCGGTTCTGTGCTGCTCATAAAGTCGCTTGTTCATGCTGACCATGCGTCAGGGAATAGACAGAGAGTGCTCCACTGTCAAAGTTGTAGAAACTAGGAACTGACCCCATGTCTGCTGTTTGCATACTAACGCCCCGCAGTGGGAACGGAAACCCAGTACACCGCATTCCTACTGGGTTCTGGAACGACTTGTGCCCTGCCAAGCGAAGCAGACTCTGTCTCCGCTGCCGCCGCTGCTCTCGCCACAATCTCACGCAACCTCGTCTGAAAATCTCCACTGGGCACTCGTCCGGCATGCACAGTCATCGTCTGTGGTGGTGAACTCGCAGTCGGCTGAACGGGCACGCGCAGCCACAGTCCAAGAACAAACAGGACCACGATTGAGAGCGCAAGTACTGCAACTAAAGCGACTCTTTTCATACCGATGTAGAACACCGGCACGGCGGCGGAGTTACGGCCTAGCGACCCAGCTCACCCGCAGCCGCCTGAAACCCAAAAGCGTCGGCAGCGAATCCGACGCTCGACAATCAGGGCGCATCGGCTCGCGCCGTGGCTCGCGGCTGTTATTCGGTGGAGCGTTCGGCGGCATCATGGGTCACATCTGAAACGCTTCTCTGACGACAGCCAAGTAGTCACTCTCCTGCGGCGCAACCCGGCTGTCGCTCGCCAGCAAATCCTCGAGAACATCGTGAACACGTCTGCGGTCCTCTCGCGTCGTGAAAGTCTGCGCAAGCGTCGCCGTGTGTGCACGTGCTGCTTCTGCCGTCTGTGAGTGTCGGCTGACTCTTGAGACGGCCGCATCGTAGTGCTTGCCGCGGTCGAACTCTGTAGTGAAGCCCATCGCGGTGAGCAACTTGTGGACTCGATCATCCTCGACGGACGCGAGGTGGCCGTCGGCATACATCGCGAGCATCGCTAAGTCGAGAAGCGCCTCACGTTGCTGGTCGGTGAATTCTTTCAGGTTCATGGTGTGAAGTATCGAGATGCTCGACGCCGCTGACGAGTACTAATATGCGAAACTGAGTTGCGCCCGAAAGGGCGAGGGCCTGCCTGCGCCTGCCTGTGCAGCGGCAGACAGGCCGCTGACGTCGCGGCAGGCAGGCGCTGTGGCGGTTAACCGGTTCATGCGCCTTGGAACTCGTTTCATGGAAGCGACTGATAACCGGAGGCTTGGGGCTTGTCAACCAGCGAAGCAGGCTCATGCGGGCCGCGGTGACGCTACTTTCGACTTGTTTGTCCGGCGGAGACCTTGTCCTCTTTTCTGCATGATAACACCTGGCAAATACACGGTTGTGCTGGTGACTGCACCCGACGTCAAGAGCGCCCGCGCTTTGGCCCAAGCGGCCTTGGCTGAACGGTTGGTGGCCTGCGCCAATCTCATCCCCAAGGTCGAATCTCATTACTGGTGGCAAGGGAAGATCGAAAGCAGCGTGGAAGTGCTCATCCTTTTCAAGACAACCCGGTCGAAATTGAAAGCCCTGGAAAAGACGATTTTGCGCCTGCATCCCTATGACACTCCGGAATTCGTGGTCCTCAACCTTGCGAGCGGGAATCACCGGTACTTGGCTTGGTTAGGAGACAGCTTGATAGCGTCTTGATCGCGCACTGGGACCATGAACTCAATCGTAGCGGCGTCTCGGCAGAGCGCAGGCCCCCACAAAAAAACAAAAAAAAAGTCACC
>CAYIIH010000401.1:0-7497 GCA_964363225.1 uncultured Verrucomicrobiota bacterium | reverse complement strand
AAGCCACGCGCCTCCAGCGGTTGGCGCTCTTTCTCATTTATGCCCGGCTGGGTCATCAAGGCAGTCGTTTGTCGGCGGCCCGCTGGAGTGAGGACCAGGCGGTGGGCGAGGTCTTGCAGGTCGGACATTTTGACGAGGACGACCTGTATGCTGCGCTGGAGTATCTGGATCAGAACCAGAGCCGCATCGAGATGGCCTTGGCCCCCAAGCCGGAGAGCGGGGCCGGCCAGTCCGTGTTTCTCTATGATGTGACCAGCGTCTATTTCGAGGGTCAAGACAACGAACTGGCCGACTTCGGCTACAATCGCGATGGGAAGAAGGGCAAGAAGCAGATGGTGGCGGGGTTATTGACTGATGGGCAGGGCGATCCCCTTTCGATTCAACTCTATCGAGGGAACACGAGCGATCCGCCGACGTTGCTGGATGCGGTCCAGAAGTTGAAGGTGCGCTTTGGGGCGGAGGAGATCGCGCTGGTGGGGGATCGGGGGATGATCAAGCGTTTGGGCAAACAAGCCTTGGGGGAGGCGAAGTTTCGTTATGTGACGGCGCTGACCGATCCGCAAGTGCGGGCGCTGCTCCAACAGGGGAAGATCCAATTGGAGCTTTTTGAAGACAACAAGCCGGCCGAGGTGGAGTTGGAGGGCAAGCGCTACGTCTTGCGGTGCAATCCCCAAACCCAGGCGCGGGAACGAGCGCGACGAGCCGACCAATGGCAGCGGGTGCAAGCCAAGATCAACGCCCGCAATGAGGTGGTGAAGAACCAGCAGCGCTGTCAGCCCAAGAGTTCGCTGCGAACCGCTCAGGCGTTGCTCAAGAAATATCGTCTCAGTGGATGGATTAAAGTGCGGCTCAAAGGGCGGAAGGTGGTGTGGACCGAAGAGGCGGCCGCGCGCGAGGTGGAAGGGCAGTTGGACGGGTGTTACTGCTCAGGCCGCAGGATAGAAGACACCTTTCCCTTTCCGGAATTGCCGCAAGAAAGCGCAAAAAGCGCAAGAGTCGGGGCTTTTGCGTCTTCTTGTGCCTTTTTGTGGCTATGCATTCCGTAGTCCATCCTGCGGCCTGCTCAGTATGTGGTGGAGAGTGATCTGCCGGTGAGCGTGGCCAACACCAGCCAAGTGCATGATCGGTATGTGGATTTGACGCGCGTGGAGCGGGATTTTCGGACGTTGAAGACGGGGTTATTGGAGATTCGACCGGTGTTTTTGCGCAAGGCGGAGCGGACGCGCGGGCACGCGGTGGTTAGTTGGCTGGCGTTGAAATTGGCGCGGCAGCTGGATCGGCGAGTGGCCCCCTTAGGTTTGACGGTGGACGATGCGGTGGAGCGGCTCAAGGGCGTACGGTTGGTCTGCTTGGGCGAGGCCAAACTCGGGCTATGGCGGCTAGGCCGGAAGGGATGCCAGCCGGCACGACGGTCAGCGTCGCGGGGGCGGAATTGGAGGTTTGGCTGCCGCTGGTGAGGCGGACGTCGTATTGACCGGCGTGGCCGAGCGTCACATTATTCAAGGTGAGGCTGGAGCCGGTTTCCCCGCTCATGGGCGTGCCATTGTTATACCACTGGTAACTGATGGGCTGGCCCGAAACCGCGTTCACCGAGAACGTGGCCGAACCGCCCACCCCCACTTCCAGGCTCTGCGGCTGGGTTTGGATGGTCAATTGTCCCGGCGGCGGATAAACGGACGACCATTCTTTACGGAACAGGTTGAACGGCGGCAGGGCGGGCAAATCTTCGTTGTCCAGCCCAATGACGCTCAGGCCGATGTTGAGGTCGGCGTCCGCCACGATTTTCAAATTCGCGCTGCTCAACTGTCCGTTATCGAGCGTGGCGCTGCCACTGATCTCCACCCGCGGGTCCACATTTGCATAGACGCCGGCGAGACTGTTCACCCGCAAGTCAATTTGCGGGATGAGCGTGGCGTAGGCGCTGGCGGTGCCGTTGATCTGATAGGTGAAGGGCACAATCTCCATGGGCGAGGGCGTGACGGAGGGATGCCAGTCCAGCGAGGGTGAGCGGTCCTTGACGTAATCCACCCAGAAGCTCAGGTCCACGTTCTGCCGCACGCCGGTGGTCATCGTGGCATTGGCCGCGAGGTTGTAGCCAACCTCAGCGCCAAGATTGAAGTCGAAATCCAGCCAGATCGGAACCGGCCCCACTGCCCCCACAAAAACGAGCAGTTTTTGCGTATAGAGGTCGAAGTCTTTCGTGCCCGAAAGACTGCCCGCGAGTGTCAACCGCGGCACCAGCGCGGTCTCCAAGCGGGCCCGCAACTCGGCCTTAAACCGCTGCAGCCTAAACCAGCGGGTTTCAAAGGAAAGCTCCAGCGAGGGCGTGAGGAGGAATTTGGCCTCTTCGAGTGTCAGCGTGACGCCGCCCTGATCGTAGAGGGTCTTGCTCGTGTCCACGCCGATGGGGTCAAAAACGATTTCATGTTCAAAAGAGAACGCCCGGACGATGACGTTGTTGGTATTCACCTCGTAGATCACCGAGTTCCTGGAAACCGAGGCCGATCCTTCTTCCAGGATTTCCGCCAATGGCACGTTCGTTGTGTAGAGCGTCAGCAACTTGCTAGCGGGGGCATTGCTGACAGAGGTGACTTTCCGGTAGAAAATCTCCTCGAGCCGGGTCGGGGTGAGGTTGCAGAGATAAGTGCCATTGGTGATTCCGGGAGGGGTATTCGTGTAAGAGAGCACGAGGCGGTTGCTCGCGACCAATTCGAGCGTCCACGGGTCGCCTGCGCCCATCGGGACGGGGCCAAAGCGGCTGGCCAAGGTGGCGGTGGGGATGTTGCCGATGCGTTGCCCGGCGCGCTGAGCCTGCGGCGAGCCAAAGACAAAGAGGTTGGTCACGACCTGGGGCTGAAGTTCCAACGTGAAGCCCCAGGTGTTGGTGGCGCGGTTGCCCAGCCGGTCGGCGACGACGAGGGTGGCGGTCACATTCGATCCCCAGCCGCCCAAGGCGGTGTCGCCGCCGTTGTCGAAGGTCAGCAGGCCGTTGGTGAACGTGATTTGCGAGTTGGTCACGGTGAACGTGCCCAGCGCGCCCACGGTCAACCGGATGGAATTGGGGTCAAGGCCGGCGGCGTCGGAGAATTGCAGCGTGAGATCTGCGAACCGGGGCACGGCGAACCCGCCGTCCTTCGGATACTGGCTGAGGAGGACGGGCGGTTGCTCGTCCAGTTCGCGCACCTGGAAGAAGCGGGCGCTGCCCTCGGTGGCAAACGGCATGGCTTGGGCCGGGCCGGCGGCTGCCGCCGGGAAACCGGGCGGCGTGGTCCACGTCTGCAAGTTGGTGGACTGCCGGACTTCGTAGCGGACGCCAGGCGTGGCGGGCCAGACGAGCAGGAGATTTTCCGGTGTTTGCGTGTCTTCCTCGGGGAAGATGGCAATGCGGTTGGTTTGGGCCAGCAAGGTGGTCGCTGCCAGAGCGCATACTTTGAGTGAGAGAATGAGGGTGAGTTTTTTCATGATGGGCCTGAGGGTGAAAAGACGACCTGCCAGAACGAAGCGATGCTCCAGGACAATTCGTCCCGTGCGGTGGCGCGCAAAACCCGAGGCTCCATTCCGGTGGATGAGCGGCGTGTCATATCTTGGTCTTGGGTTCCGACATACTGCCTCTTGCTGAACGGGAGTTCAAGCCGCTTTCTCGGAAACCTTCTGGGGGGCACGACAGAATTCTTCGGTTACTCTGCCACCGCCAGACAATCGTTTCGGACGACGTGATCATTGAGCCGCTCTTTCCAAAACTGATCGAGTCGGCGGCTGGCGCGGATACACCGCAAGGCCAGAACGTTTTCGGCCCCGGCTTCGCCCCAGAACATCCCTGACTGCTTGCAGCGTAAAACACCAGGGCTGCGGCCAAAACATTCTTGCGCTTAGCCAGGCCCCGGTTTTTCTTCCCAAGCCAATTTTTCCTCCACCCAAGAACGCAGCATCCTCAAATGCACATATTCATCCTCGCCCGCCTTGGCCAGCAGCAGGCGGCGCGCTTCGTCACGCCCCGCCATAGAGCACCTTTCCTTCGCGCGCCACGGTGTGGTGCAGCGTGCCTGGCACAGCCGCCGCCTCCCGAAACCGCTGCGCGCTCACCACCAGCACGTCCGCCCAGACCCGCAGCGGACGGAGCAAGTCCGCCAGCACCACCATTTCCCGCCGCGGGGAAGCCGGGGCTTGCGGCAGCACCACCAGGAAATCCACGTCACTGTCGGGCCTCGCGTCGCCGCGCGCCCGCGAGCCAAACAGGATGATGGTCGCCTGGGGACGCGCCGCGTGCAAACGTGCCGCGGCTTGTTGAACTGACTCAGACGTTGTCATACGATTTCAGTATAGTCCAATTCCAGCCCGATGCTCGGCGAAAAATTGCGCCGGGTCACGCCTAAAACCCTGACGGCCATGTGAAAGACCGTTTGAAGACGTCCCTGGCCGCGAGCCAGTGCGCTGGCACTTGCCGAAGGCGGCTTTCACTTTTACTTGCTCTTGTCCGGATAAGGCGGCGGCGGCGGCAATTGCGGCGGGTTTTTCTGCAACTCTTCCTTGATCACGGCAATGGCTTTGTCGAGCTGATCATCGATGCCGGCAAATTCGCGGGCCGGATCGTTATCGACATACAAATCCGGTTCAACGCCTTTTCCCTCCATGATCCATTCTTTGCCCTCGAGATCGTACCTCGAGAACTCCGGCCGGTTGAGAAATCCGCCATCCAGCAACGGCAGGGTGCCGCGGATGCCGACGACGCCGCCCCAGGAGCGTTTGCCGATGACCGGGCCGAGTTTGTGTTTCTTGAAGCGATACGCGACGATGTCGCCGTCGGAGGCGGAAAACTCGTCGAGCAACATGACCTTGGGGCCGAGCACCATGCCGCTGGGATCGACATTGATGGACGCGTTGCGGGCAATTGTGATCATGGCCGGCTCGCGCCGGAGCCGCTCGATGATCTGAGGCGAAACATTGCCGCCGCCGTTGCCGCGCACATCGACGACCAGGCCCTCCTTGTGGGTTTGCGGATAGAAGCGTTTGACAAATTCGTTCAGGCCATCCACGCCCATGTTGGGAATGTGGACGTAGCCCACTTTGCCGTCGGTGGCTTTGGAAACCTTTTCGATATTGCGCTGCACCCAGTTCAGGTAATAGAGCGGGCGCTCGTCGCCGGTGGGAATGACCACGGCCTGGCGGCTGCCTTCGGCCCTGGGCTCGGCATTGACTTTGAGCGTCACCTGTTTGCCAACCGTGTTGGCGAGGGCCGCGTAGAGGTCCTTGATTTCGTTGGCCGGTTTGCCGTCCACGGCCAGGATGTAATCTCCCTCGCGCACATCGACGCCGATCTCGGTCAGCGGGGAGCGCAGGCTTTTGTCCCAGTTTTGGCCTTGGAGGATTTCCCTGATGCGATAGAAGCCCGAAGCCGGATCGCGCTCGATCTTGGCGCCGAGCAAGCCGGTGGCAATGCGCTCGGCTTTCGGATAATCGCCTCCGCCGACGTAGGTGTGGCCCACGTTCAACTCGCCGATCATTTCGCCGATGATGTAGTTGAGGTCGGCGCGGTGGTTCACGTGCGCCAGAAACGGTTCGTAGAGCGAACGGATTTTCGGCCAGTCCACCCCGTGCAGATTCGGCGCGTAGAGGAAGTCCCGCATTTGCCGCCAGCTTTCCCGGTAAATCTGGTTCCACTCGGCGCGGCGGTCCAGCGTCATCTTCAAATCGCCCAGGTTCAATTTTTCTTTCGCGTCGATTTTGGCCGTGGGCAGGTCGATGATGGCAAAGGAACCGTCGCCGCTCACCAGCATTTTCTTGCTGTCGGCCGAAATCTCGAACCCGGAGAACTCGCCCAAATCCGTTTCCTTTTGCTTGTCGAGGTCGTAGAGGAAAATCCTGGTTTTCTCGTCCTTCGTCCCATGGCGGGTGTAATAGAGCTTGTCGCCTACCGAAGTTAGATGTCCGTAATTCGAGGCGGCAATCGGCAACACGCCAATCCGCTGCGCCAACCCTTCAGGGTCCACCTTCACCACGACCTTTTTCTCTTCCTTTTCGCCCGCTTCCTTGGTGGCGTCTTTCTCTTCTTTCTTGGCGGAATCCTTCTCCTCTTTGTCGCCGTTCTTTGGCGCTTTGTCGTCCTTCTTGATTTTGACCTCATCACTCTTGGGCGCGAACGGGGATTTGGTTTCTTTGGCCAGCGTGACGAAGTAAATATTCTCCATGTCAAAGTAAGCGTGGTTCCATTCGGTCTGGCTGTAGCGCGGCGAGTAATTGCGGTTCGAGACAAAAAAAAGGAACTTGCCACCGGAACTGAAGGCCGGCCCCTGCGACGAGAACCAGCTATCGGTGACCGGGTACGTTTCCTTCTTGGCCATCGAATACAAATAAATCCTGGGCAGTTGCCGCTCCTCCGGCTTGGCGTAGGCAATCCACTGGCTGTCGGGCGACCAAGTGTAATTCGAGATTTCCCAAGCGGTCGCCTGCGCTATCAGCACGATCTCCTTGGAATCGATATCGACAGATTGCAGCCGCAGTTTCTTGTCGGACCAAAGGAGCTTCTTGCTGTCCGGCGACCACAGGATTTCGTACTTGTAGGTATCGCCGTTGGTGGTGAGCTGAGTGGACGGCGCGCTGCTGTCCTGGGGCACGATATAAATCTCGTCCTCGCCCGAGGCATCGGAGACGTGGGCAATCCATTGGCCGTCCGGAGACCATTTTGAATTCCGTTCGTGGACGCCCGAAGATTGAGTCAGGTTGCGCGTGTTGCCATATTTCGCGGGCACGGTGAAGATTTCGCCGCGCGCGCCGAAGAGCGCCCGGCTGCCATCCGGCGAGATTTCGTAGTTGGTCGTCGCCTTGCTGACGTCCTTCAGCCCGCCGCGGCCGATTGCGAAATCTTCCTGGATATAGACGGGGACTTTCTGCGCCTGTTCCGAGGCGAGATCGAACCGAAACAGGTATCCGCCGTTCTCGAACACGATGGCGTCCGGGCCGAGCGCTGGGAATTTGATGTCGAAATCGGCAAAGGTAGTCAGTTTCCTGGTCGATTGATCTGCCAGGCTATAGACATACAGGTTCATCCGCTTGTTCTCGTCCCGGTCAGAGACGAAATAAACCTTGTCTTCGTGCCACATCGGGAAGAGGTCCTGGGCGGGATTCTCCGTGATATTGGTGGTGGTCTTGGCCTCGAAATCGTAAATCCATATATCATCGGCCTGGCCGCCGCGGTAGCGTTTCCAGGTGCGAAACTCGCGGAAGACGCGGTTGTAGGCCAGGCGCTTTTTATCGGGGGAATAAGAACACCAGCCGCCGCGTGGCAACGGGAGTTGCTCCGGCAGTCCGCCCTCTGTCGAAGCCAGGAAAAGCTGGCCTTTGAAGTCGTTCCACTCGATTCTCCGCGAGCGGAAGACGATGGATTGGTTGTCTCTCCACGTCATCACGATGTTGTTCGGTCCCATGCGATCCGACACGTCATCGCGCTCCAGCGTAGCCGTGTAGGTGAGGCGCTTCGGCACGCCGCCTTCGGAAGGAACC
>CAYIIH010000400.1:0-7523 GCA_964363225.1 uncultured Verrucomicrobiota bacterium | reverse complement strand
CATGAGTCCGGAGCAGGCCGAGATGAGCGGCCTGGACATCGATACGCGTTGCGACATCTACAGTCTGGGCGTGTTGCTTTACGAAATGCTCACGGGCAAGACGCCGTTCGATGCGAAAGAACTGCTGGCGTCCGGACTGGACGAAATGCGGCGGACGATTCGGGAGAAGGTGCCGGTGCGCCCGAGCACCAAGCTCAGCCAGACGCTCGTAGCAGCCGACGTGAGGAGGCTCAAATCTTCCGGTGGGAAACCAGCCACTGAGGAAGAAGTCAGAGCCGACTCACGTCGGCTGCTACGAATCAAGGAAACGATCACGCTGCTGCGCGGGGACGTGGACTGGATCGTGATGAAGTGCCTGGAGAAAGATCGCGCCCGGCGCTACGAAACGGCCAACGGCCTTGCGAGTGACATCCAGCGACACCTCAATAACGAAGCCGTCTTCGCGCGCCCTCCGAGCACGGCCTATCGGTTCCAAAAGCTGGTTCGGAGGAACAAAGTCATGGCTGGCGCTGCTGTGCTGGTGCTCACTGCTATTCTTGCCGCGTCCGTGATCAGCATCGGACAGGCTTTACGCGCTGGGAGGGAATTGCGCCGTGCAAAGACCGCCGAGGCACAGGCTCTAGCTGCTGAGGCGAAAGCCCTGGCTTCAGAGGCGAAGGCCCAGACGGAGAAGGCCAATGCCCAGGCCGCGCTCCACTTTCTCCAGGACGACGTGTTGAACCAAGCCAGTCCGGGTTATCAGCCGGATCGCGACCTCAAAGTCCGCACCTTGCTCGACAGCATCGCTGAACGGCTCGACCGCGCCGCCGAACGCCCGCCGCTGGTCGAGGCTTCCATCCGGCAGACCATTGGCTCCGTGTACACCGAACTCGGCGACTATGCCAAGGCCGTCCTGCATTATCAGGACGCGCTTCGACTCCAGCGCCAGCATCTCGGCGAAAGCCACCCCGACACTCTGCGCTCACTCTACGGTCTAGCCATGGCCTACTGGTGGAGGGGCGACATGGCCAAAGCCGAGCCGCTCACCGGCCAGGGACTCGAAGCGAGCCGCCGAGTCCTGGGCGAAAAGGACCCGCTCACGCTGCAATTCATGCAAGCGCGAGTCTTCGTTCTGCTGTATTTGGGGGAAAAGCCGTGGGCCGAACTAGAGCCGTTGTTCCTCCAAGCGTTGGCGCTCCACCGTGAAGTTCTCGGCCCGGACGACTTGAGGACACTGAAACTGATTTCCGGACTTGGCGTTGGCTACAATCTCAATTGGCAGGCGGCGAAGGCGGAGCCGTTGGTTGCGGATGCCCTCGAACGAGGCCGTCGCGTGTTGAGCGAAAGGCACCCCCAGACGGCCGCTCTGACGCTGGTCCTGGGCTACATCTACTCGAACTTGAACCAGCCGCAGAAGGCCGAGCCACTGGCGCTCCAGAACGTGGAAGTGCGCCGCAGCCTCCTCGGCGAGGAACATTTCAGCACCATGGTCTCCGTTCTTCTCCTGGCGCGCATTTATGTCCAGCAACAACAGTTCGACCAAGCCAAGCCGCTCACCGAGCAGGTGCTCAATTTGAGCCGGCGCTTGCCCATTGAGAACACCACCGTGATGCCGTGGAAGTTGAGCCTCCTGGCCGGGGAATACCTCGAACAAGGCCACACCTCCCAAGCCGACGCTCTGTGCGAGGTGGCGTTGCAAGCCCTGCGCCGCAAACCGGACGCCAACCCGCGAGCGAACCCTTTCACCATCACCCAAATGGGCGCGGTCCGGCTCGCGCAGCAGAAATACGCCGAGGCCGAATCGCTCCTACGCGAAGCCTCGCCCCTGATGGAGAAACACTGGCCCGATGCGGCGTACCGGTTCTACGTGATGAGCCTCCTCGGCGCCAGTCTGGCGGGCCAACAGAAACACGCCGAGGCCGAACCGCTCCTGCTGCAAGGCTTCCATGGACTCCAGCAGCGCCAGGCCAGCATTCCCGCCTATCTCAGACCCACGCGCCGGATCAGGGAATCCATCGAACGGCTGGTGCAACTCTACGACGCCTGGGGCCAGCCCGCGAAGGCCGCCGAATGGAGACAGAAACTGGCCGAGTTCGAGCAAGCCGCCAAGGCCAGGGACGGCGGAAACATCCCTGGAGCGCGAGTGACGGACGAACCCTGAAACGAATGACAATAGCTGCTTCTTCAAAACACACCCGAACGCCGCGTGAGGGCACGCGGCCTACAGAAATCCGAACCAAACGTCGCACGTGTAGGCCCGCTGCCCTCAGCGGGCGGGAGTTCTGAAAGAGCCTGAATACTTTATGAAATCCCTTAAATCAACCATTCGCAACCGCCCGTTGTTTTGCGACGCGCGCCCTTCCGGCTTCACTCTAATCGAACTGCTCGTGGTCATCGCGATCATCGCCATCCTGGCTAGCCTGCTGTTGCAGGCTTTGAGCAAGGCCAAGGGTATGGCGCAACGAACCGCGTGCTTGAACAACCTGAAGCAACTCCAGCTCGGCTGGACGATGTACTCGGGAGAAAACAACGACTCTCTGCCTCCCAACCACGAAAACTGGAATAGCGGCAGTACGCAGGCGGAGGCGCGCAGCGACGCTCCCTCGTGGGTGACCGGCAACGCCTTCTCCGATACGACCAGTTCGAATATCCAGCGTGGTGTCCTGTTCCGCTACCTCAATAGCGCCGGAACCTATCGCTGTCCTGCCGACAAATCCACGGTTCGCGATGCGGGGAAGTTTCCCCGCACCCGTCACTACGGAATGAACACTTATATGAACGGGACGGGAGATTCGGCCTCCTACAATTGGAAGACCTTAGTCGAACTCATCTTCCGCAAGCAGTTCAATGTTCTTCAAAACCCAGGCCCGGCCAAGGCATTCGTGTTCATGGACACTCATCCGAAGAACACGGCGGGCGGCACTTTCAAGGTCGACCAACCCGATGATTGGATCTGGGCTCACTTCCCCGACGCGCGCCATCAAAACGGCGCCAATCTTTCCTTCGCCGACGGCCACGTTGAACATTGGCGCTGGAAGGAAGCAAAATCGCTCTATTGGGCGAAGAACTGCTTCTGGGGCGGTAAAGACGTGCCAGTAGGCGACCGCGACCTGCGCCGCCTGCAGGAGTGCATTCCCCACAAGTAATTGCGCGCCTGGGAGACGGGGCAGGCGAAACACTCTACAACGGAATGACGACATGATGGAATTGGAATTCCGTCTTCAATCCGGCCTTTCGCGGTCGTCAAAAAAACACAGAAACAAACATAACGAAAAGACAAAACCTATGAAGATAATCAAGAACCTCACATTCGCGGCGCTGGCGGTCACGCTGCTGTATCCCATGAAGCGAGCCTGGACAACGCCGCTTCTGGCCTTGTCCTTTGCGGGCGCCCTCGCCGGAGCGTTTCCGGCGGCAGCGGACCCGATTCTCTACGCGACCGCCGAGCGCGGTGCCATGCTCATCAAGATCGACGTCGCCAGTGGGGACGTCACGACGATCGGGAATGCCTCCGGTGCCCTGGGGATTGCCTTCGCACCTGACGGCAAGGCTTACAGCATCACCGAGTCCTGCACCGCTTGCGCAGGCGTGCCACGGCTGGTCACGGTCGATCTCCCAACCGCTTCGATCATCACCGGCGTCCCCGTTTCTCCTCGGATGAAGTTCAAAGCGATCGTTTGCTCGCCGCAAGGGATTCTCTATGGCGTGGACGGAGCCTCGGGCAGTGGCTCCGGCTCCTTTTTCATCATCGATCCGACGACGGGCAAGGCCACGCGGCTGGGGGCCAGCGGAGCGGCCGTTGACATCATGGACCTTGCCTTTCATCCGGACGGCACGCTCTACGGAATTGAGGGAACCCGCCTCTACACGATCGATCCGGTGACCGGGAAGCGAACCCTGGCGAAGCAGCTCAGAGGGGTGACCGACGTGATGGGCCTGGCGATCACCGCGGACGGGGCCTTCTACGCCGCGGACTACACTTCGCCTTCTCCCCTCGTCCGTATTGACGTTGGCACCGGGCAAACCACGCCGGTGGTCCGCACCAAGCTCAATCTGATCCACGGGCTGGACCTCCTACCACCGCCCGCGATGAACATTACTTGGCAGGGCGACCGAGTCGTCGTGACGTGGCCCGCTTGGGCGGCGGGCCATGTGCTCCAATCCACCGCGAGTCTGAGCGCCGACGCTTCCTGGACGACCTCACCGGGGGCACCGGTGACCGTGGGCGACCGCATTACTGCGAGCTTGGACGCCAGCGATCCGGCCCGCTTCTTCCGGCTCGTGAAACCCTGACGCCGCGCGCCGTCGTGGAGAAAGCCCAGGCGAAACACTCTACAACGGAATGACGGAATGACGGAATTGGAATTCCGTCTGCAACCCGGCCTTTCGCAGTAGTCAAAAAAACAAAAAAACGAAAAGACAAAACCTATGAAGACAATCAAGAAATTCACATTCGCGACACTGGCGGCACTGGCGGTCACGCTGCTGCTCCAAACCTCACGCGCTATTGCTGACAACTCCGCGCCTGTCCGCCTCACATTCGAGAAGACGTATGCAGGCGCGGGCCCGGCCCCCTACGTGTCCCACTTCACCGGCTCCTTCGGCGGCGATTTCACCGGCACGTTGTACACCGGCGTGCTGGTCAGGCAGACTAACGAGCAGGGTTTCCATCTGGAGGCCGATTATGTGTTCACCGCCGATGACGGAAATCACTCCTTCACCGCACACGTCGAGGGCAACCTGATCAGCCTTACAGGCAAAGCCTTGTTAAACGGCGTTGTGACGGTCGGCGCGCTCAAAGGAGCCCAGGCGCAGGTTGAGTTCGAGAAGCTCACGTGCCCCACGACCTGCTACCAAGGCACGATGACGATCACGCCCGCGCCTGTCCGCCTCACATTCGAGAAGACGTATGCAGGCGCGGGCCCGGCCCCCTACGTGTCCCACTTCACCGGCTCCTTCGGCGGCGATTTCACCGGCACGTTGTACACCGGCGTGCTGGTCAGGCAGACTAACGAGCAGGGTTTCCATCTGGAGGCCGATTATGTGTTCACCGCCGATGACGGAAATCACTCCTTCACCGCACACGTCGAGGGCAACCTGATCAGCCTTACAGGCAAAGCCTTGTTAAACGGCGTTGTGACGGTCGGCGCGCTCAAAGGAGCCCAGGCGCAGGTTGAGTTCGAGAAGCTCACGTGCCCCACGACCTGCTACCAAGGCACGATGACGATCACGCCCTTGGTCACGACGATCCGCGCCTCTCAAGTTGAAGTGTGCTGGAACAGCCAAGCGAACCTCACGTATCAGGTGCAGTATCGTTCGGACCTGACCACCAACCTCTGGACTTCCCTCGTCGGTTGTGTTCCAGGCAACGGCTCCTTGAAGTGTATCAATGATCCCGTGGTCGTGGGTCAGCCGCAAAGGTTCTATCGCGTCGTCCAGACGAATTGTGTTCCCTGACTCTGACGGAAAGCCGGCGGGTGCGCCTCGAGTGATCCTCGGGCACGGTGTAGGAATTGCGGAACGCGGCGGCGGAGCAATTCCTCACCCTCACCGAGCCGGGCGGCGAACCGCGATGGGCGGCCACGCGGGAGAATGGCCAGGTGCAACTGAGAGCGTGTCCGAAAAATCGTAGCAGCCGACGTCAGGAGGCTCACTCTTCCGTCGAAAGTCGCGAGCCTCCAAAGAAATTTGAGCCTCCTTACGTCGGCTGCTACGGGATGGCTGGATGCTACGCCATCGAGACTTCGACCGCGTTGACCCACTGGAATAGCGCGGGCCTCACGGTCACGGTCACGAAACAGAGCGGCGCGGTGACCTTCCCCGCGCCGGGCGCGCCCAGCGGCGCGCAACGCTTCTACCGCGCGGTGTGGCAGTAAGCGAGTGGCCGGCGCAGCGGATTTCTTCCGAGTGGAAGAACGGCGGGCTTGGTGGGCGAAATTCTGTGTGTGTCCAGCCAAGCCCGTCTTCTCCCTCTCCTCCTCGAACCAAGAGAGCCGGGGTGGGTGGTTCGCCTGTGCCTCGCCCTTCGGACGGGCGCCGCAGGCGGATGGGGGAAAACGATCTGTAAACGGGTCTTGATATTGACAACTGCCGCACGTTGCAGCCGACCGGCCTCGTGCACGAGGCGTGGCTGCGCCTAGTCGGCGAAGACCATCCGCAGTTTGAGGGACGCGCGCATTTTTCCGTCCCGCCCAGGTTGCGCTGGAGCGCATCTTCATCGAACGTGTCCATCCGAAGCGCGCTTTACGGCACGGCGGCGTCCAGGAGCGATTGGCCTTGGATTCAACAAACCGGAGCCTCCGTGCCGGCGCAATGCGGCCGAGGGAGGTGCAGCGAGTTCGCCTGCTCTCCTACGGTGCAAGTCCGTGAACCACCGGCCAGCAACCTCGCACCGACGGCCCATGCAGCCGCAGCGACGGGTCGTCACCGATCCAGCCCGGCCGTCCGGCGGCGTCCACGAATGCCACGCCGATGGGCAGGTCCGGTCGTTCATCCGCCAAGCGGATCATTTTCGCCTCGGCCTCGTCGCTCATCTCGATCCACGCCATCTTGAGCGCCACAGGGTCGAGTGCGCGGGCTTGAATCTCCTCCAGCTTGGCTGGGTCGATTCGGGCAAATCGCTTCATCATTTTGAGCAGCGAAAGCGGACTGAAGCCGGGGTCTTTGCCGCACGCTGCCCAGCAGATCGCCGGCAGGGGATACGTCTTGTGCAGTTCCACGATGTCCACGTAATCGCGCGTCTCAGTGCGGGCGGAGAGCGTGAGGGCTTTGTTCGTGGCCGCGTCGAAGAGATGCAGCCGCCAGCCGAGTTGTGCGTCGCGCTCGATCGGAAAAAAGCGGAAGGCCGAATCGGCGGCCCAATCGATTTCCACCCTTTCGGTTCCACGGCTGACCTTGGCTTTGCGGAAGGTGGACTCCTTCTCCCACTCGCCGTAACGCGACGGTGTGGCCACCTGGAACCCGGCGCGTCGCAGGCTTTCGACATCGCCGTTGCTCGCGCGCGTCACCTCTTCGGCCAACTCGTGAAAGATGTCGAAGTCGTGCGAAAAGCGGGCGGAGTCATCGGCAGCATTGAGCACGATGCCGCCGGCGAAGTGGCTCTCCTCGCTCCGGTTGCCCGCGAGGACGGCTAGGACGTCCTTTTGAAGAGGGGTGAGAGGCATCGGTGTAATTCCTGGGCCGCCCGCCACGCGCGGCGGTCGCCATATTCCCGCAGGTGGTCGATGACCAACCGCACGTCCTCAAGGTGCCGAATGCGCGCTTCGGGATGGCGAAACCAGAAGCATTCCGGGTACGTCCGGACCAATGCAGCGGCGCGCTCGATCAGTTCCGGCGGCGCCAGAGTCGGCGGGGGCACTTCGTGCAATTCATCGGATGCAGCAGCCATGCCGACACTCTACCGGGTTTGAAACGGGAGAGCAAGGAGGCGTTGCCATCAGTGTCAGTTCGGGTTTCTCTTCCATCCCTCTCTCAGGTAGGGAAGGAGCGTGTGAGCGACGTGACACGCATTCTCGACCGCGTGCAGCACGGTGACCCGAAGGCCG
>CAYIIH010000399.1:0-7564 GCA_964363225.1 uncultured Verrucomicrobiota bacterium | reverse complement strand
CTCGCCGTCCCAAAGCCGGTTGGAAACCAGCGCTCCTTTCCAAAAGGAATTCACTGGCCCGCCGTGACTGAGCCGTGACTGAGCAATTCGAGCACGGCCAATTGAACCGCAGAGACGCGATGGACGCTGAGAGAAACGAAGAAGAGCCCATTCAGATTCGGCTGCTGCACTGTGTATGGTTTCCGACCGAGCCGAAACCCAGTCTTCTCCGCGTCCATCGCGTCTCTGTGGTTTCTTTCCGGCCGCCCAGACTGCATAGACGGCCGAGTGATACACTCCTGCAGCCTGAAGGCTGCGTTCCTGTCGCGGCGGCTTTGGGGCGCCGGGTGTTTCGCGGTTTGAACTCCGGAGGACGAGATTATCTTTTCCCAGCCGCCCACCGCAGGCTGTTGCGCAGGAGCGTCTGCAAGGCGGGATGCTCGTGGGCCGCTCCGTCGTGGCCCAGGCTGATGCAGATGATCCGGGCTTTGGGATGCTGGGAAATCCAAACGACCGGATACGATTTGCCCGTCGCCAGGTTCCGGCCCGTGGCCAGCACCTGAATCGACATCCCCAGCGCGTCCTTCTGGAAATGATACAGCTCGTCCTTGATCCGGAACGTCCCGGGCACGCCCGCCATGATCGGATGGGCCGGGTCGTCCACTGTCACTTCGAATTCGCCATATTTGTCGTGGCTCCGGGCGCCACCGCCGACGAACTGCCGGTTGTACTCCGGCCAGTCATTCCAATTGTACCAGAGAGCTGGATGCGCCAGCAGCAATCCCTTGCCTGAATCGGCAAATTGAAATATCCCCTGGCGCAACGCGCTATCGCTTAATGGCTGGTTATTGCTCAGATAAAGCACGTCCAGGTTCCCGAGGGCGGGGAGAATCGCTTCCGGCTTGTCCGTGTAATGGACCGTCGCCTGGCCGTCGGCGCGGAGCGTGGCAGTGTCGGCCTGATTAAACCAGCGGTCGAAATCGTGCGAACTGCCGCCGCCTACGATCAAAGCGCGGATCGAGGGCGAGGACGACAACGAGGACGAGGACGACGAAGACGCGGGCGAGGGCGAAGAGGAGGCTGGGGCTTCGGCGGTGGTGCCGGGTGTGGCAAGTTCGGCGGTGATGGCGACGAATGTGGGTGCAACGACGTTGTCGTAACTTTCCAAATCAATGCGGTCGATCACGCCCTGGTGCTTGAGGGGCTTCGTGAACCAGCGGACTTGGCCTGACCTGACCACATCATGCACTTCCTTCGAGCCGGGCACATCAAACTGGCCGGAATAATCGGCAAACTCCACGCCATTCTGCAAAACCATTTCTTCTGTCTGGCCATCCGCGAAGCGCACGGTCACCTTCGCCACGGGCAAATGCTCGTTCTTGTTGTCCCCGCAGCAGGGATAAGCCCAGGCGCCGACGCCGCCCAGGAAATGCAGCTTGCTGGCGGCCATGCCGGCCTTGATCTCGACCCGTTGCGGGAATTGCCGGGCCATGCCATTGCGGCCCTTGAGCACAATCAGGTTGCGTCCGGTCGGGCTTCTGGACGGACTCACGATATCGAACGGCACGCTGCCCACTTTGATGACGCCGAACTTCTTGAAGCGCAGGCTTTCATTCACGGAGTCCTCGTCGGTGTAGATGCCGCGGGTGCTGTTGGCGGTGAAACCGGACGTCAAATCCAACAACCGGTGCCGGCTTTCGCCGGCGCAGAGGTAAGCAAGGATGTCGCGCAACGCTTCGCCGCCCAGCGCTTCAAAGCCATTCGGCATCAGCGACAGGCCGGTGGCGCGGCGGCTCTTGATCTGGCTGGGCTTGATTTCAAATTCGCCGGAAGCGTTCCGTAAAATCACGCTGCTCCGGTTCTCCCGGATTACCACGCCGTCGTAAATTTCTTCCTCCTTCGTCTCGATGCTGGTGGCGACGAAGTTTTCCTCTACGAACCGGTTGGGATCGAGAATGTGCATGAGCAAATCGGCGGGGCCGTGGGCGCCCATGCCGGTGAGTTCTGGCCCGACTTCCGTACCCTGGCCATTGAACTTGTGGCACGTGGCGCAGTTCTGGGCAAAGAGCTTTTGGCCGCTCTCCGCGTGGCCCGGCTGCATCACCAGCGGTGTGAAGCGGGCCATCAGCTCGTTTTTCTCTTTCACTTCCGGCCCGCGCACCTCGTCGATGATGGCGGCGGCCTTTTGCGCCACGCCTGAATCGTTGTGCGTGCGCAAGCGATGGACCGAGGAGGGGCCGAGGGTGGTCAGGCTGATCCGCCCTGACTTGACGGCTTCGAGCAGCGCCAGTGCCCAGTCGGCGCGTTTGACGATCTGGCCGAAAGCCGCTTCCTGCAATTCGGGTGCGAGCCTCGGATGCGCGTTGACCAGTTCCGAGCCAATGGCGGGATCGGCCATGCTGCCCAAGGCCGCCAGCACGCGACGTTGCAGCTCGGCGGAGCTGTTCGAGCCGAGGATTTTTACGACTGCCGGAACAATTTCCGCATCAAGCCGCTGCACGCTGAGCAAGCTCGTGGCCAGCAAAATCCGCTGTTCATCCGATTGGCCGGCCTCCTGCAAACGCGCGCCGACCTTCCGGATCAAGCGGCTCACGTCCGATCGCAAAGCGCCGGTTTTGTCCCAGTTGGCCAGCAGCGGCAGCGCCACTGTGCCAATGGATTCGTTCGTCGAGGCGAGCAACGTCTGAAGCGCCGACTGCAATTCAGGCGACCAGACGGGAGCGGAGTCTGACTTCAGCCCTGCGGCCAAATTCTCCAGAATGACTTGTTTGAGGCTGTCGGCCGTGGCCGGCTGGGTCGCGAGCAAGGTGACCAACTGCGCGGCGGCGGCGGCGTCTTGCTGGCCGGCAATTTGGGCGCTCAACTGCGCGACGAGACTGTTCAAGCCCTCGGGCGTGGCTGCCGCCAAGGCCGCCTCGAGGCAGGCCAATGGAGCTTTGTTGGCCACACCAATGGCGGCCGATTGCAGCCAGGGATCGTTCAGTTGCGGATAGACCGAGACGAGGGCGCGGGCGATTTCCGGGCTGTCCGGCAATGAGCCGAGAGCACTGATGGCCTCCAGCCGCGCGCGGGGATCGGGATCGTTGAGGCGCGCCAAAATGCTCTTTTGCAGCGGGGCGGCGGTGGCCGCGCCGGATGCGGCTGCGATGCGCAAAGCGTTTTTCCGCAGGGCCGGTTCGACGTCGTTAATGGCGGCGGCCAGCAACCGCGCGGGCAACGGGCCGCGGTTGGCCAAAACCCAGAGCGCTTGGAGCCGGGCTGGGGCCGGTTTGTCGGAAAGCAGAAGTTTTTCCAGTTCGGGCACGATGGCCGCCGGGCCGCTTTCATCCAGGAGCCGTTGGGCGGTCATGCGGACCCAGCCATTCGGATGTTCGAGCGCCGTGACGAGAGCAGCCGGCTGTTTCGGATCGAGTTGAACGGGCGGCAGCGGCTTCGCCTCCTTATGCTGCACGCGCCAGACGCGGCCAAAGTAATGGTCGCGGTCGGGCCGGACGGCGGCATTATTGGCGCCGTGCCGGGTGCCGCGGGTGTCGTTGTGCACGACGGCCTGGTTGCAGAAATCGGTGACGTAAAGCGCGCCATCAGGTCCGATGCGGGTGTGGATCGGGCGGAACCAAAGGTCGCGGCTGCCGATGAACTCTTCCTCTTTCTCGCGGGTCGCAAGATAGCTCGCGCCCGCGGGCTTGAGAAAGTCGTGATGGACGACGTTGATGGTCGGCTCGGAACAGAAATGCGATCCGTTCCACCGGGCTGGCCAGGCCCCGCCAGTGTAAAGGCAGGAGCCGGAGACGGCGGTGTAGCCGCCCACCACGTCGATTTGCACGTAGGCCTGCTTGGGCCACGTCATGAGCGGGAACGATTTCTTGTGGTCTTCCGTCACTCGAAAACTGGCTGTGGAACCGACCTTGCCGCGCGCCAGCACGCTCTCCGGCAGGACGACGTGCATGAGGTGATCGCCGCTGGTGGCCTGCGTAAAAAAGAGTTCGCCATCCCAATCAAAGTCCATGCCCCAGGTGTTGCTCCCTTTGGAACTCACCTGTTCCAGCGCGCTGCCGTCGGGCTGGAAGCGGATGACGCCTTCGGTGACCCGGCCAAAGTGGGTTTTGCCGTTGCCGGAGTAAATGTCACCCCGGCTGTAGCCCACCGTCGCGTAAATCCAGCCGTCCAAACCCCAGCGGAGGTTGCTGATGACCGCATGGGTGTCGCCGGTGCCGAAGCCGGTGTAGAGAGTTTCCACCTTGTCGGCCTGGCCATCGCCGTCGGTGTCGCGCAACCTGAGAACCTCCGGCGCTTGCGAGACAATCACGCCGTCCCGATACAACACCAGGCTCGTGACCAATTCCAGGCCCTCGTAAAAAATGGATTTCTTTTGATAACGCCCATGCTCGTCGGGATTCGTCAGGATCGAAATGCGGTCGCGGGCCGGGCGCGGATCCTTGCCGCCCACAAAACTCTCCGGGTCCTTGTCTTTCCACGGCACCACGACTTTATCATTCGGATTGATGCGCCGCCCATTCGGATATTCGGGCGTCTCCGCCACCCACATCCGGCCGGCGGGGTCCCAATCCAATGAAATCGGCTTGTTGATGAGCGGCTCGGCAGCGACGAGGCTGATGTCGAACTCAGGATGCACGACGATTTTTTCGGCGGCCTTTTCCGGTGCGGTGGGTCCCCCCTCGGGATAACGCAAGGCGGCCAGTTCCTCTTGGTTGCACAGCGAGTCGGCGTCGCGTTGGCCGGCCCAGGCAATGCCGCGGAGCAGCACGGCGCGAAAATGGGGCAGGCTGAAGGATTTGTGATGATGGCCGGGAATGCAGACGAAGGCGCGGTAGGGCTGGCCGCCGGCCACGGTTTTCTCGTAAACCCACATCTGCGGCACAATGTCATAGACGGAAGGAAACATGCGGCCGCCCTTGGTATTGCGCCGATCGGGCGCGTACGTGGCCGCCAGGATGCGGGCTTCGGGCATCAGGTGCAGGTTCCAATACATCTCGTCATCGAAATCGAAGTTGGAAACGTCTTTCGTGATGGGATGCGCGCGGTCGGTGTAATAGAGCGCAATGTCGCCCTCGAACCATTTCGAGTAACCGTGCTCCCAGGCGCCGCCGATGATGGTCTTAAACCAGGGCGCATCGTTGCCGCAGACCGAGTCATGAATGGCCACGAGGCCGCCGCCGCGTTTGAGGAATTGGTCGAGATTGGCGCGGTCGTCCGGCTGGATCGTGCCGCCCTCAGCGGAATACATGACCAGCACGTCCATCTGCTCGAGTTGCACGGCGGTGGGGAAGCCAATCGCGCCGTCCACAGTGGCGCCGCGCTCGGACAGCAGCGGCTTCCATTCGGCGAGCCAGCGGGGGCCATCATGCTGGCCCGGGCCGTGGGTTTTGGGACCGGCGCGCAGAAAAATGCGGAGCGGCTTGTTCTCCTGGGCCGACCCCGAAATGGAAAAACAGAGCCAGAGCGAAAAGAGAGCGAGTTTAAATTTCATCGATTTGAAATCATTGTTTGAGAAACGGCTGGCAGGGAATTTACCCGGCGAAACGCTTTCGCCAATGAAAATCTGCCGGCGGCTCGGCGACAAGGGGTCAGTTCCTATTATCAGCTATTTTTTCAGCTTTCCTTTCCGCAGTAGATGCAGCCGGTTGTTCAGATACGCCACACAGCCCATCTGCATGCGCTCGGCAATCCAACTCAGCGGCATCACCGTTTCCTGCCGTAGCCGTTGGGCAATTTCAAGTTTCCCCCAATCCCCTTTGTTTCTCGCACCCAGGTCATGCTCCGTCCACTTCCGGCGCCGCAATTCCTCGGCCACCAGCCGCTGAGCCTTCTGCTCTTGGCTTTCAGCACGCTCCGCCCCGTAGTGATTCGCTCCCATCCTCCCTTCCATCCGCTCCAGCAACTCCTGCCGGAAGGCTTCCTCTCCCAAACACCAGCCCCGCCGGATGCCGGCGTAAACCTCCGGTTCTTCCTGCCGCCGCCGCTCCTCCAGCCGTCGCTCAAACTCGCGCCGCCCTGCCGGGCTGTCTTTGAGAATTCCTTCTTCGCCCAAGACCCTGTCCACCCGCAGCCAGCCGGGGCGCTGGCTCACGGATTCCAGATACCACGGAAAACTGCTCCATCGGTACGCCCGCAACAGCTCTTCGGCCCGCAACAACCCGGCCCGCACCGGATTCAAATGCACATACTCACACACCGTGCGCAAATACCCGGTACCGCTCCCGTCCACGACCAGGGCCTTGTAACGTCCGCTGAACAAATGCCCCAACACCTTGTGCCGCCGGTTGAATCGCGACGTGTAAGTGCCCAGAAACCATTTCATCCCGGCTACCAGGTTGCCTTGCGGCGTCTCCACCACCAAATGAAAGTGATTGGCCATGAGGCACCACGCATGAACTTGCCAGCCTGTCTTCTGGCAGGCTTCGCCCAACGCTTCGGTAAAGTGCTCCCGGTCGGTGTCGTCCATGAAGATGGCTTCGCGCCGGTCGCCGCGATTCAGGACGTGATAAATGGCTCCGGGATATTCGACTCTCAATTTGCGCGCCATGAGCAGGAGAATGGCGAAACCGTCGAGAGTTGTCAATAATAGGAACTGACCCCTTCACTCAGCGTGAAAACCACGCCATTATTTGTGCCATTATTGGGTTGCGCCAGGCTCCGCCACGACGTAGAGAGTTGCCATGAAAGTCATCATTCACCTGACGGAAGCGGAAGAGGCAAAGGCGTTGCCCATTCTGCTGCGCCATTCTCCGGGAGTGGTGTTGCCGCATCGTACCTACGTGCTTTCTAAAGATGCGCTCAGGGCGTTGCGCCGTGCCAATGTTCGGTTTTCCGAGTTGAGCCGTGAAGCGGCCGCGCCAAGCCTGGAGGAGGTCGCCGGTGAAAGAGTATGACATTTTCATTCCACTCTACGACAACCACGGAACGGCCATCGAATCGGCCAGATTTCAAGACCTGCAGGCCCGCCTTTTGGAGCAGTTTGACGGGCTGACTTATTTCCCGCAACCCAATCAGGGATTTTGGAAATTTGGAAACGTGACGTATCGCGACGAAATCGTGATCTACCGGGTCATCAGCACAGATCCGGCCGGTTCGCGTGACTTCCTGGCCGGACTCAAAGAGCATTTGAAACGCGCGTTCCGGCAAGAAGAGATCTTGATCATCGAACGCGAAATTGGCGTTTTGTAGGAAGATCGAACTTCACGGCCTGGGCTTTGCCGAGCAAGTTCTGGCTCAAGTATGGCAGGAGCTACAATCACTGCTCACCCTGACGACCAACGTGGCTGCCGGGACTCGCCCTCCACTTCAGCCGAGGTTCATGGCGCGATGAACTGCCTTGGGATGGCCCATGAAAATGTGCTGGGTTTTGCCGGTGACCAAGCCATACCCCTCACGCGGCCCGACGAGCGCCGCGGCAGTCAGGAGCAAGGGAACAACTACAAGGAATCGGATTCTCTTTTGGTTTTTCATTCTTCGTTTCTCAAACAATGTGGTTGATTCTCAGTTCAAATCTCTTTCAAGAGTTGTCAATAATGATTCTGCATAGAACGGGTAGGTTTTTCAGCAGGGGGTTTTGGCTGGCGGCGCC
>CAYIIH010000398.1:0-7575 GCA_964363225.1 uncultured Verrucomicrobiota bacterium | reverse complement strand
TAACCTGCTTCACGCCGGGCACATCGGAGCGCCACGCGTCTTCGATGGAGCAAAATAGGCCTCTTCGCTTTACGCGTGGCGCAGGACAAAGTAAGGCTGGTTGGACAGGTCAGCCGCGAGGCCCGGATACAACCACGCTTGGCCGTTGCGGTCATGCAGTGACGGAATTTGGCTCCGAGGTCGATTCTGCCGAAGTGAGCTGTTTGCAGCGCGATGATCGTCACGCGGGATCAACCCCCTCATGGATGAGCATGAAACGACTGGGAATGACCCCACTTTTCAACTACTCGATCCAGGACCTCGCTGTCGATAGGATTTTTGCCCATGGCACTGGCGTGACTTTCAATCTCCTGGACCACTTTCGCGCGGATGAACTCCGGGATGCGCTCCACACGCTGAAGCGCGTCCGGACTCCACCGGAGTTTCATCGTGAGATCGTGGGAGCCGCCTTTCCAGCTTTGGTATTTTGCTTCCACCACTTCCAGGGTCACCTTGGTCTGAGCGAACTTTCTAGCCCAGTGCTCGATTCGGCATCGCGTCATCGTGCGCATGAATCCGATGGGGATGCGCTCTAACCGCTCCAACGCCGCCGGCTCCCATTCCAAGTTTTTCGTCGCCGTCGGGGAAGCGATTTTGCGGGCCGCCTCTGTCAGTTTCATAAGGTCACCAATCCGGCAGGACGGACACCGATTTGGTTTGGCCCCGTCCACAATGAAGCCACAAAGAAAGCATTCAAAGGAACTGATCTCGGTTGTTTCCATTGGCTGGGAACTGCTCGCGGCCGGCTCCGATTCAGCAAGGAGGTTGGCCGCACCGCCTTGGAAAACTGTGGCCATTTGGTCTCTGGTCCTGGCCAAGCCCGCTTCAGCCACGTCGAGCGAAATCTCCGCCATTCCATTTTCCCGGGCAAACCGTTCCATGCTCCGTTGGGCAGCGGTCCGCATGAAACCCGCCGGGACGCGCTCGAGCCGTTGGCGCGCGGCATCGGTCCACCTGAGTTCCAAAACTTCGGTCTCCGCGGTGGCTGCCTTGCCTGCATGGCCGCCGGGCAAAAGACTCTCCAGTGCGGCCGTGAGCACCGAACTCGTAACAACCGTGTGCCCTTGAGCGAGGGCGTGCTCTTCCACCGCTTTGATAGCGAGGCCTCGCGCCATGGACGGGACCCGCTCCATTTGGGCGCGAGCCTCTTGCGTCCAGATGAGCGTTTGTTCGGCTCGATACTCGGACGGGACGGCGACTTGCAACTCCAGCACGAGCAGATTGCAGTTGGCTCGCCGGCAGATGTTCTCAGCGTTGCCACCGATGTCCATGTCTTCCGCGCTGTGGATGCCCAGCCGGCCCAGGACCAGCAACCAAGGCGGCTGCCCCCGCACGTAGCGCAAGACTTCCGAGTACACCTTGCCGGTGAGCAGATGCGTTTCCAGTTCGACGTTCTGCTCGCGGCAAACCCGCTGGCCCAGGTCCAGGTGCGATTGGTAAATCTTGGCCAGGCCCGTGTTGATGATTGATTCGTGCAGTTTCTCCTGCTCCTCGAACCGGAAGACTTTCCTGGCCTCTGCGCTTAAGACCTCGTTGAGGGTCGAGAACATCGCGTGATGGAAGAAGGGATCAAACGCGGCCAGGGCCACCAGCTTTTTTTGAAACAGTTTAGTCAGGTGAAGACCGCGTTGCAGCGCGCCCCAACTGCGCGCACTCCCGTCCAGGCAGACGACGATCCGGTCGGACTGAACTTGTTCGGCCGAAACCTTGCAAATGAGGATGTCCCGTTTAACCCTTCGCAAGAGCCGCAGGGTGACCGTGCCCAACTCCGCTTCCGGCACACGCCCCAATCCATGTCCGCCCAAGGCCACCAAATCATAATCGTGCGCTTGAATGTCGTTGACCAGTTCCAGCCAGTTCTTGCCTTCCAGCGAAACGCCAGTGAAGGGAATGCCGTGCGTGCTGCAGAGATCCCGCAGGACTTCGAGATACGAATCGGAGATGAGCCGGAGTCCCTTGCCGATGAGTGAATCGTGGACGTTCCGCTGCTTTTCAAGTTCCGCGTCCTTTTGGTACCGCTCCGGCAACCCGCTTTCCATGGCCCGGAAACGCTGGTCATGCAGCCGTGCGGCGTAGATGTGGCTGCCGACCACCTCCGCCTGATCCTGCCGGGCGATAAGGACGCCCAAACGCGCGGCGGCATTGGACAACTCCGAGCCGTCAACCGCCACGTAGATTTTCTTGTAGCTCGTCATTGGGTTCGAGGCTGCGCGCGGTTGGTTCACATCAACTCCTCCTTCGCCTGCTGCACCAACCGGAGGTTGATTTCAGTCACGCCTTTGCGGCGGGCGTAGTTCTCAATCTGCTCACGAATGTGGGTCTGAATCATGGCCGGCGCGTGCTGGAACGCGAGCCAGGCTTCTTCGTCCCAACGCAGACCGCCGTCGGGGGCCGGCGGCGTGCTGCGCTCCGGCGTCGTCACCACGCGGAAGGGGGTCTTGTCAATCACTTCCGTGATCCAAAAAATGTAGGCGTGAGGAAAATGCTGCTGCGTGAGGTGGAAGGAATCGTGCTCAAAGAGGCTCCGCGCCAGCACGACAAAGGTGTGGCGGGGGTCATCGGGCTCAAGAATTTCCACCGCGCAGTTGAGTTGAAAGCTGACATAGTCGGGCCCGTCGCCGCAAAAGAGCAGACTCGCCAAGGGGATCCGGCGCAAGTTTTGCAGGGTTTGCCGCTGGAAAATTTCCAGCGTGCTCATAGCGCGGTAATCAATCTTCTCCCGATCGAAGTAGAACTTGGAAACGGCCTGGATGCGTTGCGGGAGGGATTCCTGCCACGGTTGGTTCTCGGTCTTCGCCAGAGTCGTGCGAAAGAGTTCAATGAATTCGGACAGATACTCCGCCTTGGGAATCAAGCCGACCCCTTTGTGGCAGCAATTGAACGGGAAAACGCTGCCCTCGGTTTGGGTCACCAGCACCGGCAGATGCTGAGAGAAAAACTGCACTGAATGGGTTTGGCCCGCCAAGGATTCGTAGAGGCGCCGCCGCCCCGCTTCGAGCCAGTCGGCATACTGGGCTGGGAGCGACTGCAGCGGCAGCCGGACTGCGCCTTGGGGCAGGTCCACCGCCACGGCGTTTGTTTCCACCAGAATCCTGCTCGTAGTCAAGTCGTCTCTCATGGTGTTGGCTCCTTTCGTGTTTGGTCTGTGAAGTCCGCGAATTTGATGCCCAGTTCTTTTTCCCGCTCCTGCCGGTACCGTTGCATCAGTTCCACGGTGACAGGCGTGCCTTCTGCCGCCGCCCGTTCTTCTAATTTTCTCTGGACTGTCTTGCGCAAGAAAATGGGCACGCGGTTGAGTCGCGCCAGCGCTTCCGGCGTCCACGTCACCGGCGTGGGCGCGGGCGCCGCACACTGCGGCACCACGATGAGGTTGTTCCCCTGCGGCGTGTAATCGCAGCTCGGATCGTCACTGAACAGGGTGCCATGCTCAACCAGGCTTCGAGCGCGGCACCCGCCACAAAGCAGGCGGTATTCACATTCCCCACAGCGCCCGCCCACGGCGGACTGTCTCAACGACTGAAACAACGGCGCCGCCTGCCACAGCTCCCAAAAGGAGCGCCGCCGGATGTTCCCCACCGACAGTTCGATGTAGGGACACGGGGTGACCTCGCCGGCCGGATCAATCCGGCAGTAATGCGTGCCCGCCAGGCAGCCACCGCCGTCGTAACCGGTCGCGCGCGTGTAGGGCGACTGGGGGTTCCGCTGGTAAAGGACGCGTTTGAAATGGGGCGCGCAACGGCATTGGATCATGATGCCGTTGCAACGCGTCTGCAGATCGGCAATTTCCCGGAGCACTTGCTCGTAAAGCGCGGCGGGCAGGTCCAGCACGGGCCGACCCCGCCCGACGCAGACGAGAAAGAAGAAATTGATAATTGATGCGCCCAGGTTTTTGCTGAGGTTGACCGCTGGCTCAAGCTGCCGGTAATTCCGGCTGGTCACGGTGAAGTGAACCTGCACGTGGAGTTGCTGAGCAGCACAGAGTCGGATCGCCTGGCAACTTTTCTCAAACGCGCCAGGCACTCCGCGAAAGCCATCATGTTCATCCGCGTAAACGGAATCCAAACTGATCCCCACGCCCGCCAGACCGAGCGCCTTGAACCGCTTGAGGCGAGCTTCCGACAGGAGCACGCCATTGGTGCCGATCACCATCCGCAAGCCGGCGGCGACGCCCGCTTCAACCATCGGTTCGATTTCAGAATGGAGCAGCGGCTCGCCGCCCGTGAGCACGACAATGGTGCCTGGCGCATGCTGGCCCAACTCGGCAAAAACCGGCGCCAGGTCGCGCTGACGCAACTCGTCGCTTTGCGCCATCCAGCGCTGGGTCGCATCGAGATAACAATGGGCGCAGTTCAAATTGCATCGTCGAGTGACGTTGATGGCCACGAGGTAGGGGAACGGAGTCTCGTTGGGCAAAACAGCGTTCATGGCGCAGACTGGGTTGACGGTGATGGCGGCGCACGCGGCTTTGGCCGCTTGAAAAGCATCCAACCCAGCAGCGCGCACTCTGCAGGGATCAAAACCAGCAGGAGCCAAGGCACGGGCTGCGCAACGACCCCGGCAGAAGCCGCTGGCCGGACGGAGGGAGTCTGGGACTGGCCCGCCAGCGACAGAAGGTACTGCGCCAGGCGCTCGATCTTGTCGGGGGGAATCGTCCGGCCCCAGGGCGGACAGAGGTTGGGCTTCGCGACCGCAGGAGGACCATCGCGAATCCCCTTGAGCAAGGTTCCCTTGTCCGCCCGGAGCACGGTCAAATCGGCCGGTTTGGGTGACAGTTCCGTGGACCAAAGCCGGCCTTCGCCTTTGCCGTCGTCGCCATGGCAGTGGGCGCAGTAGTGGAGATAAATGCCTTTCGGGCTGGCCAGAAAATCCTGACGGGCCTGCTCGCCCCGTGGGATAAGCGGCCAGCCAAGGTCTATCCAGCCAGGGTCTATCCCACGGGGCGAGCGGCGGTGGATCAACTCTTGACCCGCTGCGCCGTTCACAAAGACAAGCACCATGAGCAGAGGCAGCAGGAGCGGACGACGGCGCCCCCCGCTCGCCCCCTGCTGGAAGTGCCATTGAGGGAGCGTCGCCATTCTGAACTCCGCCCCTGAACCTCGGTCTCGTAGCGCAGGTTTCCAACCTGCTGTATCGCCGATTTCCAATCGGCAGGGCGTTGAAAGGTCGAGCGGGCGGCGGATTGGAAATCCGCGATACGGCAGACAGGATGTCTGCGCTACGGTGTTGGCGTCCCGGGTGTGGCTGGAGTTCAGGGGCGCAAGGCGCGCAAAGAATTCGGGGCGTTCTCTCTCGCAAATCTTCATGGCTGCTTCGAGGACAAGTAAGCGGCCAGGGCTCTGGCCTCTTCGTCTGTCAACCCGTAATCCGGTTCCGCCGAATACGGATTGAGGGCGTGCGGGTGCTTGAGGTGATACCAGATGTAGCCCGGTTGCAGTCGGGTCCCGACCGCCTCCAGCGCGGGGCCAACCACGCCTCCGGCTCCTTCGCCGATGCTGTGACAGGCAAAACAGCCTTTGGCCTTGTAAAGTTCGCGGCCCCGTTGGAATTCTGCCGAGGTCACTGGCCCGCCAGGAATGTTTTCTGGAATACGCGCATCCCGCCCGCTCTTCTCCATAAAAGCTGCGACTGTGGCCGCTTCCTCCTCCGTGAGGTTGAACTTCGGCATCTGCTGGGAGAGCGGCCGGATGATGTCCGGCGCCTGGAGATAGCGCGCGAGCCAGTCCTTATTCAACCGGCTGCCTTCACTGGCCAACTCCGGGGCGTAAGTCCCGCCTTGGCCGGCAAAGGAGTGGCAGCTCAGACAACGCAGGTCGTAAGCCAGGAATTCAAAGCTGCCTGCCTGCGCTGCCAGCGTCGCGGCAGGCAGGCCCGGCGGCGGCTCCTGCGGGCGCGCAGAGGGTGGGAGCAGTTCCGGAATCCCTTTGATGTCGTGACAAAGCACACAGCGCGACACGACCACGAGGCGTTTGCCCCGTGAAATCCGCTCTGGGTTTTCCAGGGCCAGCACGCCGTCGAAGTCCCGAGGCTCTTCAGTCTTCTGGCTCGTGGGTCGAAAGACCTCATCTCGCAAGATGTATTCGGTCAGCGCCTGGAGTTCTGTCTCGGAAAACCGGAAGCGCGGCATGAGCGTGTCCGGGAAATACTCCTTTGGGTCTTGCAGCCAACCGAAGAGCCAATCGCGTTGCAGCTTAACGCCGGCGATTTGCAGGTCAATGCCGCCGACGCGCAGGTCAACATAGCCGCCGATCAGACTCCCGCCCGGCCCATGAATGGTGTGGCAGATGGAGCATCGCGCGCTGCTCCAGACTTTTTTGCCTTCGTCGGCCAAAGCGAACACGGCGTCGCTTTCCTGATCCGACAACTCCTCAAACTTTTTGTCTGCCCAAACGGGCCACGACACCGGCGCGGGCGCCAGCGGGTCGGCGATGCTTTTCAAATACGCCATGATGTCCAGGACCTCCTCTTGGTTGAATTTGAAGTCCGGCATGCGCGCGGCGGGATGATGTTTTGGCTGGGCGAGCTTTTGAAAGAGCCACTCCGGGTTCACCTTGTGGAAGATGTTCTGTAGTGGAGGACCGTTCTTCGGCCGTTGGTACGGATTGAACGGCGCCGGGGACGGCAGGGTGCTTGTCTGCGCGGCGGCCGCGCCGAGCGCCGCGGCCGCGATCAATCCAATCAAGTAGTTCACCCACCTGTTCATGATCGCAGCTTGGATATAAGCCAGACTTGGCCAATCACAGTCGCGAGGACACAGGCCAGTGCCAACAACCAGGGTCGTGCCGAGGGCGGCGACTCCAAGGTAACGTAGAGCCAGGTCGAAATCGCGCGCACGTGGTCGCGCTCGCCGTTGGCCCCATCCCGAACCGAGAAGAGAATGGGCACGAAACTGCCCACGGCCAGGCCTGCCTGCCGGGGCGGCGCAGGCAGGCCCGGCTCGCTCGCCAGGGCGCCTTGGAACAGCACGTGCCAGCGTCCGTCCTTCCAATTGGACGCGACCCGGAAGCCGGGAACCTCCGCGTGAAACTTGTCCGGGCCGGTGGCCGTCCATGACTCGGCGCCGGTCTGCGCCTGCCAGTGCCAGACCTTGACCGGGCTGTCGGCCTGGCCAAAGAGGAAATAGGGCCGCAGTTCAGGACTGGCCGCAAATTGCACGAGCGCCGAGTCGGCCCAGCGGCTGTCGGGTCCGGTGGGATCGTCCCACTCCACGAGCAGGCCCAGATCCTGGCCGTTCCAGAGCGCGCGAACAGTTGAGGAGCCGGCGGTGGGCGTCCACCAACGCGCCGGTGGGTTCAGAACCACTTGGCCCGCCAGGGGAACGTGAACGGGCCGGGCTTTTTTCCATTCGGCGGCCTCGTGCTGCGGGGGAATCTTGCTGCGGGTGAAAGCCGCGATAATGAGAAAATCTTCGCTCGTCTCATCGGGTTCCTGGTCCAACGAAGCCACGTAATGGGCGAGATTCCAGCGTTCCTGGTCAGTCAACAAATCCTGGTAAGGTCCCATGGGAGTTCCATTCAGCCCGCCGGTGATGCGCAAGTA
>CAYIIH010000397.1:0-7578 GCA_964363225.1 uncultured Verrucomicrobiota bacterium | reverse complement strand
GGCGCGCACGGAGTGACGCGCCCTACCGTCAGGTTCATGGGAGGCAACCATGCTGTGACCGCGCGCGGCGGAGAGCGCATCTTTGGCGCGCCACATTTCCCGGAGCACCAAGTCGGTGCTCTGGTTCGGCTTCAGTTCTCTTGGCGGTTCGCGTTTCATGGTCGCGCTTCGCCCGGAAGCAGGTTCAAAACGAAATCGTAGATGGCCTGGGCGTGTTGCAGGCCTTCGTCGAATTCTTCGCGCGTCGGCTCAAGAAAACCTTGTTCGTCAGGATAGCGATAAGCCACAGAATAGGGTGTAAGCCGCGGAGGGGCGAAAGAGTCGAACGAACGTGGCTCGCCGCGCACACAACTCTCTTTCGTCCTTGCGGGACTTTGCCTCTTGGCCCGGCCAACCCAGCGATCAATCGCTGGGCTATTTTCTGCCGTCCCTGCCGGACTAACTCCAGCGCGAGCGCCTCGTTGCGCTGGGCCAACGCGCTGTACCCCACCATGTCCGTGAACATGATCGCGGCCAGCTTGCGTTGTTCGGTTGAGCCCATGTCGGGTATGCCCAAAGGCTATCAATGACCAAAGGAGACGGCGAGCTTTTGTTGCACCGCCGCGTCCCTTTTGACAAGCGAAGGCCGAAGTTGGTTGAGGGTTCATGGTTGAGTGGGGAGAGTTTGGCAACCCTCACCTGCCTGGCGCGCGGGCGGCACAGGCAGGTTTGGTCTGTACCCTGGAGGCCGCGCCTGATTTTGCAGCGGAGCGTGGCCGCCTCGGCAGCACCAGTCGGCGCCCTCGCCGACTGGAATTCCGAGGACGCATCGAGACGCAAGCTGTGTTTGGCGAGGGCGCCCCACACGATACGCGAGGGCGCGTGTGCTCCCCGCGCGAGGTCCACGATCTCGGGGAGGTTCACCTTGAAGACAGGCGGCAGAATTCCGAAATCCGCAATGGGCCAGACCGGCTGGCGGAAAAAGAGCGAACCGCCAGCCGCAAGTTTCGATCAGACGGCCGGCGCGACATCGGGCAGGTTCCCAGCCACTCCACCGATCACTCGAAGAGGCACGATGCAGGGCCGGCAAAGGCCAGTCCTGGCAGGGGCTCAGGGCATTGACTCAACCGTCCGGCGGCTCGCCTTTGCGCTCCCAGCGGCGCAGGGCCCGCTCGGGCGGGCTGGTATCGACTTTGGCGTAGTAGGTATCCTCGCCGAATAGTCCGTCAGCGGCTTGCTGCAATTGGCGCGAGGGCGCGACGGCGAATTTCTCGTGGGCTTCGATGAAAATAATCTCCCCGGCCGGCTGCATCAGGCAAAGGAACAACGGGCATTTGCCGGGATGCGCGGCGGCCAAGTCGCGCACCGCTTCGAGGCGTTCCGGCGTAAGATGCGCCGTGTGCAACCGCAGATGGACCTGTTTGGTGTAGCGGAGCGGGGCCTCTTCCAACGGCATGATTTCCTGCGGAAAAATCTTGGGTTTATCCTCGGCGTTGTTCACTTCGCCCACCACCAGGATGGCCCGGCCGGGCGCCAGCACATCACGATACTTGTCGTAATTCTCGTTCAGGCAGAGGATTTGCACGGAACCCTCCAAATCCTCCAGGGTCACGATCGCATACGGTTTGTTGTTTTTCTTGGAGACGCCGTTTTGCACGCCGGCAATCAGGCCGCCCAGGCGGGTGAGGCTGCGATTGGGCAATTGCGCCAGGGCCGACGAATTGGCCAGCGCATATCGCTCGAGAATGGAGGCGTAAGGGGTGAGCGGATGCCCGGTGACGTAAAAACCGAGCAGTTCCTTTTCCGCGGCCAGCAATTCGCTTTGCGGCCATTCTGCCAATGGGCTGCCGGCTTCCGGCGCGGGCGTCACCTTTTCTTCCAGCATGCCGAACAGGGAAGTCTGGCCGCGCTGGCGGTCTTGCGCGAGGCTGGCCGCGCGGGACAAGGTCCGGTCAATCCGGCTGAAGAGCGTCGCGCGGGTTTCGCCGAAGGCGTCGCAGGCGCCGGATTTGATGAGCGCTTCCAGCACTTTGCGGCCGACCGTGCGGCCATCAACGCGCTCGCACAAGTCGGCCAGGGAGTGGAAGCGTCCGCCGTCGCGCCGCGCTTTCAAGATGCTTTCCACAGCGACTTCGCCCACGCCTTTGATGGCGGCCAGGCCAAAGCGGATCACGGTGCCGTGGCGCGCCGGCGCAAAGGCGACCTGGCTTTCGTTGACGTCCGGCGGCAGCACTTCCACGCCGAAAGCGCGCGCTTCATTGATGAGAATGCTGAGCTTGGCGGTGTCGCCCATGTCATTGGTCATCATGGCGCTGAGGAACTCGACCGGGTAATTGGCCTTCAGGTAAGCCGTCTGGTAGGCGACGATGGCGTAGGCGGCAGCGTGGGATTTGTTAAAGCCGTAGCCGGCGAATTTTTCGAGCAAATCAAAAACCTGGTTCGCTTTCGGGGCGGGAATGTTGTTAACCCTGGCGCAGCCTTTGACGAACACCTCGCGCTGCCTGGCCATTTCCTCCTGCTTCTTTTTTCCCATGGCACGACGGAGCACGTCGGCGGCGCCCAGGGTATAGCCCGCCAGCGCCTGGGCGGCCTGCATCACTTGCTCCTGGTACACCAGGATGCCGTAGGTTTCCCGGCAAATCGGCTCGAGCCGCGGATGCTCGTCTTCGATTCTCACCTCGCCATTCCGCCGGCGGATGAATTCCGGGATGAGGTCCATCGGCCCGGGCCGGTAAAGGGCAATCAAGGCGGTGATATGTTCGATGGAACTGATCTGGAATTTGCGGCAGAGATCGCGCATCCCGCCTGATTCCAATTGGAAAATGCCGATGGTGTTCGCCTTGTTGAGCAAGTCGTAGGTCCGGGCATCATCGAGCGGCAGGTCGTCGACGGGCACTTCGATGCCTTTGGTGCCTTTGACCATTTCGCAGGTGTTGCGAATGACGGTGAGCGTCTTGAGGCCGAGGAAGTCCATTTTGAGCAAGCCGAGGTCCCCGACCGGTCCCATCGCGTATTGGGTGACAAGGGTGCCGTCGTCATCCTGCTTGAGCGGCAGCAAATTCACCAACGGTTGGTCGCCGATGACGACGCCGGCCGCGTGGACGGAAGCGTTGCGCGTCAGGTCTTCCAGAATGAAGGCGGTGTCGATCAAGTCATGGGTCGCTTCTTCGGTGTCGTAGGCCTGTTTGAGGTCCGGTGATTGTTTGAGCGCCTTGGCCAGGTCCATTTTCAGCTCGTTGGGAATCATCTTGGCCAGGCGATCACAGTCGGTGTAGCTCAGGCCCTTGACCCGGCCGACGTCGCGCACCACCGATTTGGCGCCCATGGTGCCGAAGGTAATGATCTGGGCGACGGAATCCTGGCCGTATTTGTCGCGCACATAGGCGATGACGTCCGCCCGGCGGTCGTCGGCAAAATCAATGTCAATATCGGGCGGGTTGACGCGTTCCGGGTTGAGGAACCGCTCGAAAAGAAGCCCGTAGCGGAGCGGATCGACATTCGATATCTCCAGCAGGTAGGTGACAAGGGACCCAGCCGCCGAGCCGCGGGCCACACAAGAAATGCCCTTGTTGCGGCCATAGCGAACGAAATCGCCCACGATCAAGAAGTAGCTGATGAACCCGGTCTTTTCGATCACTTTCAGTTCCATCTGCAGACGGTCCATGACCGCGTTGACCGCTGCGGCCACAGCGGGGGCGCCTAAATTGCGGATTGCGGATTGCGGATTGCGGATTGAATAGCCGGAGCCGCTCTGGTTTGCAGGGCCGCCGTCCTGAAAACAGGATGAGTCCGATGGCAGACTTGCGCCTGCCTGGCCAGCCGGCAGGCCTGTCTGTGCTGGCGCGGCATGCAGGTCCGCAGCCAGTGGACTTTGGGGAGGCTGATAGGTGGGGAGTCGGCGCGGGTCTTCGAGTCCTTCGACGATGAATTCCGAGCCGGCCAGGCGGACGTGCAAGCCATAGCGTTTGGCCAAACCTTCGGTCAGAAGTTTGCGCAGGTAACCTTCGCGGGTGAAATGTTCCGGCGGAGAAAAGACCGGGTAATGCAGCGTGCCGAATTCGATTTCGAGATTGCATTTCTCGGCTGCTTCGAGCGTGTTCTGCACGGCTTCGGGCACTTCGTGGAAGAGGGCTTTCATCTCCTCGGCCGAGCGCAGATAAAACTGTTCGCGCACGTACCGCGAGCCCGGATCGCTGGTTGGGATTTGGCGGCCGATGCAGACCAGACAGTCATGAGCGTCGGAATGGCCTCGTTCCACGTAATGAACGTCGTTCGTCGCCACCAGCTTGAGCCCGAATTCCTTCGCCCAGGGAATCAAATGGCGATTGACCTTGGCCTGGTCCAGAATGCCGTGGTTCTGCAGTTCGAGGTAAAAATTCTCGGCGCCGAAGGTTTGTCTAAACCAATCGATGGCCTGGCGCGCCTGAGGGAGTTGGTCTTTTTGGATCAAGTCGGGGATTTCGCTGGCCAGACAGCCGGACAGGACGACGAGTCCTTCTTTGAATTTCGCCAGAATTTCCTTATCAACGCGCGGTTTGTAATAGAAGCCCTCCAAATGCGCCGCCGTAACGAGCTGGATCAGGTTTCTGTAGCCCGTTTCGTCTTTGGCCAGAAGGACGAGATGATGGTAAACATCCCGGCCGCCGCCGGTGGTTTTCTTTTCGGAGCGGCTGCCGGGCGCGACATAGACTTCGCAGCCGATGATCGGTTTGATGCCCTTGGCGCGGGCGGCCTGATAGAAATCGATGGCGCCGTAGAGCGCGCCGTGATCGGTGATGGCCAGAGCGGAGAATTTGAGTTCATGCGCCTTCTCCATCAGCCGGTCGAGACGGCAGGCTCCATCGAGCAAGGAATACTCGGTGTGCAAATGGAGATGGACATAGTCAGCGTGCGACATGGAGCGAATTTAACGTCCAGCCTCGGCGCAGCGCAAGAGCAGAGCAAATTCAAGCATAAACCCTTCGCGCAAAAGGGGATCAAAGAGCCATTCCACGTCTCGCCGGGCCGAAAGCAACAATAATGTACAACAATAATGTTGTTTCTGCGGCAGAGTTCTGCTCAACTGGCGGCCTTTAACTCAAACAATGTACAATTTTTTATTTTGGCTGGCCATGGGTTGCCTCAGCGGAATCGTTTTCGCCTCGTTTTTCGAATGGACTTTGCATCGCTATCTCATGCACCGGCCAATCTGGAAATTTGATTACGCGTTCAAAGCGCACGCCATTGTCCACCATCAAATCTTCAAAGCCGACCACACCTATCATTTGAAGCAGGAGAAAGATAAGTGGACCATTCCCATGGCCTGGTGGAACGGGCCGGTGCTGGTTGCCCTTTGCCAAATCCCCTTCGTCATCACCGGCTGGCTGTTGGGCAGCGTGGCCCTGGTGGGCGGCTCGCTGCTGACTTGCTGCGCGTATTACGGCACTTACGAATACATCCATTGGTGCATGCACCTGCCGAAAAAGCGGAACATCGAACGGTCGGGGATTTTTTTCCGGTTGAACGGGCACCATCTCCTGCATCACCGCTACATGCATCGGAATTTCAATGTGGTGCTGCCCTTGGCGGACCTCTGCCTGGGAACGCTGCTGTTGCGGTCCAAAGTCAGCTTTGCGCAAGCTCGAGGTCCTGCCGTGCCCGATGTCCAACCCTGCCCTCGCAAGGTGCCGCAGATTGAACTGGTTTCTTCGTAGCTAGATTGAAGACCTGAAACCGTTCAACACCTTCTTTTGCCGGCAGGCATGACCATCGCCAGCTTAAGATGCTTTCTGGTGGGGCCGGCCCCAGAAATCACCAGCGGAGAAGGCACCCTCTCGGTGCTTGAAGGCTTGGAAAACTGCAGCGGCAGCCATCCAGATGGGGCCATCAGGCCCTATTCCATAGAGCCAAAAAAGGCGAGGTGTTTGCTTCAGTGTTTTCGATAACTCCCATAAGGTCCAGTCCTCGTAGCCAGATTCCTTTAACAACAAGCGTCGTGCCCACGGTGCGCTGCTCCTTTGCAGGTACCGGTTAATTTAGGAGGATGGCCTCACGCCGGGATTATGTGGGGACTTGTTATGGTTGCGCATAACCAAGTGCGCCTTGGTTTTGGCGGCGACGTTTTCTGCCGCCCAGCCAGCCGCGTGTGCTCCCGAATCGGCCAACCCCGCCACGGAATTTCGCCAGCGAGTTTGGACGCGAGAGCACGGCCTGCCGCACGATGCGGTGCAGGCCATCCTTCAAACCCGCGATGGTTTTCTCTGGGTGGCCACGCGCGGTGGTTTGGCGCGGTTTGATGGCCGCGCCTTTCAGATTTTCGACCACGCCACCAACCCTCAATTCGTCAGCGAAGATTGCACAGCTTTGGGCGAAGGCATGGATGGCAGCTTGTGGATAGGCACCAAGGACGGTTTGCTCCATTGGCGGGAGGGGAAATTCCACCGCTACACGATGGCCGATGAGGACCGCGCAGCAAAGAAACTTGAAAAACGTCCTTGCAATGGGGCTGGCACAGTCGTAACGTCGCTAAAATTCAGCTCGATCGATGGAAAACCAGTTCTCGGTCACTCGCGAAGCGTCAAAAAAGCAAATTCGTGCTATCAAAACTCTTCAAGATCAATCAACCCATCAATAATCGACCAACACACATGGAGGCTATGAAAGAAACACTCAAAGCATCCACCCGCCTCGGCCTGGGCGCCGTTCGCACCGTGCTCAATGTCAGCCGTGAGACGGGAAACAGACAAAGCCAACAGAGAGGAGGAATGATCCCATGAAACCACAGCAAGAATGCACTGCGTCCCTTGCGTGCCTCATCAATCCAACCCCCAAGCTGCTGGCTATACTGGCAGCGGTAGGTCTGACGACAGCTTTACTCCCGCAGTTGGCTTTTGGCCAGGTGACACCGCTCAGGGGCGACAAAGCCCTCAAGTACCTGAAAGCCACGGGGCAATACGATTCCCTCGCCGCTGCCATCGGCTCCAGCATCACCATCTCCGGCACGAACTTCCCTACCACGCCGCTGCCTAACTCAGACGACAGCAAGTCAGCACCTATCCCGATTGACCAGATCGGTGCCGCTGCTGGGAAGCAATATCAAGGCGACGGCCTGCCTGATCGTCATCCCCACCAAGGATGGCGCGCTGCTTCGTTGTGTGTTTCAGCGCATGGATGGCCAGGTCACACCCGAAGGCCTCTGGCTTACCTCGACCGCTGACGAATCCCAGGGCGAGAAGTTTCGCGTCGTGGCCAGCGCGGTGGGGCGGGCGAAAGACCCTGTTCTCGTCATGCCATTGATCCGCACTGGCACGGTGGAAGTGAAGGACAGCCTCGCCCGCTTCATTCGCCTGGGCGTGACCGAAGAATACAGCGTGAGCATGGACGGCGTGCGGCAGGATTTCATCATCGCGCAACGGCCCGCCGGTGAAGGCGCGCTGCGCGTGGAGTTGGACGTTGCCGGCGCGCGGGCCGAGGCGGCGGCGGACGGCGTGCGGCTCGTGCTGGATGGCTCCGGACGCAAGATCGCCTACAGCCGGCTGCGCGTGGTGGATGCGAAAGGGAGGGAGTTGACGGCCCGGATGGAAGTGGTGGGGAGCGCAAACCGTAGCGCAGGTTTCCAAA
>CAYIIH010000396.1:0-7585 GCA_964363225.1 uncultured Verrucomicrobiota bacterium | reverse complement strand
GTTGAAGGAGACGGTGGCGCTCCTGCGCGGCGACGTGGACTGGATCGTGATGAAGTGCCTGGAGAAAGATCGCGCCCGGCGCTACGAAACGGCCAACGGCCTGGCAAGTGACATCCAACGGCACCTCAATAACGAAGCCGTTCTGGCCCGTCCAGCGAGCGCGGCGTATCGGTTCCAGAAAATGGTGAAGCGAAACAAGCTCGCTTTCGCCGCCGCCAGTGCCGTGACGCTGACGTTGATCGCCGGTCTGAGTTTCTCCACCTGGGCATTCCTGCGCGAGCGCAAGGCGCACGCGAGTGAAGCCGCGCAGCGTCGAACCGCGGTCGAACAGCAAACGAAAGCAGAAGCGGCCCGAGCGAGCGAAGCCGAACAACGCAGCAAAGCCGACGAAGCTCGCCGCCAAGCCGAAGCCCAGGAACTGGTTGCCCGACATCGAGCCTATGCGTCAGACATGAATCTGGCGTATCGAACCTGGGAGGAAGGAAACTTGGCGCGGGCGCAAGGGCTGATCGAAGCCAACCGGCCCGCGGCTGGCCAAAGCGATCTGCGCACCTTCGAATGGCGGTATCTCTGGAAACTCTGCCAGGACGAAAGCCGGCTCAGTTACACGAACTCTTGGCCCTATGGCGGCTTGGGAGTAATTACAAGGTTACAAGGCTCCCTTGGTCCTGTGGCGCTTTCCTCGGACGGGCGGACTCTGATCGCAGCCGCAGGGACAAAGTTGAAGCTCCTCGACGCGGCCACCCAGTGGGAGCAGCCCCTGCTCGAAGATTCTGACGGCATCTACGCGGTCGTTCTCTCTCCCAAGCGGACCAACATTCTGGCCGCGGCCAGCCAAACCGGAGAGACCCACACGATCAAACTCTGGGATCTCGCCTCGCGACAGTTGTTGGCCACGCTCACCGGCCACACTGAAACCATCACCGCGATCGCCTTCTCGCCCGATGGAAAGCTCCTCGCCTCGGCAAGTTGGGACGACACGGTGAGACTCTGGAATGTCGAGTCCAAGAACCCGCAGCCACGGGTTCTGACGAAATACTACGATGCCGCGTTGTGCCTGGCGTTTTCACCTGACGGCAAGTACTTGGTCACTTCGGGGAGCCCACAGGGATCGGAATCGCCGATCCGCATTTTCGATCTTGTGACCGAAGCGGAAGTTAAGCCCCAACTTGAAGGCCATATTTCGTGGGTCTATGCTTTGGCCTTCTCACCCGATGGTCGCCAACTCGCCTCGGCAGGCGGGGAAAGTACGATCTTTGTCTGGGACTTCGCGGCTCGAAAACTTCTTGACCAGCTTGCTGGGCACGGCGGCCAGATTCGAACCCTTGCGTTTTCACCCGACGGCCAACGGCTGGTGTCCGGTGGCGTGGATCACACGATCCGGATTTGGGATGTGACCGCCCGGCGCCAGGTTGGCTTCCGGCGCGGACACGCGGCGGCGGTGAACACAGTGGCGGTCTCATCAGACGGGCAGTCCATTTTGTCCGTGGCAGTCACCGGCGCAGAAAGCATAGCCAAACTCTGGAATCTCGCCCGGCAGGAGGAGAAAGATGTTCTGGTGGGCCCGCGATCCGTGTTTGACCTCGCCCTCTCCCCGGATGACAAGACGATCGCTGCGGTGATCTACAGTACGTTTGAAGTCCAGCTCTGGGACGTGCCATCACGGCGGCTCGTCCGCAATCTCAGCGGCCACACCAAATCGCTCCTTTGCGTTGCGTTCTCACCCGACGGCAAGTTGTTGGCCACCGGCGGGCGTGACCAAACGGTGCGCCTGTGGGACCCGCATAAGCTTCAGCCGATCGCCGTATTGACCAATGAATTTGAAGTCTGGTCGGTCGCCTTTGCGCGCGACGGACGCACGCTGGCGGCCGCCGGGGCAGGCATCAATTTTTGGGACCTGCCATCGCGGCGGTCGGCGGCAGGGCTTGAGAGCGATCCAGGCGTCATGAGTGCGGTGGCGTTTTCGCCCGTGGACCATCATGTCGCTACGGGTGATGCTAACGGCAATGTCGTTCTTTGGGATGAGCGCATCAGAAAGCCCATCCGCTCGTTCAGACCACATCAAGCGAGGGTTAAGCGAGTCAAGTTCTCCGACGATGGCACCTGGCTGGCCTCCGCCGGTGAAGACGCCAGCATTGCGCTTTATGACGTTCGCGCAATGGAAATGATCAGTCCCGTGCTCAAAGGCCACACAGCCACGATCACCGGCCTGGCTTTTAGTCCCGATAGCAAAACATTGGCCTCAGGCGGCTACGACGGGCGGACCATGCTCTGGAACGTCGCCTCGCGGCAATTGGTCCTGACGCTGAAGGGGCATGTGGGCACGTCCTTTGGAGCCGTCTTCTCCCGTGACGGAACATTCATGGCCACCTGCGGCTCCGATGCCAAAGTGCGGCTTTGGCCCGCAGCGACTTTCACAGAAGCCGACTCAGCCAAAAAAAGCCGATGAAACCAACACCATTCCTGCTGACCTGTTTAGTCTTAATCTTGATGCTGACGGGAACCGGAGCGAGCTTGGCCGATCCAACGATCCAGTCGTTTGTGGCGATTCCGGGAGATGGGCAAGTCACCTTGGCTTGGGGCACCGCGTCCCACGCTTCCGGCTACAACGTGAAGCGGGCCACGTCGGCCACTGGGCTGATGACGGTAATCGCAACCAATATCTCGCCAACGAGTCTGGTGGTGACGAACCTGAAAAATGGGACGGCTTACTTCTTCGCCATTTCTGCCGTTGCCGGTGAATTCGAGAGCGCCGACACACCGCGGCTCCGCGCCACACCCTCGTCGCCGTTCCTGGACATTCTGCCGGCAGGAGCCAAGCTGGAAAAGCTGGCGTCGGGCTTCCAGTACACGGAAGGGCCACTTTGGATCCCGGACAACGGTGGCTATCTGATTTTTTGTGACGTCTTTGGTAATCGGATGCTCCGCTGGGCCCCCGGCAGCGAGGCGACGACCTTCCGCCGGCCCAGTTACGAGGCTGGCGGGAATGCGCTGGACGCGCAGGGGAGGCTGATCACGACCGAACACACGTCGCGGCGAGTCATCCGAGCCGAGGTGGACGGCACGGTCACGCCCCTTGTCACCGAATACAACGGCAAGACGTTCAATGAACCCAACGACCTGGCGGTGAAATCCGATGGCACCGTCTGGTTCACCGATCCGACATACAGCAATTCGCAGACACAACCGGGCCAGTACGTTTACCGATTCGATCCGAACGCCGGTAATGCTTCGGTCACGCTCGTAGCCAGCAATACCACTTCCCCTAACGGGATCTGCTTCTCGCCTGATGAGACGCGGCTGTATGTTGCTGATTTTTTTTCCGGAGTTCGCGTCTATGACGTGGCCGCTGACAACTCGCTGGCGAACAGCCGCGTGTTTAGCGGACTTCCCTCCGCGGATGGCATTAAAGCCGATCGCGCCGGGCGCCTCTGGGTCAGCGCGCAAGGGAACGGGCTAAGGGTCTTCCATTCCGACAAGTCCTTGCTGGGCACACTTCCAATACCCGAAGCCGTTGCCAACCTCTGCTTCGGCGGCACCAATCAGGAGATGCTCTTCCTCACCGCCGCCTCCAGCTTATACGGCATCACGCGCCTGCCGGACTTGGTGGTCACCGCTATCAACATTTCTCCTTCCGCGCCGTACGCAGGTCAATCGGTGCGCTTCACCGCCACGGTAAAGAATCAGGGCACTGGACCAACGCCGGCAGGCACTGCCATCCGCGTCGCGCTTTCTGTCGGCAGCGGGACGAATGTTGTTTGGTGTGACTCTTTCACCAACGCGCTGCCACCGGATGGCTCGGTCGTTTTGACGGCGAATGAAGGCGTTGCCGGATCGACGTGGCTGGCCCGGGAAGGCGCCCAAACGATTTATGCAACCGTGGACGACCGTGGCGGCATCAAGGAGAGTCTTGAGAATAACAATACTTTCAAGAGAACCGTGAACATCGCGGGCGTCCCACCGGACACAGATGGAGACGGCATGTCTGATCTCGATGAAGCCACTGCCGGAACCGACCTGCAGTCTCCACAGTCGCTTCTCCGGATTCAGTCGCTCGAACTGCTCGAATCGGGGCGCATCAAACTGACGTGGTCCAGTGTGCCAGGCAAACGGTACCGTGTTGCGGCGCTGAGCAGTGTCACGGCACCGGACTGGGTTGGATTTACCGGAGCCATCACGGCGACTGACTCCACTACATCCTGGAGCGGCACCGTGCCATCTCTTGGCAGATCGGAGTTCTTTCGGATCGCGGTCGTCCTTTGATGGCGGCAGTGGAACGATCGACGGTATCTGTGGAGCCCACTTTGGGCTGGGCGACGCGGCAAACCAATTGCGGCGCTTTTACCGCACGGTGCTGAAATAGCGAACCATATCATGAAAAACCTCGAATTCCTCGTTGTTGGGCTGCTGGAGGTGACACTGCTGGCAGTGCCAACCACGGCGATTGCCCAGCCTACGATCACCACTCAACCGAAGAGCCAGTCCGTCAGCCTCGGGGCCAACGTGACGTTCTCCGTCAGGGCCAGCAGCGCGGCGCCCTTGAGCTATCAGTGGCGATTCAACGGCGCCGAGATCGCCGGAGCCGTGACGAACGGACTCTCGTTGGCTAATGTCTCAGTCTCAGCGGCGGGCGAATATCTGGCCGTGGTCAGTGATGCCTCCGGACTCTCTTCCACGAGCCGCGTGGCCACGCTCAGTGTCGATCGCGCGTTCACCAAGATCACCCGTGGTGGCGTCGTGACTGACAGCGGCCTTTTCGGAGGCAGTTCCTGGGCGGACTACGACAACGACGGTTTTCTCGATCTGCTGGTTTCGAACTTCGGTGGCGGAGGGAATTTTCTCTATCGCAACAACCGTGACGGAACCTTCTCCCGAATCAACGCTTCGCCGATCGGGACTGATCCCGAGCACACGATCCGTTGCGCCTGGGGCGACTATGACAACGACGGGTTTCTGGACTTGGTGACACTCAACGGGGCCGCGAGTTATACGGAAGCGAACGCTCTGTACCAGAACAACGGGAACGGAACATTCTCACGAATGGCTGCCGGAGCGGTGGGCGTGCTGGCGAGCGCCAGGGGCAACTGCCACGGCGGCGCCTGGGGTGACTTTAACAACGACGGCCTGCTGGACCTTTTAGTGGTGGACTGGAACCTCAAGGTTGTGCTGTATCGAAACAATCCGGACGGACGCTTCACGAAAGTCGTTGGCGACCCACTCGTCAACGTCGGCTCGCAGTCCGTCGGCTGCGCCTGGGCGGACTTTGACAATGATGGTTGGAGCGATGTCCTTGTATCCGGCTTCGGCGGCGCCAATTTCCTCTTTCGCAATGACGGGCACGGAGCTTTCGTCCGAATCACCGGCCGCGTCCCGGCGTCCGACACGGCTTCTTCGGATGGTTGTGCCTGGGGCGACTACAACAATGACGGGTTCCTCGACGTATTCGTGACGAATCCCAACAGCGGAGGCAACCGGCTTTACCGGAACAAAGGGGACGGGACGTTTGAGAAAATCACGTCGGGCGTAATTGTCGCTGACAAGAAAGGTTCCACAGGCTGCGCCTGGGGCGATTACGACAATGACGGTTTTCTCGATCTCTTCGTGGTGAACGGTTTTGCCGGTCCCCAGGACAACCTGCTTTACCACAACAACGGCGACGGCACGTTCAGCAAGATCACCACCGGCAGTCTGGTCAACGACGGCGGGAGTTCGTTCGGCGTCGGCTGGGGCGACTACGACACCGATGGCTTTCTCGATCTGTTCGTTGCCAACGGCATCCTCGGACCGGCCGAGAAGAATTTCCTCTATCGGAACAACGGAAACACCAACGCTTGGATCAAGATCAAGTGCGTCGGCACGGTGTCGAATCGAACCGGCTTCGGCGCCAAAGTCCGGGTTCAGGCGACTATCGCCGGCCAATCCCGCTGGCAAATGCGCCAGATCGATGGCGGCGATGGAACGTCCGGCGGCAGCCTCGAAGCCCATTTCGGTCTGGGCGACGCGACGATCATCGCCACACTGCGCATCGAGTGGCCCTCGGGCATCGTGCAGGAACTGCACGATGTGGCGGTGAAGCAGCCCTTGACCGTCACCGAGCCGGCGCGGCTCCGGGCGCCAAGAGCAGGTGCCTTTCGCATCCAATCGTGGAAGAGGATGGCTTTCGAGGTGCAGGCCTCCACCGATCTGGACCACTGGTCGGCCCTGACCACCGTGACCAATCTCACCGGCACGCTGGAGTTCACGGACCCCAATGCGGCGAACCATTTGCAGCGTTTCTACCGAACGGTGCTTCCGTAATTGGAGAGCTAGCCCAGCGCGCTTTGCCGGTTGGTTTCTTTCGGGATTCCCCTTTCCGTGGCGATCGCATACTCTGCGCGTATGAGCGACGTCACGCGCATCCTCGACCGTGTTCAGCAGGGCGACCCACACGCCGCGAGCGAACTACTCCCGCTCGTCTATGACGAACTGCGTAAACTCGCCGCGGCCAAGATGGCCAATGAGAAACCCGGACAGACGCTGCAGCCCACGGCGCTCGTGCATGAGGCCTGGCTGAAGATTGCCGGAGAGGGCCACGAACACTTCGCCAACCGCGGGCATTTCTTCAAGGCCGCCGCCAGCGCGATGCGGCAGATTCTCATTGATATCGCCCGGCGCAAACAGCGGGTCAAACACGGCGCCAACCTGGTCAGCGAGGAACTGCACGAATCCCGCATCGCCATGTCCGTGCCGTCCGAGGAATTGCTGGCCGTCAACGACGCCCTGGCGGCCCTGGCGCTCGAAGATCCTCAGGCTGCGGAAGTGGTGCAGATGCGCTACTTCGTCGGCCTGACCGTGCCGGAGATTGCCACCGCCCTTGACCTGTCGCCGCGCACTGTGGATCGGCATTGGGCATTTGCCCGGGCCTGGTTGAAGCGCACGATCCGGACATCCCTTTCCGGCCCGGCGAGTCCGGCCTGAAAAATCAAAACTGGGGTAGCAGCCGAGGTGGCGAAGCTCAATCTTCCTCGGAAAGTCGGCCGATGCGTTTTGAGCATGGGCCTCCTCACGTCGGCTGCTACCATTGCTGAGTCGAATTCTTAAATTGGTTGGCGTGATTTCCACCGGAATCTCGCCTGTCAGGGTTGGCGGGCTGATTAAGCCCGGATTGAGACCACGAATGAACTCGAATAAACACGAATCGGAACAAGCTGCTCCGAGGGCCGCCTTCACCAGCAAGGGGAACCCGGCTTCACCCGGGAATTCGTGTCCATTGGTGTTCATTCGTGGTTAAGCCGATTTGAATCATGACGGAACGGGAAATTTTCTTTGAAGCCCTGGAGATGGCCACGCCGGAGGCGCGCGCGGCGTACCTCCAGGGCGCATGCGGCCAGGATGTCACTCTCCGGCACAAGGTGGATGAGTTGCTGAAGGAACATTTTTCGAACGACAGCCTCCTGGCGGGATCCGCCCTGGAGGGAGAGCGGCCCACCATCGTCGTATCCCCTGTCCCGGAAGCCCCGGCCCAGATGATTGGCCGCTACAAGCTGCTCGAGAAAATCGGCGAAGGCGGCTGCGGCGTGGTCTATATGGCCGAGCAGGAAGAGCC
>CAYIIH010000395.1:0-7600 GCA_964363225.1 uncultured Verrucomicrobiota bacterium | reverse complement strand
TGGGCTATGCCTGGAAAGTCCTGAGCCAAGGCGTTTGCGATGGCTGCGCGCTGGGGGTGGCTGGTTTCCACGACTGGACGATGGAGGGAGTTCACCTTTGTATGACGCGACTTAATCTGCTGCGTCTCAACACCATGCCGGAGTTGGACGTCCGGCTGCTGGAGGATGTTTCCAAATTGCGGTCGCTGCGCAACGATCAGCTTCGCGAGTTGGGCCGCTTGCCGTATCCGATGGCGCGAGCCAGAGGCGCCAGCGGTTTTCGGCGCATTTCCTGGGACGAAGCTTATGGACGCGTGGCCCGGCGCATTCGGGCCAGCGACCCGAAGCGCATTGCTTTTTTCGTGACGTCCCGGGGCGTGACCAACGAAGTGTATTACATGGCGCAAAAGGTGGCGCGGTTCCTCGGCACGAACAGCGTGGATAATGCGGCCCGCCTCTGCCATTCGCCCTCGACAGGCGCGATGAAGTACGCGCTCGGCGTCGCGGCCAGCACGTGCAGTTACAAGGATTGGTACGGCACCGACCTGATTGTTTTCTTTGGCGCCAACCCGGCCAACGCTCAGCCCGTCACCACCAAGTACCTCCACGAAGCCAAGAAACTGGGCACGAAAGTGGTCCTGGTCAATCCCTACCGCGAGCCGGGCATGAAGCGTTATTGGATTCCATCCACGCCCAGCAGCGCGCTCTTTGGCACCGATCTCATGGATTACTGGTTCCCGGTTTCGCAGGGCGGCGACATCGCTTTCATTTACGGGGTGCTGAAAATCCTGATCGAGCGGGATTGGCTTGACCACGATTTCATTGCCCGGCACAGCGCTGGCTTTGACGATTTGAAACGGGCAACGGCCGGCCTACAATTCGATGTCTTGGAAGCGCAGTCGGGCCTCAAGCGCGCCGACATGGAGGAGTTCGCCGGCCTGATCCGCGCGGCGAAAACCGCTGTTTTTGTCTGGAGCATGGGCATCACGCAGCATGCTTTCGGCGGCGACACGGTCTCCATGATTCTCAATCTCGGCCTGGCGCGGGGCTACGTGGGGCGTGGCCGGTGCGGACTGATGCCGATTCGCGGCCATTCGAGCGTGCAGGGGGGCGCGGAAATGGGCGCGTACTCGACGGCGTTTCCCGGCGGCAAACCGGTCAATGCCGAGAATGCTCGGAACCTCGCGGCGCAATACGGCTTTGCCATTCCTGATTGGGTGGGTCTGACGGCGCTCGAAATGGTGGAAGCCGGCGCGCAGGGCCGCCTCGACTTGCTCTATTGCCTCGGCGGAAACTTTTTGCGCACGCTGCCCGAGCCGGATTATGTGGCCAAAGCCATGGCCAACATCCCGCTGCGCGTCCATCAAGACATCATCTTGACCGATCAAATGCTGATCGAGGCAAAGGAGGAAGTGATCTTGCTGCCGGCCAAGACCCGCTACGAACAGGAGGGCGGCGGCACCCAAACAACGACGGAACGGCGGATTATCTTCAGTCCGGAAATCCCCCGTCAAGTGGGCGAAGCCCGCTCGGAATGGGTCATTTTGCGGGAGCTGGCTGCCGCCACCTATCCGGAGAAAGCGCATTTGCTGCGCTGCGAAACGGGGCCGGCGATGCGCGAGGAAATCGCGCACGTGGTTCCTTTCTACGACGGCTTCCAGCATCTGGAGAAAAGCGGCGACGCCTTTCAATATGGCGGACCGCATCTCTGTGCGGACGGGAAATTTCCGACGGCGGACGGCAAAGCGCATTTTCGGGCCGCCGCGCTGCCGCCCGAGCCGGTCGGGACCAAGGCCGCTTCCCCTGCATCCTCTTCGACCGGAGCCGATGAAACGCCACATGCCGGAGGAGGCCCCGAACCGACCTTCATCGTATCGACTCGGCGCGGCAAGCAGTTCAATTCCTTGATTTACGCCGAAGTGGACCCCATCACCGGAGCGGCGCGCGACGCGGTTTTCATGAATCCGGAAGACGCCACAAGCTTGCGTCTGGAGCACGAGGACAATGTCGCGCTGGTCAACGGTTTGGGCCGGCTGGAAGGCCGTGTCTTTCTGGCGCCCATCGCACGCGGCAACCTGCAAGTGCACTGGCCGGAGGGCAATGTCCTCATCAAACGCGGCGTGACCGATTCCGTGGGAGGCGTGCCGGATTACAACGCCGAAGTCAAAGTGGAGCGGATTTGAACCGGCGCAGTCCAAGGCAACGGTTGACTCCCTGCTCCCGGAGAAATACCCTGTTGTGTATGCAGGCCGGAATTCTAATCTCGAACAGGAAGGAAAAAACGACGGGCGAAGTTCGCGTTCACATCAAGCTGACCAACGCACTGGATGAGGCTCTGCATCGACGAGGGAAATTGCCCGCCAGCAGAATCCGGACCTACGAAGCCAGCGCTCTGGTTGATACGGGAGCGATCCGCTCGGTGGTGCCGGCCCACGTCGTGGAACGGCTGGGCCTGGCCATTCGCGGCCAGCGTGTCGCCGAGTATGCCGATGGCCGCAAGGAAAGCGTGGGCGTTACTGAACCGCTGGTGATTGATGTCGGCGGACGTGACACGCTCGAAGAAGCACTGATTTTAGGCGATGAAGTTCTGATTGGGCAGACTGTTTTGGAAAAACTGGACTTGCTCGTGGACTGCGCCAGCCAGCGCGTGATTCCCAACCCTGCGCATCCCGACCAGCCGGTAACGAAGGTTAAATGAATGGGCCGGTCTTTTGAACGGCGTCAGACATTCCGAGTGTCTCTATTCTCAAGCGCGCCGTTATGATCATCAAATGCACAGCGCCGATTCGGATTTGTGACTTGGGCGGATGGACCGACACCTGGTTCGCCGGCACCGGCAAGGTCCTCAACCTGGCAGTATTTCCCTCGGTGGAGGTGACCGTGGTGACGCGGCCGAAAAAGCCGCGTGAGCCGCAAATCACCATCTATGCGGAGAACTATCAGGATGTTTATGACATCAAATCGACCGGCAAGGCCTGGACCAAGCATCCTTTGATCGAAGCCGGGTTCAAGCTCTTCAAGCTGCCGCCGCCGCTCCATTTGGATGTCACCATCTTTTCGGAAGCGCCCGCCGGCGCTTCCACCGGCACGTCGGCCGCCGTTTCGGTGGCGATTCTGGGCGCCCTGGATTTGCTCGGCACGCGCTCGCTGACCAGCTACGAGCTCGCCCGCAAGGCGCATTATGTCGAGTCCGGCCTGCTCGGCATCCAGTCCGGCATCCAGGACCAGCTTTGCTCGGCTTACGGGGGGATCAATTACATCGAGATGACCAAGTATCCAGAAGCCTCAGTTTCCCCGATCAATTTGACCGACGAAATGACCTGGGAACTGGAATCGAGGCTGTTGCTCATCTACCTGGGAAAACCGCATTCGTCGTCGGCCGTGCATGAAACGGTCATTCATCGCCTGGAACAATCGCCCAAATTCCGCCGTTACCTGGAACCGTTGCGGCAAGCCGCAGTGAATGGCAAGGCAGCCTTGCTGAAGGGTGACCTCACCGGGTTCGGCCGTGCCATGATGGAGAATACCGCCGCGCAAAAAAAGCTGCATCCGGACCTGGTGGGCGAAAGGGCGCTCAAAGTCATCGACATCGCCCGTCAAATCGGAGTGGCGGGCTACAAGGTCAACGGAGCCGGCGGGGCGGGTGGATCGGTCACGTTGCTGCTCAAGGGAGGCGCGCGCGACAAACATCGCATGATTCAGGAAATCGAGAAGGCCCATCCCGACTTTCGCAACATCCCCGTGCGCCTGGCGCCTTACGGATTGAGGCGCTGGAAGAGCGAGGAGTAAGTGGGTGCGATCCCAAAGATCGGACTCACCTTGGGGCAGTCAGGTAATTGGCCCTGCCTTCGGCTCTCTCCCATATTCGGCACCAAATCTTCTCGTTTCCATCCCTGCTATAGCCTCAGGATTGTCATGCTGATCGCTGCAATAGAGTTCAGATCGCGGTCCCACTGAGCCGTCTCGTTGCAGTAAGCGTGGCCGGAAAGAAACCGCAGAGACGCGATCGACGCAGAGAAGGCTGAGTTTCGGGTCGATCCGAAACCAATTGGAAACCATTCGCTCTTCAGTGGCCGAATCTGATTTGGCGATTCTTCATCCTGAATCCGGCAATTCAAACCGCGAAATACGCCAAATGCGCTAAAGGGAAAGGAGTTAAGCTAACCAAGTCGTTCACCCGCTGGGTGAATCGGTTCTCTTCTCCAACCTGTTCTGCTTTCGCGTGTTTCGCGTATTCCGCGGTTCAAACTGCTTTTTCCAGGTTCATTCTTCTCAGCGTTTATCGCGTCTCTGCGGTTCAATCAGCCGCGCTCGAACTGCAAAGTTGCGGCTGGGGTCCATGCTCAAGCCGGTCTTGTGCAACTCGCTCACGCCACACCTCCTTCACTCTCCTCCCTGTTGCTCCGTCGCCTTCACCCGGTGGACGAGGCGCTGAACGCTCGCGGCGATCAACTCTTCGATATCGTCGGCCCAGCGGTGGGCAGGGAGGCCATAGACGTACATGGACGTGTTGCCTTCATAGCCCCAACGGCCTGAGGCGACCGGCGGCACATCTTCTTTGAGCACGCGCGCGGAGGGAATGTAAGCCATCACGTCGTTGCAGTAGCCGGCCACCCACACTTCCGCGCCATATTCCTGCTTGAACCGAAGCGCGTAATCCACCACCACCTCTCCACCCAGCGTGATCCAGAGTTGACGGTCGCCCAGCTTCCAAACCTGCACCGGATAGGGATAGGTGCGGATGAACGGCTGGCCGGACTTGGATTGATCGAGCAACCGGGCCGCCCACCGTGAGAGGTAATTGGTCTGGCCGATGGTCATTTTTTCGGGTTCCTCGCTGGTCGGCTGGGCGCCGAGGTTCAAGGTCACCATTTCCAGGGATGTTCTTAACTTGGGCTCGACCGGCGCCGGGTTCTGGAGCAACACTTCCTCGACGGCTGCCGCCAGCATCTGACCGTAGCGCTCCGCCAGCGCCACTTCCCGCCGGGGCAAAGGATTTTGGTCGGCGCCGCATCCCATGAAAAACAGGGCCACGGCACCGGGATGGCTCCGCTGCAGCGCGATCTGGGCAAAGCCGGCATAGTCACCGCACCATTGGTAAAAGCTGAGGGTCGTGTTGTGGCACGCATAGCCGAACAGAACGGCCCGCAATTCTCCGGCGGGCGCCGTGACCGTGAGCACGGGAACCGAATGATCCACGGGACCCTGCAACGCATTGCTTTCCCGCAGCTTGGAGACATCCGGTTCGAGGTTGTTGCGGCGGTTGACGGCGAAACGCGTTATCCCTTGTCCTGCGTGCAGCCGGGCGGGCGCCAGCTTTGAGAGCGCCTCACCGACGCTCTGAACAATCTTCGCTTCCAGCTCCACGGAATACGTTTCGATGAGGGTCTTCTGCTGATCGTCCAGCGGGTAAACGTCGTAAAGCGCGCCCCGCAGCACCGGCCCGCAGTGAGTGTGAGACGCGGTCAATACGATTTGCGAAGGCTCCAGCCCGAATTGCTCCTTCAGGGCGTGGACGGTGTGGCGATAAACCGATTGCGGAACCCCCAGCAGGTCGCTGGACAGGACAATAGCGCGTCGGCCGCCGGCATCCTCCAAAGCCAGGACTTTGATCCACAACGGATGGAGGGCGCCTTCGGACGGTTTGTCCCGGTGGCCGTAACCAGCCATCCACATTGGCTTCTCGGGGGTGATCATGGCAGCGGCCGTGCCTGCTTTCCAGCCCGCCTCAGCGGCCGCGCTGGTCACAGTCAGACTGAAGCAGACCGCCAGCAGGCAGAATTCAATGAGACGATTCGGCAACGTTCTTCGATGCGGCATGCGGTGACCATCCTCTCTCGGAGCGAAGACTGGCAAGAGATATTTTGCCTGGATCGGGTCCAGCCATACTTTGATTGCGGCGCTGGGGCAGCCGGCATTATCCTGGGGTCATGACAATCAAAGCGTGGTTTCCGACTTTTATTTATTGCGCGGCGCTGCAGAAGGCCGGCTCCTCAAAGATGAACGCCGAATTGTTGAAGGAATGTTACCAGCTTCGCCAATACGATCAGGCCGGCCGAAAATGGTCGCAGAAGAATTACCCCGGCGGTTACACCTCTTATGCTTCTCTGTCCAAGCTGCACAAGATGTCTTCCACCTTCATCGAGCTGGAACAAAAGATTACGCGGCGCGTCCGAATATTCGCGAAATTTCTGGACATGGACTTGCGGGGCCGGAAAATCGAGATGACCGATTGCTGGATCAACATCATGCCCAAACAAACCATGCACAGCTTTCATCTGCATCCGCTCTCCTTTGTCAGCGGCTCATACTATGTCCGCACACCGCGAAACTGCTCGCGCCTCAAGTTTGAAGACCCGCGCCTCAGCAGTTTGATGGCGGCGCCGCCCAAACTGTCCCCGTGCCGCCCGCACAATCAGCAATATGTGGAGTATGCAGTGGCAGCGGGCAACGTGATCTTGTTCGAGAGCTGGCTGCGGCACGAAGTGAGCGCCAATCCGGTGGCGGAGGACCGGGTCAGCATCAGCTTCAATTACAACTGGTTTTAAGCCATGATGGAACGTGACAAGCCGGCCCTGACCAGCCCCACCCGGGTGACGCGCGGCAATCGGAAATCAGCAGCACGTCCAGCGGCGGGCGGGCCGACGAGCGCGGTCTGTGTTTGGCGCTGGCAGCCCGGCGTTGCGCCCGCGCAGCGCGCCGACCGCCTGGCGAGGGAGGAACCGCTCGAAATCCGGGTGCGCGGACGGAGCGTAGTGGTGACCATGCGCACGCCGGGCCACGACGCCGAGCTGGCCACCGGTTTTTTGCTGGCGGAAGGCCTGATCCATGAGCGCGCTCACGTGGTGGAAATTGCGCATTGCCCACAGGGCGACGCGCCTGAAAACACGCTCAACGTCTTCCTCTCACCGGCGGTGAAAGTGGACTTCGAGCAACTGACGCGGCACGTGTTTGCCACCTCCAGTTGCGGCCTGTGCGCCAAGGCCTCCATCGAGGCGGTTCATCAGCATTTCGCGCCGGTGGATTCGCCCGTGACGATGGCGGCATCAATGTTGACAGCCTTGCCCGAGCGCCTGCGCGCCGCTCAAAAAGTCTTTAATCAGACCGGCGGCTTGCATGCCGCCGCCCTGTTCGACGCCCGCGGCAGACTCATTGTGCTGCGTGAAGACGTGGGCCGCCATAACGCCGTGGATAAAGTGGTCGGTTACGGTTTCCTGAAAAGCAAACTGCCCTTTGACGCGCATGTCTTGTTGGTCAGCGGCAGGGCTTCCTTTGAGATCGTGCAGAAAGCCTTGGCCGCCAGAATCCCGGTTGTGGCAGCGATCTCGGCTCCCTCGAGTTTGGCGGTGGATTTTGCGCGGGAAAGCGGGCAGACGCTCGTCGGCTTTTTGCGAGGCGAATCATTTAATGTCTATGCGCATGAAGAACGCATTCAGCGCCAATCCGGCCGGCCAGCCGGCACGGCCAGGCCTCGCTGATCCGCGGCCTTTCCCTTCTCCCATGTCCAAGTGGGCGGCGCAACGCGGCTGACGCCGCAAGCAAAGGAGCGCCGACATTCTTTTAGGCGTTTACGCAGGGGCCCGATTAGGGCCCACAAAAAATTAGGCGCAACAGCGCCCAG
>CAYIIH010000394.1:5469-7654 GCA_964363225.1 uncultured Verrucomicrobiota bacterium | reverse complement strand
CACCGTTTTCTTAAGCCACGAATGTCGTTTTATTTATACGCGTCTATGTAGCTGCCATGAATGAGTCGGCAAGAAACGAGACCGTAGCTGGTCCGCTCCCTCGCAAATCTCCGGCCTCTAATCACTGCTCACTAATCACCCATTACCAATCAGCAACTGCCGATCACCCCTCCGCCGCAGCTTCTACAGCCGCTTCCGGAGCCGCATCTTGAACCAAGATCGAATACGGTTCCAGGGCCATCGGCTGATCGTGATCCAGAAAGTCCTGGCAGGCCCCAAAAAACTCTGCGGTTGTGTTCACCCGTCGGATCCGATGCAGGAATTGACCGGCCGCATCGACGCCCAAACCGATGTAGTTGAGGTGCTTCTTTAGCTTCTGAATGTGGGCCGATTCGTTGATTTGCAGCGGGCGCACGGCGTCATAGAGCGCGTGAATGTACTGCAAAACATCGCGGCCCGCCGGCTGGAAAGCCTTTTCGCCACGCCGGTGTTGCCGGATTTGCTCAAACAACCATGGATTGCGGATCGCGCCGCGTCCGATCATCAATCCCCGCGCCCCGGTCTGTCGGAGCACCGCCGCAGCCTGTTCTGCTGAAGAAATATTGCCATTCGCCAGCACGGGACAGGACACGGCTTGGACCGCTTGTGTGATCAATTCGTAATGCACCTCGCTGAGGTACATCTCTTTCACGGTCCGTCCATGCACCGTGAGCAGATCGAGCGAATGCTGCGCGTAAATGGGCAGCAACCGATCGAATACCGCCGGCGAATCAAAACCTATCCGCGTCTTGAGGGTGAACTTGATGGCGATGGCGTCGCGCAGCGCGCCGAGAATGGCGTGGACGCGCTCCGGCTCGCGCAACAGGCCGCCGCCGGCGCATTTGCGATAAACGATGGGTGCCGGACAGCCCAAATTGAGATCGACCGCGGCGATGGGGTATTGCTGCAGCTCGCGCGCGGTGCGAACCAGCGACGGAATGTCGTTGCCGATCATCTGCGCGATGACCGGGCGCCCGGTAGGGTTTTCGGTGATCGACTTGAGGATGCCCTTTTCGAGGTTGGAGGTGGCGTGGACGCGAAAATACTCGGTGTAATAGATGTCCGCCCCACCGTAAGCCGCCATCAGCCTCCAAAAGGGCAGATCGGTCACGTCCTGCATCGGGGCCAAAGCCAGCATGGGTTCGGAACCGCGCAGAGCCGCCTCAAATTGATGGTGCATGTTCACTGGGCGACATTACCTGAATTGCGGGTGGCTTTGCAGCTTTTCCCACGTTTCCGGCACCAGACGCGCTTGCCGATAGACCGGTTCCCATAGCGGCTCGGCGCTGGTGGAACGACGGGCGCGCCGGAGCCACGCGCGGTCGAGCGGCTCGTCAATCAAAGCCAGGGTGTTGGCGGCGATGGTGGTTTCCTCCTTCTCGCCGGTGGCATGGCCTGTGCCCACGTAAAAACCTGCCAGCAAGAGCGAAACGCGCAACATCGTACTGCGGGAATAGGTCGGCAAAGCGCAGGGCCGATCCGGATCGAGCAACCGGAAGAGGCGCGCGAAGAGCGGCTGCGTCCACATGGTCGGATTCCTGGCCGGCGAAAAGGCGTCATACAAAATGGCGTGAGGCTTGGGCAGCTTTTGTGCGGGCGGCTGGCCGAGGAAGGACGGGAAGTCGGCCAGGTGCAGCTCCCAGTTCACACGGTGTCCGCCCTCAGTGAATTCCACATGATGGTTGCGAATCATCTTTTCAACCGGCTTCTCGTAGCCGTTGAAATAGCCCAGCGCGGCGGCATGCTCCATGGCAAAGGCCAGAGGTTCGATCGTTTGATCGAAGCTGAGCAGGCGAAGGGAACAAGACCTCGCGCGCGCGGCTCGCAAGACGGTGAGCGCGTTGGCGGCCGCGCCGAGACCGACATCCCAGATCACAAACTCGCCACGGTGCTGTTCGAGCCGTTCGGCCAACCGCAGTTGCCTGACGTAAAGAGCTTCCGCTTCGGCGACCGGGCCAATCACCGGATGAAAGGTTTCGCGATAGGCCAGCGAATGCACGCTGCACACGCCGTTGGCCAGGCGAACCAGTTTATAGCCCAGAGTGGACATGGCCAATGAAGGTAACCAAGAGCCGCGCTAAAACGAAGGAAATGTGGCGCAATAATTCCATTGAAAGCAGGGCGGGAATTCGTAGCATCTTAGCTC
>CAYIIH010000394.1:0-5369 GCA_964363225.1 uncultured Verrucomicrobiota bacterium | reverse complement strand
ATGTGGCGCAATAATTCCATTGAAAGCAGGGCGGGAATTCGTAGCATCTTAGCTCTTTCTCCGGGATGGGGAGAGGCATGACGAAGAAATAACGAGATGAAAAGCTACAACATTGCAGTGATTGGCGGTGACGGAACGGGTCCGGAAGTGGTGCGCGAAGCCATCAAAGTGCTGGACGCCGCCGCGCCAAAATTTGGCCTGAAACTAAACTACACCCACTACGACTTTGGCGGAGAACGGTATCTCCGCACCAAGGAAGTGCTCCCGGACAGCGCGGCAGAGGAATTGCGCAAATTCCCGGCCATCTTGCTGGGTGCCATTGGCCATCCTGATGTCAAGCCCGGCATTTTAGAGAAGGGTATTTTGCTCCGTTTGCGCTTTGAGATGGAACAATACATCAACCTGCGCCCGGTCAAACTGTACGACGCGCGGTTCTGCCCGCTCAAGGACAAAGGTCCGGCCGAAATCGATTTTGTGGTCGTGCGCGAGAACAACGAGGGCCTCTACACCGGCGCGGGCGGCTTTGTCTTCAAAGGGACGCCGCATGAAGTGGCCGTTCAGGAAAGCGTCAATACCCGCCGGGGAGTCGAGCGTTGTTTGCGATATGCCTTCGAGTTTACCCGCCGGCGCAACAAGGAGAAAAAGCTGACGCTCTGCGGCAAGACCAACGTGCTCACCTTCGCTTTTGATTTGTGGGAACGGGCTTTTCATGAGGTCGGGCAGAAGGATTTTCCGGACATCAAGCGCGACTACGCGCACGTCGATGCCACCACCATGTGGTTTGTCAAAAACCCGGAATGGTTCGATGTCATTGTGACCGACAACATGTTCGGCGACATCATCACGGACCTCGGTGCCATGATTCAGGGCGGCATGGGCATCGCCGCCGGCGGGAACATCAATCCCCAGGGGACCAGCATGTTCGAACCGATTGGCGGCAGCGCTCCCAAGTACACCGGCAAAGGCGTCATCAATCCGCTGGCGGCCATTTGCGCTGGCCAAATGCTGCTCGATTTCCTGGGCGAATACGCAGCGGCCAAAGCCATCGAAAATGCCGTCATCAAGGTCACGCGCGAGAAGATTCTAAGCCTGGCCGCCGGCAAAATGGGCTACAGCACTTCACAAGTCGGCGATTTGGTTGCGGCTGGCGTTTAGCCCCGGCGCATGTCCTTGCTGGAGCCCGGCCATTTGCATTTGACATCATTCGAGTGCGGCTTCCATGGCCGGCTAAAATCAGGACCGCATGAGGTCTTCCGGAAGAAGAGCAGCGGATGGGTCCCGTGCCGAGCAAGTTCGTTGCGGATGGGACGGACCTTCTCCAGGTCGCGGTGCGGGCGGGCGAGGAAGGTCCATGCGCCGGGCCTTGGGGCTGGAGGATTGGTGGTTGACACGTCTGTCACCTATAGATTACAGTTTGACGAGTGATCGAGAAGGAAATCAGGAAGCTGGAGCTTCAGAACGGACTCGTCCCGTTTGACGAGTGGTTTGACTCCCTTCGCGACAAAAAAATGCAAGCGGCGGTGGACACCCGCTTGGCCCGCGTGCGTGCCGGGAATTTCGGCGACTGCAAATCCGTGGGCGGTGGGGTGTTTGAGTTGCGGATGGCGCTGGGTGCCGGCCTGCGTATCTATTGCGGACTTCATGGCCGCTTGGTCGTGGTCCTGTTGGGCGGTGGCGACAAACGCAGCCAACCGCGCGACATCCGCCGCGCGCAACAACTGTGGCAACAATTCAAGAACCATGCGTCTGAAAAACTATCGAGATGACCTGCTCAAGCGGTTGGCCGAACCCGAATACGCCGCCGAATACCTGGCTCAAGTGCTGGCGGAAAATGATAGCGCGGCCTTTCTGATCGCCCTCAAAGACGTCGTGGAAGCTGGCGGAGGCGTGAGTAAACTCGCCGGGCGCGTCGGCCTCAAGCGGCCCAGCCTCTACAAAATTCTTTCCCCGAGGGGTAATCCCACCCTGGAAACACTCCAGGAGATTTTGAAACCATTGGGGCTGCGCGTCTCCGTCGCTTTGGACAAGGCTGCTTGACCTGAAAACGCGGCCGCTCCGGCTGCGAGCGCTCGCGGTGACGAATCCCTCAAAATCCTCCCGCGCCAGGCCAACCGCAATCGGCGCATGTTGCGATCCATGACCACGCTCAATGCCAAAACCACTCCTCGTTGACCAGGGCCAATTCCGACCTTCATCCAGTAAAGTGGCGGAGGATTCCCTGTAACGGCTCACCATAAAGTCAGGAAAGACCGGACACTGATTACGCCCAGTTCCGCGTTGGCGCGCACCGTGCAACGTATCCGGCTTCACTCGATCCGCTTCACCTCGACGTAACGGATGCCCATGGTCTCTTTCTCTGTGGAAAGCCACGCTTCGAGCCGACCCGGACCGGAACTGAGCCTCACGGATTCAAATGCGCATTCAGTCGCGCCCGGCGGTAATTCCTTTTGCAGAGCGACTTCGCGCAGCGATAAATGAGCAGTGGCTGCTCCCGTTACAGCAGGGAAAGTCAGCCTGATGGCATAAACGCCGGCCTGAGTGACCCGCACTTCCCAGTGGCCCAAAGAATTCGTCGCCCAACCCGCCTGCGGCCCGCGCCAATCCTGCCGCGTCAACGTGACCGGGTTTTCCTGCGGCGCGCCCAGGTGAATCCGGGGCGGAGCATAGCCGCGCGTGCGGCTGACGTCCTGAAACCATTGTTCGTAAGCCTGCCGCATCTGCACGACGACATCCGCATGCTCGGCGGCGACGTCATGAAGCTCGAAGGGATCGCGGCTCATCTCATAGAGCTTGAAAGCTCTGGTCTCGGGCATCTTAGCTTGGGCTCCGAGCGGCTGGACGAGTTTGAATTGGTGCGAGCGAGCAGCGAAAGCGCGGTACAATTCCGGTTCATCACCGCGATGCCATTGGAAAAAAAGCGTGCGATCAGGCCAGTCGATCTTCTCGCCCGTGAGCAGTGGGAGCAAACTTCGGCCGTCGAACTTCACTCCTTCCGGTTTGGGCACACCGCACGCCTCGAGCAGGGTGGGAGCAATATCAATGTGAGCGGCGATGCGATCCACTTTCCGCCCGGCTTCCAGCGTGCCGGGCCAGTGGACAAAGAAAGGCACCCGGATGCCGCCCTCATGCACACTGCCTTTACGTTCCAACAACCCAGCGTTGTAGCGCACTTGCTGCGGACCGTTATCAGTCAGGAAAATGACAATGGTGTTGGTTGCCAACTGGAGCGCGTCAAGCTTGGCCAGCAGGCGGCCCAGGTTGTCATCGATGTTATTCACCATGCCATAGACTTTGGCTGTGGTCTCCTGGTCGGCCTCGCGGGGCAGGGGATGGCCCTGGCTCGGAAACTCGCTCTGCGCCAGGTTGACATGTTGGTAGGCCTGATAATAGCGGTCGGGCACCTGCAACGGCGTGTGCGGCGCATTGAAGGCCAAATAAACGAAGAAAGGCCGGTCGCGGTTTTCCGTGATGAATTGCATGGCCGCGTCGGTAAACACGTCGCTGCAATAGCCTTTGGTTTTAAGCGGCTGGCCATTGTGCTGCAGGATAGGATCGAAGTAGCTCTCGCCGCCCGGCGGGTCCGAGGGCTGGCCAATGCCGCCGCCTTTTAGGACCAGAGATTCCTGAAAGCCCTGGTCTATGGCGCGCATGGGATAATTATCGCCCAAATGCCACTTCCCGAAAATGCCCGTGCGATAGCCGGCCGCCGACAACATCTCCGCCAACGTGACCTCGTCCGGGTGCATGAGGGCGCGGCCGAGATAGGTGTCCACCACGCCGGTGCGGTAACTGTAGCGGCCCGTCATCAAGCTGGCCCGCGTCGGCGCGCATACCGGTGACACATAGAAATATTCGCCGCGGACGCTTTCGCGCGCCAGTTTGTCGAGGTTGGGGGTCCGGATTTTTGGATTGCCGTGAAAGCCAAGGTCCCCGTAGCCCTGATCATCCGTGATGATAAGAAGGACGTTGGGGCGGGAGTCTTTGGCGGAAGGCTCTGCCCCCGCCGCAGAACCGGTCGCAGCCAGGAAGCATGCGGCGGCCAGGAAGGCCGGCCATTTAAGAATCGTTGCTGTCATTGAGGTCGTCCGATCTGATCCGCAGTTTACCGGGATGCCAGGGCCAGGCAAGGAAGCTTTCACAGGGGCACTCGGCCAGCACCCAAGCAAGAAAATGCTGGCAAATCTTTGGCGGGTGGAGGAAAAAAAGAACCATGCAATTCCAAATCAGTCGGCTGCTGCGCTGTTTCTCTCTCGTCCTGGCTCTCATGCTGTGGGTTCCGGTCACTGGCTCGGCCGCGGAAAGGGGGCCGAAATCCAAACCGGTCCTGCTTTATAGCCGCTATTTTAATGCCGAAGGCGAAGGCCGCTATCTGCCGGACGGCACTTACGGACAAGTCATGCAACGATTGCGCGAGGAGTTCGACGTGCGCGTGCATAAGGAACCGTTGACCCGTCAGACACTGGCCGGCGTCAGCCTTTTGCTCATCGCCAATCCCAGCGACCAAGCCGTCGGCGCCAATCCGGCTCCGCCTCATATCTCGCCGGCCGACATCGAAGTTTTGACCGAATTTGTGAACAAGGGCGGCGGGCTTATTTTAACGGAAAACCAGGAGGCTCACAACCTGGAGGTTGAGGACTGCAACCTGCTTCTGGCCCGCTTCGGCATCCAGGCGACCAATCTTTACACCGACACCAAGAAACTGGTCTTGCCCAAGGAGGCGCCCATTATCGGCGGATTGCGCTGGGCTTACTACACCGGCAATCTTTTGCTGCTGAATTCAAGTCATCCGGCCAAACCCCGTGCCGTCGTTACCAACGATCTCACCCAAAAACCGATCACCGGCACGCGTGACCAAGCCGGAGTGCTCCTGGCGGTGGCCGAACCCGGTCAAGGCCGCGTGGTCGTGGTGACTGATTCCGGCTGGCTGATGGACGCCGTACTGAGCGAGGAAGGAGTCGGAGGCGTGTCGATCAAGGGCCAGGACAACTGGGAAATCTTCCGGCGACTGGCCCATTGGGCGGCGCATTCGGACCGGGCGGCTGAGCCAAAGGCCGGGAAATAAGCGCCGTTATCAATGCGAGTGCGGTTTCCCGGTGCCGCACAGGCCGCAGGAGCTGGGAACACCCGTGCAGGCCGGCGCTTCCTGGCTGTTGCTTCCCGCAGCCGCGGAGGCGAAGAGCGACAGTTTCTTGGCCAGTTTGACCGAGCCACAATGAGGGCATTTGGTCCCTTTCCAATCGCTGGAACGAACCAGAATCTCGCTCTCTTTCTCGCAGTCTTGGCAATAGAATTCGTAAATCGGCATGCCTCAAAATGTAGCGAATGCATCCAAAAGCACAAGCGCGCCGTGCCGGGCGACAGATCGCCGG
>CAYIIH010000393.1:0-7692 GCA_964363225.1 uncultured Verrucomicrobiota bacterium | reverse complement strand
GAGCGTGGCATCGAGCCGCTTCGCCGTCGCCGCTACGAAAGCATCCGCAAAAGAAACTTTATGCGCCGCCTTCAACTTTGCCGCTTCACTGCACAGAGCGTCATCCGAATGTAGCCATTGGACGGGCAATGCCTTGATGTCAGCCAGTCGCTCTCTGGCGGTTTCCTCTCCTTCTTTCTGGCAGGTGATGTATTCGATCTCGGTGAGACTTACGAACGAGGCGTGCAAATCAATCTCGCCAGCCAGCGCGTCCGTGATGAATTTTTGCACCGTGTCCGCGCCGGGTTCGTCGCCCGTCAGCGTCAGAAACGCCGAAGTGTCGAGGACCACCGCGTCAGCCACGGGCGCGCTCCTTGGCCCGATCCGCCAGCAACGTTGCCAGCAATCCCTTGCCCTTGCTCGATCCGCGCAACCGTTTCAACGCCTCGCGCTGCCGCGCCTCGGTGCGCGAGATTACTTGATTACGCACCAGCACCTGCTCGTGGGGCGCGAGTTTCTCGAACTCATTCAAAAACTTTGTCGCAATCGCAGTCATGGCTGGAAATTAACTTGCGGATGGTTGAAGGGCAAGACCGGCCCGCTCCTTGGCTCGTTCTTCCAGCAGCCGATCCAACAGACCACGCCCGGCGTGCCGGGACTGCATTTCCCGGAGCTTCACCTTCTGTTCTTCCCACTGACGCTGGCGCTCCTGAAGTTGCAGGATTCTGTCACGCACCTGCTCCTGCTCTTCCGGCGGCAACGCTTTGATCTTTTCCAAAATGGCCTGTGCTTTCGTGCTCATGCCCTGAACCTTACCCGCTCCGCATGAAAACGACAAGCACCACCCACTTCCCCGGAGCGCGGAATTTATTCCGCTTCATCGCGCGATTTTTCGAGGCATCACCCATTGCTCGTGCGTCTGCCGGCGCCTGGACATTGAAGCGGGCTGAAGCCCGTGCGCCTTTAGCCTTGCAGTTGCGCCGCCTCGCCCTGATTCCGGCGCTGCTGCTTATGCTTGCCGGCCTGTGTCTTTTTGCAGACGCACCCGCTGGACTGGCGCAGTCCGCAGCTAACCCACCGCTCACGGGCGACAAGGCTATCGAACACCTCAAAGCCACGGGCCAGTATCATTCCCTCGCCGCCGCCGTCACGGGTGCCCGTTACGCCGTGAAACCAATGGAGGAGGGTTCGCCCAATCCTCAATCCGCTTCTCTCCGGGCACAGAACCCTGCCCACGGCTTGAACAGCACATTCAGTTCTGAGGGCCTTACTCTTACTGTCCGCACCGGCGAGGACGTGGCAGCCCCGGCGCACACCGTTGGCTGGCGGTTGCACAGCTTGGGCTACGGTACGGCGCAGACACCGGTCCCGGCGGGCACTCTGCTCACGATGGGTCAACGTGTTGAACTGGCCCGCACCGCACCGGCGGTGACGGAATGGTTTGTGAACAATCCTGCCGGCCTCGAACACGGATTCACTTTGCCGGAGAGACCGGCCACCTATCCGCGCGGCGAGCCATTGAGTCTTGTCATCGCCGTCACCGGTGGACTCACGCCGCAGGCGGACGCCACCGGTCAGAGTCTGGCGCTACGCGATGCCACGGGGCGCACGGTGCTTACCTATGCAAAGCTCAAAGTATGGGATGCCACCGGCATGGAACTTCCCGCCACCATGCTGGTAGCCGACGGCCAGGTGTCTCTCACGGTGCTGGACAACACCGCGCGCTACCCGCTTACGATTGACCCCACTTTCAGCCAACAGGCCTATCTCAAGGCCAGCAACACCGGGGTAACTGACCGTTTCGGCTATTCAGTGGCTGTGTCAAGCGATACGGTGGTGATTGGGGCTTATGCAGAGGACAGCAACGCTACCGGGGTTGACGGCAATCAGAGCGACAACAGCGCTGGGCAATCCGGCGCTGCATACGTCTTTGTGCGCAGCGGGACGACTTGGATACAACAGGCGTATCTCAAGGCCAGCAACACCGGGGCGGGTGACCAGTTCGGCTGTTCAGTGGCTGTGTCAGGTGACACCGTCGTGATCGGGGCTTTTGGAGAGGCCAGCAACGCCACCGGGTTTAACGGCAACCAAAGCGACGACAACGCCTTCGATTCCGGTGCGGCGTATGTCTTCGTCCGCAGCGGGACGAACTGGACACAACAGGCCTATCTCAAGGCCAGCAACACCGGGGCGAGTGACCGGTTCGGCTGGTCGGTAGCTATGTCAGGTGACACCGTCGTGATCGGGGCTTATGGAGAGGCCAGCAACGCCAGCGGGGTCAACGGCAACCAAAGCGACAACAGCGCTTCCGCTTCCGGTGCGGCGTACGTCTTCGTCGGCAGCGGGACGAACTGGACTCAGCAGGCCTATCTCAAGGCCAGCAACACCGGGGTGAGTGACCACTTCGGCTATTCAGTGGCTGTGTCAGGTGACACAGTCGTGATCGGGGCTGATGGAGAGGCCAGCAATGCCACCGGAGTCAACGGCAACCAAAACGACAATAGCTTCTACCATCCCGGCGCGGCCTACGTCTTCGTGCGCAGTGGGGCAAACTGGAGCCAGCAGGCCTATCTCAAGGCCAGCAACACCGGGGCGGGTGACTTCTTCGGCTATTCAGTGGCTGTGTCAGGCGACACAGTCGTGATCGGGGCTTATGACGAGGCCAGCAACGCCACCGGGGTTAACGGCAACCAAAGCGACAACAGCCTCAACTCCGCTGGCGCGGCGTATGTTTTCGTCCGCAGCGGGACGAACTGGACACAACAGGCCTATCTCAAGGCCAGCAACACCGGGGCAATTGACCACTTCGGCTATTCAGTTGCTATGTCAGGCGACACGGTGGTGATCGGGGCTTATGAAGAGGACAGCAACGCCACCGGGGTTGACGGCAACCAAAGCGACAACAGCGCCTACTATGCCGGCGCGGCGTATCTCTTCGTGCGCGGCGGGACGAATTGGATACAGCAGGCGTATCTTAAGGCCAGCAACACCGGGGCGGGTGACGTGTTCGGCTATTCAGTAGCTGTGTCACGCGACACGGTGGTGATCGGGGCTGATAGCGAGGACAGCAACGCCACCGGAATCAACGGCAACCAAAGTGACAACAGCGCCTTCGCTGCCGGCGCGGCCTACGTCCTACTCGGCCCGCCTCTTCAGTCGCCCACGGTGTCTCTTCTCTCAACCAGCCTGCTCCTGCCGTCCGGTTCCAACATCACTTTTTCAGCTTCCGCCCAAGGGACATCCACAATCTACTTTCAGTGGTTGCGCAACAGTCTGCCGCTAACCAACGATGCTTTTGTCTCCGGGGCCAACACCCCCTTACTCACTATCGCCAACCTTCAACCACAACACGCCGGAGCTTATTCCGTGCGAGTCACAAACTTGGCGGGTAGCGCGACCAGCGACTCGCTGGTTCTGACGGTTGACACCACCGACTCGGATGGCGACGGCCTGCCCAACTCGTGGGAAATCGCGTTTGGCTTGAATCCCAACAATCCCGCCGACGCGAATACAAAACCACCGGGCGACCAATTTACCTACCTCGAAAAATACCAGCGCGGTTTGAACCCACTCACCAACGACACGGATGACGACGGCCTCTCTGACTACGACGAGTTATTCACCTATGGCACGAACCCGTTGAAGTCCGACACGGATGGCGACGGGATGCCGGATGGCTGGGAAGTGGCCAACGGTTTGAACCGGCGGTTGAACGACACCAATGACGACCTCGATCTCGACGGCTTGACCAACCTCCAGGAATACCAGAACCGCGCCCTCGGTTACCGGCCCAACCAGGCCGATTCCCTCGGCGACGGCCGAAGCGATTACGAGCGGCTCTTCGGCAGCCAGACCAACCGCTTTTACTACGACCGCAACGACCGGCTCATCGGCGCGGACTACAATCGCGGCTCCAACGGCTTCGCCGTCGCCTACGTCTATGACGGCAATGGCAACCTGCTCCGCCAGAAATACCTCACTCGCGACGCGAACCACAACGGCCTCCCCGACGTGTGGGAATTCCTGAACGGCCTCACCAACAACACCAGCGCCTACACCGACACTGACCGTGACGGCTGGACGGATTATCAGGAATGGAAAGCCGGCACGAATCCGCGCGACCCGCAAAGCGCGCCCAACCTGCTCGGCAATCCGGGAATCAACATCGCCTCGCTCACGCTGCCTTTCACACCGAGCAATTTCGTCGTTGGCGTCGGTCAGTTGGACGGCTTGGGGGCGGAAGAAATCGTCCTCGGCGCGGACGGCAATCCGGGAACGAACGTGAACTTCCTGCTCGTGCTCACGCAAGGCCCTACAAGCTGGTCAACACAGCGGGTGGATATCGGGCCATTCGGAATCACGTCCATCGCTATCGGCCAACCGACTAACCGGCCAAGCGTCGGAGTTTACGTCGGTCTGCGCAGCACAAACGGAAGCGGACAAGTCATGGAGTTCACGAAGAACGGTGGAACTTGGCAGTCGAACTTGGTTGCGCTTTCGACAGATGAAGTGGCGTTTGTCGCCGGCATTCGTCAAACCGGCGACTTGCTGGCGAACCTCGCAACCAACGGCCTGGTCGGCGCGCTTTGGAGTCTGACCTTCTCCAATGCCGCTTGGAATGTTGCATTGGTCAGCAGCAATGCGTCGCATCGCGGGTTGGCAAGTCACGGCCTGGTTCCTTCACGGATAGTCCGAGACGCCAGCATACGGCTGCTCGACGCCGACGCAGGCGGCATCGAACTCATTGGCGGTGATTTCGAGGCTGTCAAAGACGGAATCATCCTGCCGTCCAACGCAATCCTGAATCCTGAGACTGGCAAGTGGCATCTTCAATCCACTCAGCAATGGTCTTATTCCGAATGGTCGTCCGCCGAGCAATACTTCGAATCTACCTACCATGGAAATCTCGTCATGATCACGAGTGCTGCCGAAAACTCGTGGATAGCTTCACATTTTCCTGGTTATGCGTGGATCGGTTTGTCCTTTGTATGGGTCAACGACGGGATTGGATATCAGCGGCTCTGGGCAGACGGAACCACCGCCCCCCAGGATTTGGGGTTTGATCCTTGGGTGCATGGCAGGCCGGAAGACGGCGGCAGACGTGGAACGCTGAGAACGCTCATCTGGCAACCCCCTCCAAACCCGTCGAGCGGTGGTTGGATAGTGTCTTCAAGGGATGGCGACGGCCTTGGAGCTATTAAAGCGATCGGGCAAATTGCTGGCCCAGTAATGACATACACCAATCGTTGGCTCATAGCTGAGCCGTCAGCAACAAGCCGGATTGTTTGGAAGGGTTTTCAGTTAGAAACAATCCCATCTCGATCGGGGGCCTTGAAACCAACACAGATATTCTATTGCTCCGTTGATGACCGAAACGCTTCCGGCACGGTGGATGCGCCCGACATGTTAGTCTTCGCCGAGTATCAGGTTTCCAACAACACGGTGGTGACCGTAACGCGGACGAACATTCCAGTCGGATCGGGCGCGCTTGCTCAGAGCTTCGGTCTAGCCGTAGCGGACTTCTTGAATTCGGGCGCGGACTACAGCTTCACCGCCGAACCGAACGGTGGCATTTACTCTTGGTTAGCCGCCGGCACGTCCAGCCCGTCGCAACGGCAGGGGTTCACGGAAGCTTACCTCGGCAAAGCCTGGCACGCTCTGGCCGCTGTCAAAATGGCGGCGGGCGGACAGGGCTTGGTCGGCCTGATGGTTGATCCCACGAATCAGACCACGTGCAAAGTCATGTTCTGGCCCCCGCAAGCAGTGCTGTCCTCGCCCCAGTCGGGCATTATCGAAACCGCGCCCGCCGCCGCCGTGCTGCCGTCCATCGGCACATTGGGCAGTCGGGCCCTCGTGACCGTGCGCCTGTGGGACGCCGAGGGCAACGCTTCCACGCCGTTCCTGCAATACCAGCTCTCCGGCTCGACCAACTGGCAGAACGCCACCCTCGTGAACCTGGACGGCGGAGCGTATTCCGCCAGCACCCGCGTCGCGGCCTCACCCGGCGGCGTCAATCACACCGTCGTTTGGAATGTGCAAACCGACGTGGGCGCGAATGTCGTCACCAACATTTTGTTCCGTGCCCGCGCTCAAGACTTCACGCTGCTGGGCGATTGGTCCGCCGGTACGCCCTTCGAGGTAAACACCGTCACCGGCCCGGACGCGGACGGCGACGGCCTGCCGGACTGGTGGGAATCGCAATACTTCGGCAGCACCCCAGCCAACCCGAACGACGATCCTGACGGCGACGGTTTCAAGAACTGGGAGGAATACATCGCCGACACGAAACCGACCAACAACCAGTCGTACCTGCACATCAGCGGCGTTCAACCCGTGCCCGGCGGAGTGTGGATTCAGTGGCAGGGCGGGACATGGGCCACGCAGGATTTGCAGCGCGCATTTTCCCTGGGCGGCACGGATGAATGGGTTATTGTTTTCACGGCACTACCGCCCACACCGGTTTCGGGCAGCTACACGGATTCATTCGGCACAAACGCGATGCAATTCTATCGCATCAAGGCGGAGCGGCCTTAGCAACTCGTTAAAGGAGTAGCCGCCGACGTGAGGAGGCGGATTCTCCCTCGCTCTGGCGCGAAACTGTCCGCTTCGTGACCTCGGCGGCTACGATGCTTCGCCACGTTGAAGTGTCGGTTTCCCACCGGCCCGTTCGCAGCGCGGACAGTCTTGTCCGGCGCGAGCCGTTTCAACTCCCTTGCTGCTGCGCTGTCACTGCGGCCGTGCCGCCCTTGGGCGGCAGGCTGTGCAGTTTGATCGCCCCGGCGAGCGCGTCGAACTCCGGGTTTTTGTGGACCAGCACCGCATCCAGCCGTTTCGCCGTGGCCGCCACAAAGGCATCGGCGAACGACACCTTGTGCGTTGTCTTCAGTTTCGCCGCCTCGCTGCACAACGGCTTGTCCGAATGGTGCCTCGCCACCGGCTGCTCTTCCACCGATTCAAGCAGCTCTCTCGCTTCTTCAGGGCCGAGTTTCTGGGCGGTGATGTATTCCATCTCCGTCAGCGAGACAAACGAAGCGTGGAGGGCCACCCGCCCGTCCATCGCTTCCTGGAAATACGTCTCGACCTCCTCCGCCCCAGGCTCGTCTTGCGACCACGTCAAGAAAGCCGAGGTGTCGAGCAGGACCGCGCTAGCCACGGGACCGCTCCTTGGCCCGCTCCGCCCGCAGCGCCTCCAGCAGACCGCTGCCCGCAAACAGGCCGCGACCCCGGTGGTGAGGCTCGCGCTTCCGCGCGGCGGGGGCTTTCGGACGTTCCAATGCTTCGAGGACCTCCCGCTGTTCGTCCGGCGGGAGACTTCGGATTTGCTCCAACACAGCCTGTGCTTTCGTGCTCATGCTTTGAACCTTACTCGCTCCGCATGAGAACGACAAGCGCCACACTCACTCAACGAAGCGTCGCGCTGCTTCCGGCGCTCCCGGGGCGCGCCCCGACTTCAAATCTGCGTTCCGCCGCTCCTTCACCGCAACGGTAGGTATCGTACGCCCGCAGTTCTCGGCGTCCCGCTGAAAACATTCCGCCGCCGAAATCGAACACTGTTTAGGGACACGGCACCGCAATGGAACCAGTCGGCGGGACGCCGACTGGTGCGACCGGGACGGTCGCGCTCTCCAATTCGAGCGGCATGGATACGGTCTGGATTTTTCTATATGTCCGCGTATAAATAAAACTACATAGCCTTCGCCCAAGGGCTTTCAT
>CAYIIH010000392.1:0-7706 GCA_964363225.1 uncultured Verrucomicrobiota bacterium | reverse complement strand
CTCTCTCCCCGCGAGGAACGAGCGGGGAGAGAGCCGGAGAGAGGGGAGGCTCATAATAGATTCCTCCTCTCCCCGGCCCTCTCCTCCGGCTTCGCTCGGAGGAGAGGGAGTTCGTTGGCGACCGCCTCGAGTTTATCTCACCCCAACAGCCTATTTCAGGAACTGTCGAACTCAGCGAGTCCTCCGGCAAAGCCGGAGGGTTTCCCGATGGACTAAGATCGCAACTCATTGATGCGGCGGACGTTGATGGGAGCCGGTCGCAAATTGCGACCTCAAACTTCGGCCACAACTTGAAGTCGCAAATTGCGACTTCAAGTTCTGCCCACGGCGGACGCCGCAAGCTGCCGTGGGCCTTCACCGAGCACGGCGCCATCATGGCCCCCAATGTCCTCAACAGCCCGCAGGAACAGTTCCGAGTTGAACAGGCCGTCAGCCCAGATTTTATTTTGTAAATTCCGGCGATTCGTTTAAATAGTTCAGAATGATCGAATGGAACATTCAATCGCGGGCGCACGTCTGTCAGGCCTGCCGGAAATCTTTCGTGGACCAGGAGCCTTACCACACGTTGCTCTTTGATCATAAGCGCGATTATGAAAGGATCGATATTTGCGAGCGGTGCTGGGAGTCGCAGTACAGCCAGGGCGCCACGGATCGGAAAGGGTTTGTTTCATTTTGGCAGGGCACTTACACGGTGCCGCCGGCGACCGCGCCCGATGCAATTCAAAAGGAAACCGCCGAAACGCTGCTGCGCAAATTGATCGAACAAAATGACCCGAGCCACGCGGCGGCCCGCTACATTCTGGCCGTCATGCTGGAACGAAAGCGCCTTTTCAAAGTCAAAGCTCAATTGGCTCAGGATCAACAGCGCATCTTTGTTTATGAGCATGCCAAGACCGGCGAGCTGTTCCAGATTCCCGATCCCAACCTGCAACTAGACCAGCTCGAAGACGTGCAGCGTGATATCGCCCAACTCCTGGAGCACGGCCTGAATCCCCCAGCCGATGCTCAGCCAGCCGCAGCTCCGGAAATCGGAATTGACTCCGCAGCTCTGCCCCAAGGGGCGAACGCTGAGAGCACGGCTCCGGCGGGCGACAGTCCCGCTCTGGAACCCGATGAAGCCCGATAAGGCCGCCTGTGTCTGACCTCATCGCTTTCCAAGTCCAACTGGGATATTTATTTAAGGACATCGGCTTGCTGCAATTGGCTCTGACTCATCCGTCCGTGGCCCATGAACACGGAACGGCCCTGCAGCATAATCAGCGGCTCGAATTCCTGGGGGATGCCGTTCTGCAACTGGTTCTGACCCGCGAGTTGTACGAACAATTCCCGTCGGTGGGCGAAGGCCCCCTGACGAAAGCCCGCGCCCACCTGGTCAATCGCCGGTCCCTGGCCGAGCAGGGACGCCGTCTGGGCATCGGTGAACATCTGGCCGTGAGCTGGGGCGAGGAACTGAGCGGCGGCCGCCGGCGGCCCTCGGCGCTGGCGGATGCCTACGAGGCCTTGCTCGGCGCTGTTTTTCTGGATGGCGGCTTTGCAGCGGCACGGGAATTCATCCTCCGGCAGTTTCGAGGCCTGCTGGGCAATTTGCAGGTCATTCCGATTCTGGCAAATCCCAAAGGTGAATTGCAGGAAATGCTGCAGTCGAAATCGTCCGAGCCGCCCCAATATCGGCTGGAATCGGTGACGGGTCCGGACCATGACCGCCTGTTTAAATGCGCCGTGCATCATCAGGGCGTGGAACTGGCGCGCGGCGAGGGAAAAAGCAAAAAAGAGGCCGAAAGCAGCGCCGCCCTGGCCGCTTTGGAACAGTTGCGCCAAAAGCCGGTGGGTCCCGAGCCGGGTCCGCCTTCGCACGCCGCCTCCCAGCTCGGAATTCCTGACGCCGTGGAAGAACCGTGAGCGGGCATAAACCAGGGCTTGAAAACGGAGCGGCTTTGCAGGATTTTCGCGCTGGGTTAGTGTGTTGAACAATCCTTGAAATGACGCAACTCCATTCAGGTCTAAACCAAGCGTAAGAGTTATGGAAAGCTCGAGAGAATGGGCAGAGAATCCACCCTGGTGGTTGAGGGTGATCATTGGCCGGCGCCCCAAACGGACGCTTCTCCGGGTGGCGGCGCTCATTGTCGTCAGCCTGGTTGTGTTTAAATTCGTCCTGGTGCCCATCCGCGTCACGGGCAACAGCATGGACCCTACGTACCGGAATGGAGGCGTGAATTTTGTCAACCGGCTTTCTTATGTCTGGAGCAAACCCAAACGAGGAGACGTGGTAGGCATCGAGATGTCCCTGACGAATGAGCCGGTCTTTGCCAGAGTCTTGCTTTTGAAGCGCATCGTTGGCCTGCCTGGTGAGCGCATCGCCATTAGCAGGGAGGGCATCAAGATCAACGGCCAGCGTCTCGCGGAACCTTATACGCAGTCTCGCATCCCCTGGAGAGGGGGGCCGGAGGTCCAGTTGAAGGAAGACGAATATTTCGTGATTGGCGATAATCGCCAAATCTCCGATCTCCGCTCGGTTGAGGAGCGGAAAATCGTCGGAAAGGTCTTGTTTTGAAGGGGTTTGCGCGGGCCGGGCTGGCGGTGCTGGCAGCCGCTGGATTGTTCTGGGGATGGCGCATGCTTTTTCCGAGCGACGACAAGCGCATTCACAAGCTGCTCAACCAATTGGCCGCCCGCCTATCCGTCAGGCCCAATCAATCAGCCCTGTCGCGCCTGGCGCGGGGGAGCAACCTCAACCCTTTCTTTACGCCGGACATTGTGGTCGATATCGAAATTGCAGGCCGCGACTGGTCAGACGTCCAAGGGCGGGATGAACTCGTGCAGACGATTCAGGCTGCCCTGGCCCGTCTGCGGCAGTCTGACATCAGGTTTTACAGCATTGCCATCGGTTTCTCGCCTGACCGGCAGACTGCCAACGCCCACCTGATTGCGCTGGCCTACCTCAATGGCGAGACAGATCCCGTGGTCCATGAATTAAGCATGGTCCTGAAAAAGCAGGAAAGGAAATGGGTCATCTCACACGCACAGACCGCTGGAGATCATCCAAGTCGTGGCGCGGATGGCCCTTAACCAACAGTGAACACCGGGGCCGCGAGTGCGCATCCGGCTTTCCACGCACCAGCGCCGGTCTGGACATGGAGCCGGCGCGTTTTTCCTCAAGCGCCGTGCCATCCCAGGCCCGGCTTTGGGCTATTTCGGTTGTGTTCCTGCTCCGGGGATGACCAGTTCCGGCAAAGGCGGCATCGGCGGGAACTTGGGTCCCAGCCCTTGCTGATGGCGTTGCTCCTGGACCACTTCGTTGGCTTTCATGAGCAAATACTGCTCTTCCCGGCTGAGGGTATTTTGCGGCAGCGATTGCTGAGTTACGGGAGTGGACGATGAACTTGAACCTCCGCCCAGGCCCATCTGGCCGGGAGCCCCAACATTCAAGGCGGCCTGGCCTGGCCCCAGGTAGTTCTCCGGTTGCGCACGCAGCGTGCGCGATGGAATCGTGCGGATGCCGCTGCTGGTCGGGCTAAACGGGTTTGCTGCCGGCATGGTCCCGCCGAAGGCTGGATTTCCGGGCTGGACTTGGGCCATAGGCGCCGGAGCGCCCGGCTGCGGTGGCGCAGGTAGCGCCCCGCCCGGAGGCAAAGGAGCTCCGGCGGGAGCTTTCACCCCGTGCGTGGCAAAGGTCAGAAACGTTTCCAGGCCGGCATTGCGGATTCTGACGCTGCGCGCTTTCTCGTCGATCTGGAGGATTTCGATGCCGTCTTTGACCTGGCCTTGGGAAAGGTTGTAATAGGAGGGGTCCTTTTTCCCGGCCTCTTTCCGCATCAGATAGGCCTGGGTCGGCTTGACGACGCTGGCGATGCCGGTCAAAACGATTTCACTATTGGCCGGGTTGGTTGGCGGCGGAGGCGGAGGGGCTGGAGGCGGAGGAGGTTTGAGCCCAAACGGGTTCCGGTCGATGATTGACTGGTAAGAATGGTCCTTGGGATTGCTGGTCGGAGTGACAGCCCACAGAGGGGCCACGCCCAGCATCCAAGCGCACGCTAGAAGCGCCAGCATTTTCACTTTCCAACTCATCTATTCACCATAAACCATATCCGAGTAAACACCAATCTCAATATTTGGTTGCGCCCGGCAAAGGGGTCTTGCGATTGGTGACTCCTGGCCTTTGCGGCACCGTGCCGGTGTGCGGGCCATGCCGCCAGAAATCGGCCGGCTAGGGACATGGCAATATCAAGACACTACACTTCATTTTCCGACATTCTCCGACATTTGCTTGACTTCCGGATGCTTGTGGCCCATTAACGCAGACCAAAACTCAAGCGTCCTGTCAATTGACCGCAAACATATTGTATCCATGAATTTGTTTCGACGAAAGAGCGTGACTGACATGCAAGCGGAGGCCTTGGCGGATCAAAGGCTGAAACGCGTGCTGGGACCGTTGAACCTGACCCTGCTGGGCATCGGGGCCATTATTGGCACGGGCATTTTCGTGCTCACCGGCACGGTCGCGGCACAAAACGCGGGACCCGCCGTTATTCTTTCGTTTGTGCTCGCTGGTGTGGCCTCGATCTTCGCGGCGCTCTGCTATTCCGAGTTTGCTTCGGTTGTGCCGATGGCGGGCAGCGCTTACACCTATGGCTACGCGACGCTCGGCGAGTTGTTTGCCTGGATCATTGGCTGGGACTTGATCCTGGAATACGCGGTGGGGGCGGTCACCGTTGCCATTGGATGGTCGGGCTATGTCGTCTCTTTTCTGCATGATGTTGGTCTGCACATACCGCCCGCGCTCTCCGATGCCCGCGGCACTCACCTGATCGAAGTCCCCGGCCTGGGCTGGCAAGCGGCCACGGTCCAATTGTTGGAGCACCTCAAAGCCACGGGTGTGGACCCAACCGCGCTACCGCAGATCACCACGCTTTTCAACCTGCCCGCCGTGATCATCATCGCCGTGGTCACCACGCTCCTGGTCATTGGCGTGCGTGAGTCGGCGCACTTCAACAACATCATCGTTTTCATCAAGCTGGCCGTGGTTGTGCTCTTTATTATTGGCGCGGCCCATGCCATCGATACCGCCAATTGGTTCCCGTTCATTCCGAAAAACACCGGCCTGCGCGAGCATTTCGGCTGGACGGGCGTGATGACGGGAGCGGGCATTGTCTTTTTTGCTTACATTGGTTTCGATGCCGTCAGCACGGCGGCTCAAGAGGCGAAGAATCCGCAGCGGGACATGCCGATCGGCATCATTGGATCGCTCCTGATTTGCACGGTGCTTTACATCCTCGTCGCGGCCATTGCGACGGGCATCGTGCCTTACCAGTTGCTGGACGTGCGGGACCCGATTGCAGTGGCGGCGGACCGGGCCGGCATGGGCTGGATGGCCTCCTTGATCAAGCTGGGCGCGATTGCCGGCCTTTCCTCGGTGATCCTGGTCATGTTATTTGGCCAATCGCGCGTCTTCTTTGCCATGGCCAGGGACGGGCTGCTGCCCGAGTTCGTTAACCGGGTTCATCCAAAGTTCCGGACCCCTTGGATCACTTCGATTGTAACCGGGGTCGGCGTGGCGTTTTTCTCGGCTGTGTTTACGGTGCGCGAAGCCGGCAGCCTTTGCTCCATCGGCACGCTGCTCGCGTTCGTCATTGTCTCGGTCGGCGTGGTGGTGCTGCGGGTGCGCGAGCCCAACCTGCCGCGCTCGTTCAAGACGCCCTGGGTGTGGTTTGTTGGGCCGATGGGAGCCGCCTCGGCGCTTTACCTGATGGTCTCACTGCCGTGGCGAACGTGGGAACGATTGCTCATCTGGCTGGCCATTGGCTTGGTGATTTACTTCGGCTACGGCATCCGAAAAAGCAACCTGGCCCAAGGCGGCACCCCGAAAAACGCCGGCCACTGAAGCGCGCCTCAAGGCCTTCCAGGCGAACAGAGCCTGCGCTATGGACCTGGGGACGAAAAGAAAGGCCGCAGCGTGGCGGAGCCGCAGCCCAAAGGAAGTGAAGCCGTCCTCTGCTTCGTCACTTTGCGTCGGCAGCCTGCCGGCTGCGCCGCGCGCCGTAGGCAAGGTAAATCACCAGTCCAATCGCCATCCAAAGCGCAAATCGAATCCAGGTGATCCAGGGCAATTCGATCATGAGGTAGCCGCAGGACAGAACCGCGCCCAGCGGCACCCACGGCACCAGCGGCGTGCGAAAGGGCCGCGAGCGGTTCGGGTCCGCCCGGCGCAGCACGACGATGCCAATGGCAACCAGGATGAACGCAAACAAGGTCCCAATGTTGGTCAACTCAACCATTTCATTGATATTGGTGACGGCGGAAAATGCTGCCACCAGAACACCGGTGACAATGGTCGTGACATGCGGCGTGCGAAAACGGGGATGGATGCGGGCGGCCCAAGGAGGGAGCAGACCGTCACGGGCCATCGAGAAAAAGATGCGCGGTTGTCCCAGTTGAAAGGCCACCAGCACGGAGGTCGTGGCCAGGAGCGCACCGACGGAGATGATCCCGGCCGTCCAGTTCATTCCCAGCATGGAAAACACCGAGGCCAGCGGTTCGGCGGTGCCCAACTTGTCCCACTTCGCCATGCCGGTCAGCACCACCGCGACCGCCACATAAATAAAGGTGCAAACCACCAGGCTGCCGATGATGGCAATCGGCATGTCCCGCTGCGGATGGCGGGCTTCCTCGGCGGCCGTCGAGACGGCGTCGAATCCGATGTAAGCGAAAAAAATGATGGCGGCGGCGCTGGAAATGCCCGCAAAACCGTTCGGCGCAAACGGGATCCAATTCTCCGGCTTAACATACATCGCGCCCAGAACTAGAAAGAAACCGATGATCGCCAGCTTCAACACCACAAACGTCGAGTTGAACCGAGCCGTTTCACGAATGCCCCGCACCAGAATCCAGGTGATCAGGGCCACAATCAGCAAGGCCGGCAGGTTGAAAATAATGGGCAAACCCGCCAGGCGCGGCGCGTCGGCCAGCGCTTGCGCGTCTCTCAAAACGGAGGCGCCGAGCGACGCCATATCCGCGTGGGTGGCCTGGGCCTCGGCCAAATGTTTGGCCGCTTGCAGAGCGGATCGAAAATCCGTGCCGAGCCAGGTCGGGAAAGTCATTCCCAATCCGCGCAGCAATTCCTGAAAGTAAGCCGACCAGGAAATGGCGACGGCCACGTTTCCCACCGCGTATTCCAGGATTAAATCCCAGCCAATCATCCAAGCCGTGAGTTCGCCCAGGGTGGCGTAAGCGTAAGTGTAAGCAGAACCCGCCACCGGCACCATCGACGCGAATTCCGCGTAACAGAGCGCGGCAAAGCCGCAGGCCACCGCTACCATCAGGAAGGAAACCACCAAAGCAGGTCCCGCCCCCGTGTGTTCTGCGCCTCCAGCCGCAGCCGTGCCGACCGTGGAAAAGATTCCTGCGCCGACGATGGCGCCAATCCCAAGGAAAGTCAGTTGCAGCGGGCCCAAGGTGCGCCGGAGTTGCTGTTCCGGACGCTCGCTTTCCCGGAGCAGTTGATCGAGCGATTTGACGCGAAAAAGGTTGCGCATTGTTTCTGGAAACTTGTCTGCTTTTGGGAAACCGTTGCCTCCTCCAACAATGTCGGGTCCGAGCAAAAACACCGCACCGCTCAAGGAACCAGCCAGCGGAGGCGCGCCCGGCCAGTTTTCACCGGCCCATCATGCGTGAAAAAGAACCTGGAATGCAAGCACCGGCTGCCAGCGCGC
>CAYIIH010000391.1:0-7712 GCA_964363225.1 uncultured Verrucomicrobiota bacterium | reverse complement strand
GCCTGGTTGCGCTGGAAATGGTCCTTGCCGTGCTTCCTGGTCAGGGCCGGGCAGCAGAGCCAGACGCGCAGCACCGTGAAGCCGTCGCGGTGCGTTTCGTCAATGAAGCCGCGCCAGTCCGCGTCAATCAAGGGAAAGGCGCTCTTGCCGACGAAGAAAAAGGGCTGGCGACGATAGACGAACTGCCTCGGAAAACGCGGGTGGACGCCAAAGGCGTCCGCGTGCTCCGCCAGGGGCGAAAGCTTGACGCTGGCAACCTTGACCTGATTCGGTCCTACAAAAAGCCGGAAGTCGGCGCCGGCGTTCTGGCGGTTGGCGAATTTGCAAGGGCTGAGACGCCATGCAGTTGTTCTCCATTCTCCAGTGCCCGTGAGGTCAATCCGCTTGGCGCTGGTATAGGCCCCGGCGACCGAATCAAACTGCGGCTCGATGAATCCGGCCTCGTCAAAATAGGTGACCGCCAACCTGGAGGTGAGGCCGGCCTCGTTGAACAGGTAACCGTCGTCTATCGCGAAGTAGAAATAGTGGTCTTGCAAGGTGGCCGGTTCCCGGCAGTCCCTGCCGCCTGCTTTGGCCGGGCGCGTGTCGCCGTCCGGATCCGTCACCTGCTTGAGGCGTTCGCCCTGGTCCTCGGCCCCCAAGTCCACCTGGCAAAACGGCGCGCGCGCCGGGGTGGTGACCCGGGCGGGCGGGGCGGACATCGGCGAAGGATTTCCTGCCAGGTCCAACGCCGCCACCGTGTAGGCGTAGCGTTTCTCCGGTGCCAGGCCGAAGTCCGTGTGACTTGGCAGCACGGTCGTCCCCACTGCGGTGCCGTCGCGAAACACTTTGTAGCCGGCGACGCCTGCCGCCTCTGGGCCACCATTCCAAGTCACCCGAACCGAGCTGGATCCCAGGGTTTTCGCCTGCACACGCACCGGGGCCGCCGGCAGGCCGTCGCCGGTATGACGGCGCACAAACAGCGCCCAATCTCGGCCTGCGCTCGGGGCCGTGAAGTCTTCAGGTTGGCCGCCGGCCAGGGAAAACTTTGCGCGCCACACGCCTTTCAGCGAATCCAACCAGCAGGCTTCGAGCTGGCCCGTCAGTTTGGACAAATCGAGCGTGACGCTGCCGCCCGTGGGCAGATAGGCCGCCAGTTCATTCGTTGAAGCCATGGCAAATGCCGTTCCCTTCCTGACCAGGCCATCGTCCGGCTCCATTTCCCAGAACCGCATCTGCCTCGTGAACGCGGCCAGGCAGCCGATTTGACGATGCAGGCTGGCGCGGCGGCTGCCCCGGACATCGCCGCGGTGTTCGCTGCCGATTTGAAAACTGTCGTCCATGTAGTTGAAGTGCCCGCCGCTGAGCACGGCCGTCCACATCGCCCGGCGCACCTCGGCGTCGTTTTGCGAGATCGTCCAGTCCGTGTCGAAGATGAGCTGCTCGCGACGGCTGTGCTTCTCCAGCAACGCGGCGTGGACGCGCTGCACGTCCCACGTCTGCACCACGCCCCAGTGGTGGGGCAGGTCCTTCGGCATCACCAGATGCCGCGTGGGTTTGGTCCTTTCGTAGTCGTGAATGAACTGGCACAACTGCGCCTCCCATTGCTCGTTGAAAGAGTTCTCGTTGGCGATTTCGAACAGGATGTGGTCGAACTCATTCACCGCGTCCACCACGCGGCGGAGGTAAGCCTGTTGCGCCTCCAGCGCCTTGGGATTGCCCAGCGAGCAAAAGCCGCGCTCGCCATCCGTGCCCGTGCCCGTGTTGCGCGGGTCGCCGTCCACGCCGTTGACGTTGTTGTCGCGATGGAAGGCGTGCAGTTTCCACAGGTGCGCGTGCTTGAGGATCCAGGCATCCACGGTGATGAACTGGAGAAACAGACCGCGTTCGTGGGCCGCCGCGCAAAAGTCGCGCAACCGCTTGAAGAACGCGGGATTGAACTGGGTGAGGTCGTATTTCGGCCGTCCGTCGTTGGCTTCACCGGGGCCAGGACGGAGGAACGGCTCGAGGTGCCGGTTATCCCCCGGCGGCGGGAACTGTTCGCATCCCCACCACAGCCAGACGCGCGCGAAATTCAGCCCATGCGCCTGGAGGGCCTCGAACATCGCCTCGTAGTCGTAGTTCACGTCGGAAAACGTGCCCCAGGTGTAATCGCCGATGAGCACGACCGGCTGGCCGCGATGCAAGAAATACTGGGAAAAACGCGGATGCACCGCCAGCGTGCCGCTCTGTTCAATGTGAGCCGGAGCGGCCATGCGGGCGGGAGCAGCTTGTGCCGCCAGGTCCAGGCGCAAGAACCCAGACGTTCCCAGCACGAGCAAGGATAGCGGAAGCGATTCTGTCATCATAAGACGGTTCGACGCCTCAGAGCGAATGGTGCTTCATCAATCCGGTCCACCTTTGCTGAGGCTCCGGTCTTCTGTCACCAGCAGCGCCCAGTCGTTCCCATCGGGCGCAGTGAATTCGCGCCGCCCGCCGCCTGCCACAGCGAACGGCCCCTCAAACTTCCCGTTGCGCGGGTTGAACCAGCCGGCCATGAAGGCGCCCGTGTCGGCTGACAGGTTGAGTGTGAACCGGCCGCCCGCTGTCAGGTAAACGATGGAGCACGCGCCCGGCTGCGCAAAGACGAACGGTCGCGCTGCCATGCTGCTTGCCAACTCATCGTGCGGCTCCATCGCCCAGAACGGCACGTTACCCTCTTCGACGAAGCGTCGGAGAAACTTTGCCGCGTTCAGAATTTCGGACGGCGGCGGCTGCGACGGACGCCCTTCCAGCACCGTCCGCCCTCCGCCACGCCACCACGTAAAGTCGTAGAAGTTCGCCTGCCCGCCGCCGGTGAAATCCGCCCAGAACATTTTGCGCACGAAGTTCACGTCATCGGTGGAACGTTGGGCGAACAGGAAAAACTCGTTGTGGAGCACCGGCTTGTTGCCCTGCCGAAACCGCTGGAGCGAGGCCCGATGCCGCGCCACGTCTTCGTCCGTCCGATAGTCTCCACCTTGGCCCCGATGTTTCACTACTAGCTCGCATTGTCCCGTCACCGGATCGTAAGACGAACTCTGCTCCCCCGCTGAAACGAGCGCGCCAGGCAGTCGCTGATGGATGAACTCGACAAAGTGAGCGACCCAACGCGCCGCGCCAGTCTCGTTCGCGACCTCGTAGATGACGTTCCCGAACGCGCGCGTCGTCTCGAGGACACGCGCCGCGTAAGCCTCCTGAACGGCGAGCAAGCGCAGGCTGCTCAGCGCGGCGTCCGCGTGAGGGTCGTCGCCCGGCTTGAGTCCAAGGTCGTTCACGTTGTTGGCCGGGGCATACAGAGAGTCCGCGAAGGCGCGGCGGCTTCGGCAGGCGTCAAACAGTGTCAACTCAACGACAATGCTCCGTCGTTCGGCTTCCCGCAGGAACGGGACGAGCCGCTCGCTGAAGTAGCCTTCGTCGAAGCGAGTCAAGTCAAAGCGCGGCTGACCGTCCGCGGCCGCACCCGGTCCCGGCCGGGCAAAGGCCCAGCGCGGCCGCGAGAACTGCGCAGCATACTCGTGCATCGCAGTCAGCTCCGCCCAGGCGGTCACGTCCTGCCGCACGTAGTTGAAGCCGTTCGCCGCGAGATCGTTGAGGTAACGCCGCCAGTCGAAGCCCTTGTCGCTGCGCCATAGAGTCAGCGCCTGCCGGTCGGAGGCTCCGATGAGGAGCAGAGGGCGGTGGCCCCAGCGCAGATGGAAGGGATGCGCGCGGTCGATGCTCAATCGCCTGCCGCCATCGCTGTGCGGCTCCGTCTGCCAGACCACACCGCTGAAAGAGCGGTTGCCCGGATGATTGCCGAGGGGGCCGCGCTCGGCCGGGGCCTCCGCGGATTGCCCCGACTTCACCATGGCGGCCACCCAGTGGCCCTTGGCCGGCGCGCTCACCGTTACCACGCCGCCACCGTCGAGCGTTTCACGCTTGCTCCACTCGCCGGTGGCAATGTCAATCCAGCGCACCTCGAAGCGGCCGGGCGCGTTCTTGAGGTCGAGACCGACCGAGCCGCCATCGGTGAAATAGAGCGCGTAGGCGTGCGCCGGTTTGGCCGCCAGATAGGCCTCGTTGACGGCGCGGTCGCTGAGGAGTTGGTTGGCCGGTTCCAACTCCCACAGCTTGAGGACCGATTTCAGTTTCCGCGCGGCGCGGAGCGACGCTTTTGCTGCATCGGACAGCCCTAGTCCAGAGTCGGGCCGATGAAACCGCGCCGAGGCCGCTCCGCCAATGACATGCCGCCACCAGCGTTCGATGCCGTCGCGGTTGTTGCCATAGCGCCCGCCATCCGCGCCGTAGGTCTTGGTGGTATTCAACGGGCGCGGCTTCGCGCCGACGCGTTGACGGACCCACTGGAAGTTGTCCCAGTGTTCCTGGCCTTTCTTCTGATTGTTTTGCGAGACGTCACAGAAATCGTAGCGCTCCGGATGGTCGAAGGTGCGCTTGTGTTCGTCGGCCTTCAAGTCCCAGGCATCCCACATCTCGGTGACACAGACCTGCTGGCCGGCCTGCTTCGCCTGCTGCCCGATGAAGTCCGCCCAGTAGGCGCCCCACGCCTCGTCGGCCGAGGTTTCGTTGTCCATGCAGTAGAGCACGTGGTCGTAGGGGAGGGAGTGCGCGAGCATCTTCTCGACGAACCGCTGCTGGTATTTCAGCACCACCGTATTGTTCCGCTGCTTGGGCGTGGTGAAGAAAAACGGCTGCCTGTTCTGGCCTGGGTGGTCGGGATAGTGTTCCGCCAAGCCCGACTGCGCGCCGCTGTAATTGACGTTGTTTTTCGGATTGTAAGGATGCGGTTCCCAGTTCTTCGTTGCGTAATCGAAGCGGTCCCAGACCTCGATTTGCACGATGATGCGGCGCTCGGCCGTCCACTGGAGCAGGTTCGCAAACCGCTGCCAGTATTCGTCGTTCCACTCTTCGAGGTCGTATTTGCCGCTGGCCAGTTGCTTGAACGGATACACCTCGAAGCCCTTGTCGTTGCGGTCGCTCATCGTGTTGCGGATGTAATTGCCGCCAGCCGCCGCCATCTCGTCCAGGTGCTGTTTGAGGTCGGGAATCTGGAACAGGTTGTCATCCTTCGATCCGCCCAACAGCAGGACCGGATGACCCTCGAACTGCCAGTAGCGCGGGTTTTTCGGCCAAGGCTGAATCCGGTCAGGATGCTCCGCCGCGATGGCGGGCGCGGCCTGTGGCGCGGCGGCGCGCGTCGGAGTCGGCTGTGCCGCCGTCAGCCGGAGCGTCAGGGTCAGGCTGGCCATGAGGCCCAGAAGGTGGGTTGGGGTTCGCATAGGTTTTCTTGATTCTGCTTAAGGCTCAGGAAACCGGATTCTCTTTCACAGTAGCCCCTGGAGTAATCCCGACCCCGAGCGCGAACAAGCTCAAAATTACTTTACTGTCGCCGCCACGGCGCGATGATCGGCGGTCCTGGCAACCATGACACGAAAACTGCCCTTGCACTTATGAAGGAAAGCTCGAATTACAGCCATGAACACAGGTCACTGTCCCGGCGCGCGTTCCTGAAAGCGGCCGGTGCCACCGCCTCTATCGCTGCCACTGCTGAGCTTGCCGGTCCGGGTGCGCACGCCGCCGATCCGCCATCGGTCCCTGCGGCCAAGCCGGCCCCCAGCCCGGCGATGAGTCGCGAAACCTACGACAGTCACGCCAAAGGCATCCGCATTGTTCCCGGCCAATGGCGGCCGCATTATCCTTGGGAACACATTGTCTGGATCAGCCCGGCCTGGCCGAGCCAGGATTACCTTTGGCTGGACTTTCCCGAGGCGATTTTCTCCAGTCAAGGCCTTCTCTACCTGAGCCACGTCAATCCGCCGTTTCCCGTTTTGTTTCCGGATTTGCCGAAGGTGGAATGGCGTCAGGAGCCGACCGGGCTGGCCTTTGAGCGCGCGCTGCCCAACGGCATCCGCTTCGGCGGCAGTGTGACAAGGGGCGGCGAGACCGCAGTCGAACTGGAACTTCACATCCAGAATGGCAGCACCCAGCCTTTGAAGGACATCACGTTGCAGACGTGCGCCTTTCTCCGCGGCATCAAGGAATTCTCCGAGTTCACACGGAACAACAAGTTCATCCATGCGCCCGGCAAAGGTTGGGTTCCCTTGAGCGAAACGGCCGCTTTGCCGGAGGGAACGGGTCCTTATCGCGTGGGCTGGCGCAAGAGCGGCAAACTCCTGGCGGATTGGCCCGTCATGGTGACCGTGTCAAACCAGGCGGAGCGATTGGTCGCCATGACTTGGAGGAAAAACACGCTCTCGCTCGTGTCCAATCCGAATCATCCCTGCATGCACGCCGACCCGCAATTCCAAGACTTGCCACCGGGCGAGGGCACTTCGATTCGCGGCCAGATTCTTTTCTTCGACGGCAAACTGGCGGACTTTGACTACACGAAGCATTTCGGCGGCTGACAACGCTATTCGCGGGAGTCCTGTGGAGGGATGCTTCGCTTGGCGCCATGTCCAGGATAGGGACCAACGCCTTGGCGCCTCAGCCAAAAACCCGCGACTGCGCATTCTCGGTGATCAAGACCACTGCCGGATGCGTCAATTTGCGTTCTCCCGTGATGACGTAGAACCGGTCAGTGCATTTCTCGGTTGTGCCGATGACTTTAAAGCCGTAGCGCGTCATGGCTTCGTACACGACGACGGAAGCCACCGGCATGAAACCGCGCCCACCGGCCGCCACTACTTTCATCAGCGAGGCATCCTCAAACTCGGCCACGATGCGGGGGCGGATGCCGTTGGACCGAAACCACGCCTCCAGTGACCGGCGCAGACCGGTGTTCTGGGTGGGAAGGAGGGCGGATTAGTTACGGCAGCCGGAGTGAGTGCCTTGGTGGAAAGACCGATCGATGTGCCGGCGCTGCTGCAAATCCTGCGGGAACTGCTGGCTGAACCGGTCCAGAGCCGGGTCCAGCGCATCTGTAATCACGAAAGCGATTTTCGGCACGTGCCTCGCCAGGAGGAGAGCTTTCAGGAAATGTTGCTCAGACGCTACGCTGCTCCCTTTCCCTGCTCCTCTCCTTGCCACCATTGGGGCGTAAACGAATGAACCAAGGCAGGAGCCTATGAAGGCACTCGATGAAAGCGAAATGAAGCCAATGGCGGGCCAGAGCGCGTTAGACTCGGGTTCGGCGGCCGCTGCCACCCAACACGAATCGCCAAGGCCCAGTCCGGCCTCAGTTGCGGTGGCGTGCAGGAGACTGCTCGTGCCGATGGACCTTTCAATAGCGTCCTTCAGAGTACTGCCCTACGCCGTCCGCCTGGCCGAACAGTCCGGCGGCATGATTTACCTCATGCATGTCGTCGATCCTGGCTCGTTTGTAAATGACCTTCATAACGTGCCGCTCGTCTGCTCCCGTGAAGAAGTGATCAGCTTCGCCACGAAGCTGTTGAGCCGGTTGGCCAGCCACGAGCTTCCTCCGGCCCGAAGAGGGGAAATCCTGGTGAGTGTCGGGAATCCTGTCCGCGAAATTGCCGAAACCGCCACAGGGCTGAACGTTGATCTGATTGTCATGTCCACGCACGGCTATACCAGACTGAAACACTTGCTGCTACCCAGCATCGCGGAACGAGTTGTTCGGCAGGGACCTTGCCCGGTTTTCACCATCCGCGAAGACCTGCTGACACCAGACGGCAATGACCCTGACTGCTTGGCCTCGGTCGAGTGGAAGAACATTCTCGTGCCGGTTGACTTCACGGAAGCCTCCCGCCAGG
>CAYIIH010000390.1:0-7773 GCA_964363225.1 uncultured Verrucomicrobiota bacterium | reverse complement strand
TCCGGTTGAGGCTCTTTTGCCGGGCCTTATAGACGACGCCCATCCCGCCCCGGGCGATCTCCTGGATCAATTCGTAATCGCCGAAGTAACGGATGGTGGGGCTGACCTCGACCACGGCGGAGAGGTCTATCGCGATCGTCTTGTCTGGCGATGGAGACGAAACGGTTGAACTCTGGGTTTTCACCGCCGCCTGGGCCAGGCATTTTGGGCAAAGGCCTTGCGGCGCATCGGCGGGAAGCGGGGAGCCGCAGTCAGGGCATGTCTTGTCAGTTTTCATATTGCAGGCCTGTCGAATCAATCAAGTTTGGTTTCATCCGTTGCAAATAAATCTTTGGTGAATGGTTAAAGGACACGCCGGGTTCAGCCGCCCTTTTCACTCCATCGAAAGAGAAGCAATGCGGCCAGGGAACCCAGCAGCATGCCCAAGATGGGCTGCAGGATCAGCGCGCCGTCCAGACTGCCGATTTTCTGCACGATCACCAAGGTGATCATCACAGGACAAAGCTGAAAGAAGCTCACCGCCCCGATGGCCTGCCCGAGGGAAACTTTTCCGCTCTTCACAGCCCAGAAAACGCCGTTGGCCGCAAATCCCACGCCGGTTTGCAATAGGAACGCTCCGATAACATGATTGCCAGAGTCTTTTCCCAGAACATTTCCGGTCCAGTAAGCCAACGCGGCCAGGGCGAGAGCGTTCACGATGCCCAGCCGCCGAGGTCTAAAGGTCTGTGCATAGTCGTCCCAAGCCGAGGTTTCGCTGCCTGGCCGGGCCGGAGGAAGCGCTTTCTTCCAGAATCCGCGGAAGTCGCCACGGAGAAGTTCTGCCCATCCCGCGTAGAAGATTTCCGGTGACTGGGAGGGGAATCCGAGTTCTCCACGCCTGTATAAGTCCCATCCTACAATGAGAAAAAACAGTCCAATGTAGAACATAAAGAGCGCGGGACCGAAAGCACTCAGGAGCGAGGCACTCTCCCAGATGTGGGCCTGGACCCCGCGCTGAAGCACCCAGATGCCATGGATACAACTGACGGCTCCTGTCAGCCAAACGCACAGCAAGGCGAATTCAGGGCGCCGAATCCACCCCGTCGCCCGGCGCGTCTTCAACAACCACCGTTCCAGCGCCAGGACCAGCAGCGCGATCCCTGGAACCACGAACACACCCAGCACCAACCAAGCCGAGAAACTCTTCATGATGGCTTCGATTGCTTTGGTTTTGGGTCCGCTGTTCTTCACGTATTCCGGATGTGCGCTCGTGAAGCGCAAAAGGTCGTTCTCGGTCTGCAGCCAGAACACCGTGCCCAGCAGGAGAACCAGCCCCACCGACAGAAATATTACCAGCAACCACGGCCGGCGGCGCAACCAATGCCAGGCCTTGCGCCACGGACTGGCCGGCTTCGCCAGGACCGGCTCGCCGTTGAGGAACCGTTGCAGGTCTTCCATCAAGGCTCGCGCCGTCGCGTAGCGCTTTTCGGGGCGCTTCTCCAAACATTTCAGGCAAACCGTCTCCAGGTCTGCGGGGAGGGAGGGATTCTGTTTCCGGGGAGGCGCCGGGTCTTCCGCTATCACCTTCATCATGGTCGCCACCGGTGTCTCTCCCACAAACGGCGCGCGGCCGGTCAAAAGGTGATAGAGGATCGCCCCCAGCGCATACACGTCGCTCGCCGGGCCTATTTCGCCCTGCTTGCCGGCCGCTTGTTCCGGCGCCATGTAATTCGGGCTGCCCAACACTGCTCCTGTCACCGTCAGGCTCCCTTCCTGTTCAATGTTCTTCGCCAAACCAAAATCCGTGATCCGCGGCTGGCCCCTCTCATCCAACAGCACGTTCTGCGGCTTCAGGTCCCGATGCAGAATCCCTCGCTGATGCGCGTATTGAACGGCCTCGGCAATAGTCTTCACGAGCCCCGCCACCTGGTTCGCTGACAAGGGCTTGCCCGCGCAATGGTCGGCCAGGTTCTTCCCCTCCACATAATCCATCGAGAAATAATGCCGGCCCTCGTGTTCGCCGACTTCGTGAATGGCCACGATATTGGGATGTTGCAGGTTGGCGGCAGCCTCGGCCTCGGTGCGGAACCGCTTGACCTCAACTTCTCCGGCCAACTGTCCGGACAGGATCATTTTGACGGCCACGATCCGGTTGAGGCTCTTTTGCCGGGCCTTATAGACGACGCCCATCCCGCCCCGGGCAATCTCCTGGATCAGTTCGTAATCGCCGAAGTAACGGATGGTGGGGCTGACCTCGACCACGGCGGAAAGGTCTATCGTGAGAGTCTGGTCTGGTGATGGAGGCGAAGCGGTTGGACTCTGGGTCTTCATTGCCGCTTGGGCCAGGCATTGCGGGCAAAGGCCTTGCGGCGCATCGGCGGGCAGCGGGGAGCCACAGTCAGGACAGGTTCGAGGGGTGTTCATAGCCGAATCATCGTTTAGTGAGTTTTGAAGTTTATTGGGAAGTTCCTGGCTCGTCCGATTTGGCGGTTTCGCCGGAGAAGGGTTTCGCGATCTTTAAGCCGCCAGCCTTCTTGGGTGGAACGAACGTGTCCCAAGTGCGCCCGGATTCCGGCGCGTAGTTGCCTGCCGCGGCCTGGCCGGGCGCGGGTGGGATGGTGATCAGGTGTTTGCAGGCCGGGCAAACGATCTGTTTGCCGCTTAGGCTTTCATCGCACTTGAGGTGTTGCTGGCAGTGGGGACAGTTCCATTTGAATTCGCTCATAAGGGACGTGGGTGGTTGGGAGTACTTTTTACAGGCAGCCCATAAACCGAGCAAGTGTTTTTCTGATGTCTTTCATAAGAGTTGTATGGGCCATTTCCCGTGTACACAGGAAACGAGCCGGAAAGGTAACGGGAAAAAAACAATTCGATCGAATCAGGCCGCCGACATGGTGAAGAACTGATGCCATTCCTTTCCGAACAAGAGGCTGGCCATTAGGCACGCGGCGTGATAAAGAAAAACCATGAAAACGGTTGCAGACATCTCGCACATCGCCCGCGACAAACGCGGCGTGGCGTGGATTGAAAACGCCAACGTGAAGGTGATGGAGGTTGTCCTGGACCACGTTGCCTACGGGTGGAGCGCGGATCAAATCCATGAGCAGCATCCCCATCTTTCCCTCGCGCAAATCCACTCGGCTCTGGCCTTTTACTACGACCATCAAGCGGAGTTTGACGCCCAGATCGAGCGCGACCTCAAGGCGCTCCGAAAAGCGCGGGCAGCCGCGGGCGAATCCCCCTTGCAGCGGCGATTGCGGGCCTTGGTTCACTCCGCTTGAGCCTCGCCATCTACATGGACCATCACGTGCCGCGCGCCATCACGCGCGGCTTGCGGCGGCGGGGCGTTGCGGTGATGACGGCGGAAGAGGACGGATTTGCCCGCGCGGGCGACCCGGAACTGCTGAATCGCGCCGGACATTTGGGGCACATTCTTTTCACCCGAGACACCGACTTGCTGGCCGACGCGATTGCTGGCCGACGCGAACCGGCGACAACGGGCTGGCGAAACGTTTCCCACCGTCGTTTATGCGCACCAATTGGAGGTTTCCATCGGGCGGTGCGTTGCCGACCTGGAGATTATGGCCAAAGCCGCCACGCCCGAAGAGGCGTTGAGTCAAGTGGTGTATCTGCCTCTTTGACTTTCGCGCACCGGCACCGGTGTTGATCGGGCAGCGAAGGTCCGCCGAGCCCTCGAACATTTTCTTCTCGTCCTCGCTATGCGCGGGCACGCTGCGGCTCGCTGGGGACATGTTGGTGCCGGTGAAGATTTGAATGCGCTCGTAAGGGAGGCGTTGAGTTGCTCGGATTCTTGACCTGGAGTCCGCAGACCGGGCAAGTGATTTTCCGATGTCTTGCATGAGGGTCATAGGTGCCATTTCCCGTGTACACAGAAAACGAGCCGGCCAAGTAACGGCAAAATGCCTGACGTTTTCTCGCCGCATCCGCAAGTGATGAGCGGCGCGTTGGTCTTCAAAGGCACGCGCGTGCCGGTGCTGACCTTTTTCGATCACCTCGATCACGGTGGCACGCTGGAAGAATTCCTCGAATGGTATGACGGCGTGAGCCGGGAGCAATTAAAGGTTGCAGAGGAAATATCGGTGTTGCGTTCCGGTCGGAATCGAAGAACAATTCGTTCGTGAAGCATCTATCATCAGACGGCCAGCCTGTGAGTCATTGAACCTAGAGAAAGGATTCCCTATGCCCAAAACACGAACTCAAGCAATCATCACCATCGGTTTGTTTATGGCGGCTGCCCTGTCCGCCATCTCGGGCGAGAACCCGCCCAGCCTGGAGCCGCTCCAAGGGAAATGGTCGGTGACCAAGACCAATCAGAACGGCAACCGGTATTCCCAACTCATCGAAATCAAAAAGGACCAGTTGACCTTCCGCATCGTTGGCGAGGATGAGCGGGTCCGGTTGTTTGCCAAAGGCACGGTCAAAGCCGAAAAGGCCGGGCCGTTTGATGCCTTGACCCTTTCCCACATTCGGGGCGGACGCTCCGAGGAGGAGCTGGAACCGGTGGACGACGACCGCGCTTCCGTCTATGCCCTGCGCGACGGAAAGCTGTTTCTGGCCGTGAGTTTCGACCGGGAGCGGGACAATGAAAAGCCGAGCATCGACACTTACGTCCGGCTGGCGGCGGCGAAAGAAGCTGCCGGTGTTCCCGGCGATGGCGACAGCAAACTGCTCGGGGACTGGAAAGTGGACGTGAGTCTCGGGGAGAACAGTTACGATTATGTCCTGCGCCTCAGCAAGGCGGACGGCAAATTGGACGCCACCATGGTCAGTCCGCGCAGCGGGGACCACAAGTGCAAGAGCGTCGCCTACAACGATGGCGAGCTGGTGATAGAACTGGATCGGGAAATCCAAGGCAATGCGGTGACGTTCATCTACAAGGCCAAGCTGGGCAGTGAAGGACTTTCAGGCACGGTCGTGGTGAAAGGCCGCGAAGATCAGTACAGCGGGCGTTGGAAAGCGTCGAAGTGAAGACACCGGAATCCCGGAGCGCGGCGGAAAGCAAGCTGCCTCCAAGGTTCGCGCTTGCAGTGAGGCATGGAACCATGCCTTGACTGACTTCTTCCGCCACGTCGTGCTCACCGATGGGGATGCACCGGCGGCCAGTTTTCCGAGGCCGAATTCCCTTGCACAGCCGGAGCCGAGTCATACTATCGAGGGCGAACCAGCGGCTGCACATGACACCTCAACAGATCGCCAAGTTGGCCGGCGGCGCCTTGATCATCTTCGCGTTGATCATTGGCGGCGCGTCCTCCACCTACGTCGTCCAGCCCGGCCATCGCGGCGTCGAGGTGACCCTGGGCAAGGTCTCGCCGGTGTTCAAGCCGGAGGGCTTCGGCCTCAAACTGCCGTTCATAACGACGATCGTGCCGCAGTTGATCCGCCAGCAGACCGCGAAGATGGAAGCCGACTGCTATTCATCGGACCTGCAGCAGGTGAAGATTCACTTGCGCATTCTTTACCGGGTGCCGCAAGCCTCGGTCGTGGCCGTGTTCCGCGATTATGCCGGCGACCCGTTTGAAACGTTGATCAAGCCGCGGGTGGCGGAGGCAGTCAAGGAAATCACCGCCCTGCGCACGGCCGAGATGATTGTGCAAAAGCGCGAAGATGTGAAAAGCCTGGCCCTGGACAGCGCACGGCGCAAAGTGGGCGAGGTGCTGGTCATCGAAGACGCGGTGCTCGAAGACATCAACCTGACCAAGTCGCTGGAGGCGGCCATTGAAACCAAAATGGTCCAGGAACAGGAAGCGGCGCGGGCGCGCTTCGCCCAGCAACAGGCGCAAGTCGAAGCCAGCACCGTTGTCATCAAAGCCAGAGGCGAAGCCGAATCCATCAACCTGCGCGGCAAGGCCCTGGGGGACAACCCCAGCGTGCTCGAGCTGCAAATCGTCGAGCTTTGGGACGGCGTGACGCCGCTCGTCGTCGGTCCCGGCGCCACGGGCGCCAACATGCTGCTGCCCTTGGGCGCATTTGTCCCCGGCCCGGCCTCCCCACCCAGTCCATGAACCGGCGCTATCCCAACTCATCCAACCCGGTGGAGGTGAATCCGCAGCTCATCGCGCGGCTGATCGGCTTGGCGATCCTCATTTTCGTCATCATCGCGGCCGGTTCCGGGGCCACGTATATCGTGCAGCCGGGGTTCCGCGGCGTGGCCGTCACGCTCGGCAAGGTCTCGCCGCGGTTCAAGCCGGAAGGTTTCGGGCTGAAGCAGCCATTCATTACACACATCCATCCGATGTCCGTGCGCCAGCAAACGCGCACCATGCCCGCCGAATGTTATTCCTCGGACCTGCAGCAGGTGAAGATGGAGGTCAACGTGCTCTACCGCGTGCCGGAACACTCGGTGGTCAAGATTTTCCAGGATTACGCCGGCGAACCGTTTGACAGCCTCATCGCGCCGCGCGTGCAGGAAGCGATCAAGGAAGTCGCCGCCGCGCAAAGCGCCGAGCAGATCGTCAAGAAGCGGGAGGAAGTGAAAACCAAAGCGCTGGAGCTGGCGCGGCGCAAGATCAACAGCATTAACACCAACTTCCTCGAAGTGGTGGACGTGGTGCTCTACAACCTGGCGCTCTCACCGGAACTGGAAGCGGCCATCGAGCTGAAAATGATCCAGGAACAGGAAGCCGAGAAGGCCAAGTTCACCCAGCTTAAGGCCCAGATCGACGCCGAGACCGCCATCATTCGCGCCAAGGGCGAAGCCGAGGCCATTCAAGTCCGCGGCCAGGCACTTCGGGCCAGCCCCGACTTCATCCGACTGCAGATTCTGCAGAATTGGAACGGGCGCTCGCCCCTGGTGGTCGGCGCGGGCGGCAGCGGGGCGAACCTGCTGTTGTCTTTGGACGAACTTTCCAAGCACACCGCCCCGGCGCCTGGGCGGCCCGCCCGGACCACTCCGCCGGCCGGCGCAACCCCGAAGCCACGATGAATCCCTGGGTGCGAGCCGCCCTGCAGTTGGCCGCGCTGCTGGGGGTGATGGCGCTGTTGTTTCTATTGTTCCCGCGCGCGTTTGCCTTCGTGGAAATGGCCGCCAGGGAACTGCGTTACTTGTGGTGGTTGATCCTGCTGGTGGCGCTGGCGATCTGGCTGATCTGGGGCGCAAGCCGCCGGCCGAAGAAGTGACCGGGAGCAGTATGCCGACCGGTTCGTGCATCGTGTGCCGCCCCGTGCCCCGGCGGAAACCACCGCCGTTCTGCGCGAGGAACGGCCGAAAGCCGACCGATCAAAGGCGGAATGACGAACTGATTCCTTGAGAAAAGAACCGAATCAGTGGCTTGCTCAGCCGGGTTGACATGCGCAAGCAAGCGGGATTAGGCTCTCCTTGGTTATGAAAAAGAAATATCACGTGACCCTGCTCCAGCACGAAGAAGGTGTGTCCGTGAGTTGCCCGGAGCTTCCGGGCTGCCACTCCCAAGGCGCCACAGTGGACGAGGCCATGGAGAACATCCGCGACGCCATCCAAGGCTACCTGGAGCTTTACGGCGAGCCGGCGGTCCGTTGCGAAGTCCGCGAAATGGAAGTGGCCACGGCGTGACATGCCCAAGCTGCCAGGGGTCAATCATCTGCGGGCGGTGAAGGCCCTGGAGAGGGCCGGATTCCGCATTGATCGCCAAGGCAAACACATCTTCATGTCGAAGGGAGCGCTCAAAGCAGTCATTCCGCGCAACAACCCGGTGGATGCTTACACGATGGCGGCGATTGTCCGAGATGCCGGGATGACGATTGAGGAATTCAAGGCATTGCTGTGAACGCAATCCACGCCCTCCGCGCCGGCGTTCA
>CAYIIH010000389.1:0-7786 GCA_964363225.1 uncultured Verrucomicrobiota bacterium | reverse complement strand
GTTGCGGACTGGGGCTGGCCATCACCAAACGCATTGTCGAAGCGCACGACGGTGCGATCTCAGTGGAAAGCCAGCCGGGCAAAGGGAGCGTCTTCGTCATTCGTCTGCCGGAGTTCAAAGCGAATCCCTCGTCACGCCCATCCGCGCCGGTCGCGGCGCTGGCGGGCACATACACCTGCGCAGGAGGAGGAATATGAGAGCGGGTCTGAAACCTGGCGTTTGGTGTCCACGCTTTAGCGTGTCTGGAGACGAGCAACACCCTGAAGGGTGGACACCCAACACGTTCCAGAGAGGAGAAATATGAACCAGCCAAAGAAGCTATTGATCATTGACGACGACCCCGACTTCGTGGACGGCATCAAGTCCATTCTGGTCAGGGCCAATTACGACGTGGACACCGCCTACAATCCGAAAGACGGCTTCCAAGCCTTGCAGACCAAGCCGTACGACTTGCTGCTGCTCGACGTGATGATGGGGCGCGGAGCGGAAGGCATCATGATCGCGCGGAAGCTGGGGCGCGACCCCAAGCTGCGGGAAATCCCCGTGCTCATCATCACCGGCATCCGGGAGCAGATAGCATTTCTTTTCGGCAGCGAGGCGATCCATCCGCACTTTGTACCCGTGGACGAGCTGGTGGAGAAACCGGTCGAGCCAAGCCTCCTTTTGGAAAAGGTGAAGGCGCTGTTGGAGGCGGCCGCGGCCCGAAAGGCGAAGAAATAACCAGACGAACTCTCATGGCCATTCCTCGATTCAAACAGGAAGTTGCCAATCTCCTGCACGCGGCGGAAGGAAATCCGCTCAGCACGTGCATGCAGTGCGGCACCTGCTCCGGCACGTGCCCGGTGGCCGGGTTCATGGACCACACGCCCCGGCGCCTTATCGCCATGATCAACGCCGACCTCCGCGACCCCGTGCTGGCCAGCAACACGTTCTGGTATTGCGCCTCGTGTTATCAATGCACCGTGCGCTGTCCCCGCGGCATTGACATTGCCGAACTGATGTACGCCCTGAAGCGCTATTCCATCTGGAAGCAGAAGCACCAGGATGGACTGATCGGCCCGGTGTTCTCCGAGACCTTCGTCAAGACGATCCTCAGGAGCGGGCGGTCCTATGAGCCGGTGCTGGCCACGGCGTACCTGTTCACTTACGGCGTTCCGGAGATCTTGCAGGAGGCCCAGACTGCCACCAGCCTGATGTTGAAAGGCCGGATTCCCTTGCTGCCGCCGCGCATCAAACGCATCGAGAATTTCAGACGGATGATCCAGCGCATCATCCCCATGGGAGAATCATGATGAAGAAGTACGCGTACTTTCCGGGCTGCTCGTTGGAGAAAATGGCGCAGAGTTACACCCTCTCCGCTGTCGAGAGCGCCAACCGGCTGGGCGTGGAACTCCAGGAACTGGAGGACTGGAATTGCTGCGGGGCCACGGCCTACTTCCACGTGGACCAACTGCTCGCCTACACCCTGTGCGCGCGCAACCTCGCCATGGCGGAGAAGGAGCGCCTCGACCTCGTGGCCCCGTGCAGCGGTTGTTACAAGAACATGTACTTCACCCGGGCCCACCTCAAAGCCGACCCGGACCTGGCCGAGCACATCAATTACGCCCTGGCCGAGGACGATTTGCGGTTCGCCGGCGACAGCGCCGTGCACCATCTGATGGAGGTCTTCGTCCACAATGTCGGCTTGCAGGAGATCAAGGCCAAGATCACGAACCCGTTGGAAGGGCTGCGGGTGGCGCCCTACTACGGATGCCAGATTCTGCGGCCCCGGAAAGACCACGAAGATGTCGAGCAACCGCGGTTCTTCGAGGACTTGCTGGGGGCCCTCGGCGCCGTGCCGGTGCCGTATCCGCTCAGACTCCGCTGCTGCGGCGGCGCGCTGATCATCACGAATCGCCAGGCCGCCCTGAGCCTGGTGCGCAACCTCCTCCAGAGCGCCGTGGATGCCGGCGCGGCCGTGATCGCCACGGCCTGCCCGCTGTGCCAGGTCAACCTGGAATGTTATCAGAAGCAGGTGAACCGGGAATTTGAAACCAATTACTCCGTGCCCGTGATGTACTTCACCCAGTTGCTGGGACTGGCGCTGGGCGTCGCGCCTCAGAAATTGGGAATCGGCTCGGAACTGATCGCCGTGATGCCGACCATCCAGAGCGCCCAGAGAAGCCAACCGGTCCTCGCGGGCCGGTGAAGATCGTCCGCACCATGCAGAATCACCGCCAATGTGGTTGAAACAGGAAAAGGCAAACACATGAATACTGCTACCCAGGAAGTCTGGAACCAGGCCCACGATCGGGCCCACGCCGCGGCCACCGAAGCCCGCCGCCGCGTGACCATTGACCCCATCACCCGCCTCGAAGGCCACGGCAAGATTGACATCTTCCTCAATGAGCAGGGCGATGTCGAACGCGCCTACCTGCAAATCCCCGAGTTGCGCGGCTTCGAGGTCTTCAGCATTGGTCGGCCCGCCGAGGACATGCCGCAAATCACCAGCCGCATCTGCGGCGTCTGCCCCACGGCGCATCACATGGCCGCCACCAAAGCACTGGACGACCTCTACAAGGTCGAACCCACGTCCGCCGCGCGCAAAATCCGCGAGTTGGTCTATAACGCCTTCATGGTGGAGGACCACGCGCTGCACGTTTATCTCTTGGGCGGACCGGATTTCATCGTCGGTCCGGACGCCCCCGCCGCGCAACGCAACGTCGTGGGCGTGATTCAGAAGGTCGGCCTCGAGGTCGGCAAGAAGGTGATTTCCATGCGGCGACGGGTGCGCGAGTTGATCGCGTATTTCGGCGGCAAGGTGATTCATCCCGTGCTCGGCCTGCCCGGAGGCGTTTCCAAAGCCCTCAAGCCTGAAGACCTGCCGCCCTTCAAGGAACTGGCAAAGGACGCGCTCGAATTCGCCCAGTTCACGTTGCAGGTCTTCAAAGACATCGTCCTGAAGAATCCCCAGTATGTGAAGCTGATCACGGGCGACACCTACACGCACCGGACGTATTACATGGGCCTCGTGGACGCGAACAACAAGGTGAATTTCTACGACGGCCTGCTCCGCGTGGTGGACCCGACCGGCAAGGAATATGCGAAGTTCCCGGTGCAGCGGTATCGGGAGTTTGTGGCGGAGCATGTCGAGCCGTGGAGCTATGTGAAGTTCTGCTACCTCAAGCCACTCGGCTGGCACGGCTTCGAGGAAGGTCCGCAAAGCAGCATCTATGCAGTCGCGCCGCTCGCGCGCCTCAACGCCGCCGACGGCATGGCCACGCCGCTGGCGCAGAAGGCGGGCGAGGAATTCTTTGCCACGCTGGGCGGCAAACCGGTGCATCACACGCTTGCCAACCACTGGGCGCGCGTGGTGGAAATGCTCCAGGCCGCCGAACGCATGGTCGAACTGGTCAACGATCCCGAAATCACCAGTTCCGACATCCGCAATATCCCGACCGCGAAACCGTCCGTCGGCATCGGCGTTGTCGAAGCGCCGCGCGGCACGTTGTTCCACCACTACGAAACCGACGACAACGGCCTGATCAAGATGGCCAACCTGATCGTCGCCACGCAGAACAACGCCGCGCGCATCGCGATGAGCGTGGACAAGGCGGCCAAGGGTCTGATCAAGAAAGGTCAGGTGAACGACGGCCTGTTGAACATGGTCGAAATGGCCTTCCGCGCCTACGACCCGTGTTTCGGCTGCGCCACGCACGCCGCCGGCCAGGTGCCGTTGCTGCTCCGCCTCATCGGCCCGGAGGGCAAGGTGTTGCGGGAGATTGCCAACGGCTGAAATGTTCCAACGGAAGAATTTCGAACAGTTACTCTGCAGCGGACAACCTTTTGTTGCATGTGCAACAAAAGGTTGTCTGCCTCGTTCGCGCGGGCTTGATAGAAGAATCCCTTGGAACTCCTCAACCGTTGGCGGCCAGTCCGCGCTGCTTCACCAAGAAATCCAGCCACGCCTTCATGCCATCGCCCGTTTTGGCGGATAACTCGAAGATTTGCGCGTGATGGCTGATGCGTTTTAGATTGGCCAGCGCCTGCTCGCGATTAAACCCGGCCGCCACCGCGAGATCACTCTTGGTCACGACCGCGACACTCGCCGAGTGAAACATGGGGGGGTACTTGAGCGGTTTGTCCTCACCTTCCGTAACGGAGAGCAGCACCACGCGTAAATCTTCGCCGAGATCATAATCCGCCGGGCAGACGAGGTTCCCGACGTTTTCGATGACCAGCACATCGAGCTTGCCGAGTTCAAGCGTCGCCGCCGCTTTGGAGACCATCTCCGCGTCCAGATGACAAACCGTGCCCGTGGTGATTTGCACGACGGGAATCTTCGCCTTGCGCAACTGCGCCGCATCGTTGTCGGTGGCGAGGTCGCCAACGATCACCCCCACGCGCAATTTGCCCGCGAGCTTCGTCGCCGTTTCGCGGATGAACGTGGTTTTGCCCGACCCCGGTGACGAAACAACGTTCAGCACGAGGAGTTCTTTCGCCCGGAAGAAACCGCGATTCCGCTCCGCCAACCGATCGTTCTTCTCCATCAACGAACGGTTAAGATTTACGGTCTTGCCACCGTGCTGGCGATGATGACCGTGGTCATGGTCGTGGTGATGATGTTGGCCATGTTCGTGATCGTGTTCATGCGAGCGCCCGCCGATTTTCACATCGCCGCCAGCGAGACCGCAGCCACATTCTTTGCACATATCAGTTCATCTCCACCGCGGCGATGTCCAGTTCGCGCCCGCGCCGCAATTCGCCGCTCACGTTGTGGCAGCGCGGGCATTCGCCGAGAAAATCCACGCACGCAAACTCTGTCTCACAAGTCGCGCACCAGCAAGCCGCCGGCACGGTTTCAATCTCCAGCCACGCGCCCTCGGCGATGGTGTTGCGGCACACCACGTCCCACGCGAACCGCATCGCCTCCGGGACCGCCCCGCTCAAAGTCCCCACGCGCAGCCGAACTCCGGTCACGCGAGGCGCGCCGGAGGCTTCCGCCGTCTCCGCGGCCATCCGCACCGCTTCCGCCATAATCGAGACTTCGTGCATGAGCGCTGTCTTACGGAGAATCTCCCATGTCATGCGCCCGGACGCCTCCCATCTTTTGACAATTCCTGAGCGAATATTGGCAATGCAAGTTTAGCGCGACGCCCAACCCGTGGCATGATTGAATTGACTCGGGTGTTCGGGCCATCGCAGAATGGCAACCCCGGCCAACGGCAAATGACAACGGTGGAAGCAAGACCGGTCGTGCAGAGCACGCGCCTCAAGCTCGCGATTCGCGGCGCGGTGCAAGGCGTGGGCTTTCGTCCGTTCGTCTTCCGACTCGCCACAGAGCTTGGATTGACGGGTTGGGTCAACAATTCGCCGCAGGGCGTCTTCATCGAAATCGAAGGTGCGCGCAACGCGCTCGAACGATTTCTGCTCCGACTCGAAAGGGAAAAGCCGCCGCGCAGTTTCATTCAAAGCCTTGAAGCCTCCTGGCTTGACGCCACCGGCTACGAAGAATTTGCAATCCGTGAAAGCAAAACCAGCGGCGACAAAACCACACTCGTGCTGCCCGACATGGCCACTTGCCCGGATTGTCTGCGCGAGATCTTCGATCCCACGAATCGCCGCTACCACTACCCGTTCACGAATTGTACGAACTGCGGCCCGCGCTTCAGCATCATCGAGGCGCTGCCCTACGACCGCGCGAACACTTCGATGCGTGCGTTCAAAATGTGCCCCGCGTGTCAGGCCGAATACGACGACCCGCGCGATCGCCGCTTTCACGCGCAGCCGAATGCGTGTCCGGTTTGCGGACCAAAACTCGACTTCTGGCGTAGCCGCGCTTGTGAAAGCGCGGCTGACGGCGAGACTTTGGCAAATCCGCGTTCTTACGAACGCGGCTACGGCATGTTGCTGGCCGCGTCGGAAGCTCTCCGGTGCGGCCAGATCGTCGCGGTCAAGGGCATTGGTGGATTTCATTTGATGGTGGATGCGCGCAATGAGATGGCCGTCCGCCGCCTGCGAGAGCGGAAACAACGCGAGGAGAAACCGCTCGCACTAATGTTTCCATCGTTGGAGAGCGTGAAGGCAGTGTGCGAAATCTCGCCGCTGGAGGAACGATTGCTCCGTTCGCCCGAAGCGCCGATTGTTTTGTTGAGAAGGTTGGACCGCCCTCACCCCAGCCCTCTCCCCCAGGAGAGGGAGAATTGTCCGCAGTCCTCCAGCGAACGCGCGACTGCCGATAGCTCGGTGGTGGCAGGACGACTTGTGGCGGACGACCGCTGTTCCCTCCCCCCGGGGGAGACGGTCAGGGTGAGGGCGGGCGTTGAACAAACTCATATCGAGATCGCTCCGTCTGTCGCTCCTCGCAATCCCAACTTCGGAGTAATGCTACCGTCGAGCCCGCTCTACCACCTGCTGATGGCCGAGTTGGCTTTTCCCGTCGTCGCCACGAGCGGCAACCTGAGCGACGAGCCAATCTGCACGGATGAGTTCGAAGCCGTTGAACGCCTGCGCGACATCGCTGAGGTGTTCCTCGTCCACAACCGCCCCATAATCCGCCATGTTGATGACTCGATCGTGCGCGTGATGCTTGACCGCGAAATGGTTTTGCGCCGCGCCCGCGGCTACGCGCCACTCCCAATCACGCTGACCTCTCCACTCTCAACCCTCAACCCTCAACCAATCCTTGCCGTCGGCGCACACTTGAAAAACTCGGTCGCGTTTGCCGTTGGCGAGCAGGTTTTCATCAGCCAGCACATCGGCGATTTGGAAACGGAGCAAGCGAACGCCGCCTTCCAGCGCGTCGCTGCGGATTTACCGAAGCTTTACGACGCGCAACCTGAAATCATTGTTGCCGATCTGCATCCCGATTATCTCTCGACGAAGTTTGCGTTGGAGCGCGGCTGTCCTCAGCCGCAGCCTCCGGCAATGCTAACGACGGTTGGAAAATCCTCGCGCCTCACGGATGCCGAAGCCGCTGCGGCTGAGGACAGCCGCGCTCCGCGAGTGATTCAGGTCCAACACCACATCGCCCATGTCCTTTCCTGCATGGCGGAGAATGAACTTGCACCACCGGTGCTCGGCGTCGCGTGGGACGGCACAGGTTACGGAACTGACGGCACGATCTGGGGCGGCGAATTCTTCCTGGTCACGGAAAACGACGTCGAGCGCGTCGCGCATCTGCGTCCCTTCCGATTGCCCGGTGGCGATGCAGCGGTCAAAGAACCGCGCCGGGCTGCTCTGGGCCTGCTCCATGAAATGTTCGGCAACGACTTGTTCCGTCAGCACGATTGCAAGCCGCTCGAAACCTTTTCCGCAGCCGAAGTGAATGCGCTCACAACCATGCTCGCACGCGGATTGAACTCACCGTCATGCTGCAGCGTCGGCCGGTTGTTCGACGCCGTGGCCTCGTTCACCGGCCTGCGACAGAAGATGCGCTTCGAGGGCCAGGCAGCGATGGAACTGGAATTCGCGCTTTATGGAATTGAAACCGAAGAGCACTACAACATGCCACTCGTCACAGCTCGTTCGTCACTCGTGTTGGACTGGTCGCCGATGGTCCAAGCCAGCCTCGCAGACGTTGAGCGAAACGTTTCCGTCGCCATCATCTCGGCCAAGTTTCACAACGCGCTGGCTGAAGCAATTGTCGCCGTGGCTAGACGAGTCAGCGAACCGCGCGTTGCATTGAGCGGCGGGTGTTTTCAAAACCGCTATCTGACGGAAAGAACCGTGTCGCGGCTTCGCGACGAGGGCTTCCAACCGTATTGGCACCAACGCGTGCCGACGAACGACGGTGGGATTGCGCTGG
>CAYIIH010000388.1:0-7804 GCA_964363225.1 uncultured Verrucomicrobiota bacterium | reverse complement strand
CGCGCTGACCGGAGGCGCCGGCAAAACTTCACCGGCCGGCAGATCGAGGCGCACGACCGCGCTGTCCAATGAACTCAGCGAACGGACAAAGGCCGGGAGGCCGGCCTGTTCGGCGATCGCTTGACCCCACGTCAACGCCAGTCGAGTGCGGACAGATTCCACGAGAATTTGGTCGCGCCGCGCGGTGGCCTCCGCCGCTTGCAGTGCGCGGTCCGAAGCATTTTTCTCCTGCGCATTGAGGAGCTTCAATCGGTCGAATTCTTTCTCGGACGCGGCCAACGCGGCTTGGGCGGAAGCGAGTTCAGCCGCCAGCGCCGCAAGGGGCGCGGGGTCCAGAATCCGGCCAAAGCCCTTCAACTCTGGGTTCAGCTTGGCCGACCTGACCGGTTCGACCTGCAAAGCAATTCGATTTTGCGCCTCGTCTTCCAGCGTCAGTGTGGCCTCGCCGTTCGTCCCGGGCTTGACCTGCGACTTGGCCACGACAGGCTTCTCCCGTTCCCTTTCCAGCTCCCGTTCCTGGCCCATCTTGCGGTTGGCGAAGATGAGGCCGGCCATGGCGCCGGCGGCGATGAGAATGACGAACAAGGGCTTCTTCATGGTGGTGGGTGCGTGACGGCTGCATTGGGGGGAGATTCAATCGCGCCCGAAATCCCCAACGGACACTGGATGGCCTCTTCGAGTTGACCGAACGAACGAACGAGCTGTACGCGCGCGTCCCATTCGAGAAGTTCCGTGGCGGCCTGTTCGGTCCGGACCGCGAGCAGGTCCAGCGGTTCGGCTGCCCCGGCTTGAACCTGCGCGGCGAAGGACGCTGCCGGCTGCTGCAACGCGGCGCGCAATGCCGCCAAGGAGTCCAGCCGCTCCTGCGCGTTGCGATAGACGGCGAGCGCGCGGTCCATCTCGGCCATGGCCTTGGACTGCACCGAAAGGAAGCGAGCGGCTGCTTCCGTGCGCCTGGCCTGCGCCTCGGCAATGGGGCCTTGGTTGCGATTCAGCACCGGAATTTCCGCCGTCACGCCCAGCGCCCATTTGTTCTCGCCCTGGTCGAACTGATAGCCGGTGCCGAGATGGATATTGGGATACTGTTTCGCGATTTCGTGCTGCAAGGCCGACTGACTGGCGTCGTAATCAGCGAGGGCGGCGAGGACATCCGGACGGCTTTGCAGCGCTTGCCGGCGCGCCTGGTCCGTGGTGAGGTTCGTCTCCGCTGGCCGTTTCCAGTCTTCCGCAATGACCACGCCCTGCAACGCGCCCAAGGGAACTCCAATAGCCTCGGCCACGCGCGCCAGCGCTTCCGAGGCTTGCCGCCGGGCCTCCCCCGCTTCGACACGCGAGCGAGCCAGAGCGAGGCGCGCCCGGGAGAGTTCCAAAGTTTCGATGGCTCCGGCGCGCAGCTTCTGTTCGAGTCTGCGGCCGGCTTCCTCTTGGATGGCCTGCTGGGCCTGCAGGAGCTTCTCCCGCCGCGTGGCGTCCGTGAAGTCGAGCAACGCCGCGCGCAAGTTGCTCCGCACTTGCCAAGCCACGGTTGCGATGTTCAGGTGTGCCGCCACCGAGCGATGTTGCGCCCGCGCGACGCGATACCCGCGCTTGCCCGCCGTCTCGATGGGAATGTCCAGAGGGAGCGTCGCAATCCAGGGCGACACGCCACTGGCCGGGTTGAAATTGTACTCGGGTGTGACACCAATCGTCGGGTTCGGTCGCGCCCCAGCCGTGATGACGCCCGCCTTCGCCACACGCCACTGGGCGCGCGCCACGGCTAAACTGGGGTGATAGAAATAGGCTGCGGCCTCGAGCGAAGGGAAATCCCAGACTTGCGGCGGCCAGACCGCGAATGCACGGTGCAAGGTTTGTTCGAGAATCTTCCTCAATTCCGGATGGTCGAGCGTCCGGCTTTCTAAGCGCTCGGCAGTGTCTCGGACTGACAAGGGTTTCGGCTGGTAGCGGGCGCAACCGGCCAGCCCTAAGGCGAGGCTGCACAGTATCAATGTCGCTCTCTTCAGATTCACAGGTTCAGGAGCATGAAGCCTTGCTGGAGGCAAATATGCAAGTGCAAGCGGGGTCGCTCTTCGATGAACGTTAAGATTGAATCCAAAGCCGGTCTGCCTATGATCGACCGATCCGTTTTAACACGCTTTACGTCATGAGGAAACTTGCGCAACTTTTCCTATGGGTGCTGGTCGCACTCTTGGGCGCCTGGGCTTACATCACCTTGGCCCTGCACCGGAGCGAGCCGCTCAATTCCGCTTACATTCTGATCGCCGCGCTGTGCAGCTATGCCATCGGCTACCGCTTTTATTCCAAATGGATCGCAGCGCGGGTGTTGCTGCTCAATGACCGGCGAGCGACCCCCTGCGAGGTGCATGATGATGGCCGGGATTTCGTCAAGACGAACAAATGGATCGTGTTTGGGCATCACTTTGCCGCCATTTCCGGTCCTGGACCCCTGGTTGGGCCGGTGCTGGCAGCTCAATTCGGGTATTTGCCGAGCGCCCTCTGGATTCTGATTGGGGTGGTGCTGGGCGGCGCGGTGCAGGATTTTGTCATTTTGTTTTGCTCGATGCGGCGGAATGGCAAGTCGCTGGGGCAGATGGTCAAGGAAGAACTCAACTCGCTGGCGGGTTACATCGGGTTGGCCGCCATTCTGGCCATCATGGTTATACTGCTGGCGGTGCTGGCGCTGGTGGTGGTGAAAGCGCTGGCCGAGAGTCCCTGGGGCGTTTTCACGGTTGGCGCCACCATTCCCATTGCGATGTTCATGGGCGGTTATTTGCGTTGGTGGCGTGTGGGCAAAGTGCTGGAAGCGTCGGCCATGGGCGTGGTGTTGCTGTTGCTGGCGGTTTGGGGCGGCCAATTTGTGCACGGCCACGCTCATTGGTCCAAGGCCTTTACACTGGGAGCCGAGCCGCTGGCGTGGTCGGTTATTCTGTATGGGTTGGCGGCGAGCGTGTTGCCGGTGTGGCTGCTGCTGGCACCGCGCGATTATCTCAGCACCTTCATGAAGCTCGGCACCATTCTCGCCCTGGCGATGGGCGTGTTTCTCGTGCTGCCGGATTTGAAAATGCCGGCCATCAGCCGGTTCATCGACGGATCGGGTCTGGTGGTGGCAGGCAAGCTTTTTCCTTTCTGTTTCATCACCATTGCCTGCGGCGCGATCTCCGGTTTTCACACGCTGATCTCCAGCGGCACCACGCCCAAGATCATCACGCGCGAAGGTTATTCCCGCCCTATTGGTTACGGGGCGATGTGCCTTGAATCGCTGGTCGCCACCATGGCCCTGATCGCAGCTTGCACGCTCGAGCCGGGCGTGTACTTGAGCATGAATATCAAAGGCGCGGGCGCCGATGCCGCAGCCATCGCCCAGGACACCGTGGCCAAGGTGAACGCCGCCGGATTCCCGGTCACGGTGGAAGAGATGGACAAACTGGCGCAGCAAATTGGCGAAAAAAGCCTGTTCGGCCGCACCGGGGGCGCAGCGACGCTGGCGGTGGGAATGGCCCATATTTTTTCCAGGGCGGTCAAGGATCGCTGGCTCGACCTCTGGTATCATTTCGCCATCATGTTTGAGGCGCTGTTTATCTTGACCACCCTCGATGCCGGAACGCGCGTCGGCCGTTATTTGCTCCAGGACATCCTCGGCAATCTCTGGAAGCCGCTCGGCGACACCAAGAGCATCAACGCCAATATCTTGGCGAGCGTCCTGATGGTGGCGGGTTGGGGCTATTTCCTGATCCAGGGTGTGCGGGACCCGCTGGGCGGCATCAACTCCCTTTGGCCGTTGTTCGGCATTGCCAATCAATTGCTGGCTTCCATCGCGCTGTGCCTGGCCACGACGGTGATTTTGAAAATGCACCTGTCCAAGACCGGGAACGCCAAGACCGGGCGGCCGGCTTTTGCGCTGGTCACGCTCATTCCGCTGGTTTGGCTGCTGGCGGTAACCATGTCGGCTGGGATGCAAAAAGTTTTTCACCCGGACCCGCGCATCGGTTTTCTGGCGCAAGCCAAGGTGTTGAATGAGAAACTGCCGGCGCTCCAGCAAGCGGTTTCCTCGGCGCAAACCGCCGGCGACGCTGCGGCCATCGCTGCCGCCGCGCAGACCGTTCGGACCAATCGCATTTTGTGTTTCAACCAGTATTTGGATGCGGTGGTGGCGGGTATTTTCATGGTTCTGGTGGTGTTGATTGTCCTGTTAAGCGTTCGGGAATGGATTCTCTTGCTGGCTCGGCGGCGGCTGGCCATTGTTCACGAGACCGAGCCCGTTTGGCTGCCTGAATATGCTTTGGTCGAAGGCAAGCCATTGCGGTTCTTTGGCTTGCTGGCCTTGGCGCTCGCGTTATTGAAGGAACTCTCCGGCGAGGCCGATCTGGAGCGCGCTCAGCAAATGGCCAACGTCTGCTCCTGCCGCAGCGGCGAAAACGGTCCGGCCCAGTCACAGACCGAAGTGCATCTTTTGGACCAGCGCGAGGCCGGCGCGGGGCGCGTTTTGCAGAAGCAGCTCTATTTGCAGGTTGTGGAAAAAAGGTTCAAAGGCGTGAGGCGGTGTTGCTGAACTTTCGAATCGCCAATCGCAAGTCCAAAATCTAACATCGCGTCGTGCAACGCATTGGCTTATTTGGCGGATCATTTGACCCCGTGCATTTGGGGCATTTGTTGGTGGCGCAGGCGGCTTTGGAGGAGTTGGAACTGGAGAAAGTCTTTTTTATTCCTGCCGCGCAATCTCCTTTCAAGCCTGACCGGACATTGGCGCCGGGAGCGGAGCGTCTCAAATTGCTGCGTTTGGCCTTGTCGGGCCAAACCCTTTACGAAATCGACGGCCAGGAGATCGACCGGGGCGGCGTGTCCTACACCATCGACACGGTTCGCGCTTATGCGCGGCGATTTGCCGGGGGGGAATTGTTTTACCTGGTCGGGGCAGATCAGGTTGGCCAGTTGCCAAAGTGGCGTGAGGCCAACGACTTAGCAGGCCTGGTGGAGTTTGTCATTATTCCCAGGCCGGGCCAAGCCGGCGCCCATCCCCCGGCGAATTTCAGAATCCGGAGTTTAATGGGATTCCCGCTGGGCGTTTCTTCCTCCCAAATCCGGGAGCGGGTTCGAACGGGGCGGTCCATCGAGTTTTTGGTCGGTCCCGCTGTGGCGGAAGCGATTTGCAACAATCGGCTTTATCTTTGAAGGAGTCTGAGGCATCATATCGCCCAATGGAATCCAGGAAACTGGCATTGTTATGCCGGAAATGTGCCGATGATAAAAAGGCCGAGAATATCGTGGTCCTGAAGGTCAAGGAGGTCTCTTCGATCACGGATTATTTTGTCATTGCCACTGGGACGAGCGAACCGCATCTGCGCGCGATTGTGGATGAAATTACCGAGAAGCTGAGAGAAGAACTCGGATTGCGTCCGCACGCGGCCGATGGCAGCCTGCACACGGGCTGGGTAGTGATTGATTACTTTGATGTCATCGTTCACGTCATGCGGGCCGACATTCGTGAACGGTACAATCTGGAAGGACTCTGGGGGGATGCGCCCCGGATCAGAACGAGGAAAAAAAACTGACCCGTTCCCCTGCCCTCGTCAGGCTCATCCAATTCCAAGGATCGCAACCGACGCTGGTTATTCCGTCGTTTTAGGTGGCGTTTCCGCAGAGGCTTTTAACATGTCGTCAAAAAGCCTCTTAAAGTCTTCCAAGCCAGTGGCCGGGATGATGATCGTATCGCGCCGCCCGTTTACGTCCTCAGTGATGCGAAGAAAACGGCCTCGGGGGTTCTCTTTCAGCGTAAAGATGAAGGTCTTTCGCTCGATTTGAACTTTATCGGTTCTGAGGGTTTCTTCAACCACTGTGGGCTTGGGTCCCGACTGGCTGTGAGATCGGTGGCCGTAAGGCGATGGACGTTCGTTAGAGATCATACAAGCATTTTTTCCATGGGCGCATATTGCACGCCTTTACTTCTTAATACAGACACTTACGCTGCGCGGTTTGTCAACCCCTGAGTTTGTTCCGACTCATAGATCGCCGTGTGCTGCCTGAATACGTTACCTTCCACAGATAAATAAAACGTCCGGCTTTTACCAGCAAATTCATCACTCGCGTCGCGCCAGGATTCAAGGCCCATTCAAGCGCGCTCGCTGGGGGTTTCGGCCTCTTGAGCCCGCTGGGCCAAAGCCTGGAGGGTTAATGCCGCCGCGCTCTGCTGTTCGGCCTGTTGGATTATTTCATACTCCCGCCGCACCAATCCTCGCACCGGCTCATCACGCGTCTCCAACTCCTGGCCCGGGCCGGCGCGCAACGCTTGCAGAATGTCGTGAGCGGTGATCTTGGACAAAGGACGGGCGGGCGCGTAGGCCGTTTCCTCGCCGGCCACTTCCACCAGCAACTTGGACTGCACCAGAGCGGCCAGAACCTGGCACAACAGTTGAGAGGGCACGCCGATGGCCGAAGCCAGGTCCAGCCGGCTGGGCGCCTTTGCACCGCTCTGAAATTGAACGGCCACCGCCGTCATGACTCGCAAGGCAATGAATTCGCGGCCGCGCTGGTTGACGCTTTCTGCCTGCTTCGCCTGCAAGTAAGCCTCGCGGTTTTGGTAGGCATAGGCCACTTGCGCGCCCAAGAGCAGGATGAGCCAGGAGAAATAGAGGCCGATCAGAAACACGGGAATGATGCCCAGGCTGCCATAAATCTTGCTGTAGCTGACCACGCGCGACACGTAAATCACGTTGAAGATATTGTTCAATTGCCAAAGGGAGCCTCCCACAACTCCTCCGGCCAGGGCGGCAGGCCAGCGCACTTTCGTGTTCGGCATCAGGCGATAGAACAAAGTGAAGGCGGCGCTCAAAACAATGAACGGCAAGAGCGTCGAGGCAAAAGCCTGCAGATGCAGCAGCTCCAGCCATTTCTTGGTGGTCTCGAAATGCGGGCCGGCCGCCAGGCCAAAAGCAATCACGACACAAAGCGGGCCGAGGGTGATGGCCGCCCAATACTGGACGACGCGCGTGATCCAATTTCGTCCGCGGGCTACTCCCCAAATGTCGTTGAAAGTCGCTTCAATAGTGCTGAGCAGCGATATCGCCACAAAAATCAAAGCGATCACCGCCGTCACGCCCAAGGTCCCGCTCTGCACGTTGTCGATGTATCCCTTGATTCGTTGCACCACCATTTGGCGGCTGATGGCGGCCTCTTCTTCATCCGTCACTTTTTGCACCAAGTTCAGTTGCGGGGCCACATTCTGGACCAGCTTATCCAGCAGCTCGTCGATGGGCTTTTGACCCTCCTTCTTCAGCAGGCCTGCGGAAACACTCACCACCACCGCCAGAATCGGCACCAGCGCCAGCAACGTCGTGTAAGCCAAAGCCGAAGCCCGGGCCGGACAGCGGTTGCTGAGAAAGTTTCTGCCGACGTGCAGCCAGAAATGGACACACCGCCGCCAGCGCGGCCTTTCCTTCTGGTCGTGCGCGGCCGTCTCTTTTTCGTCCAGAAAGGATTGGGCTTCGGCCCGGATTCTTTTCAGCTTGCCTATCGAATTGTCCGCCATAACGAATGCTGTCAAAGCTAACAGAGCAACCGGTCAAGTCAATCGCAAGGCCCAGCCGGCTTTGGCCGCCTCCACCATATCGTGAATCTTGTCAAAGCCGGCCAAGAGCTTACCGTGTGGTGTCATGCTGATAGAAGCCATTCGAGAGTTCAATCGGGCGGTTCCCTTCCAGCCGTACGAAATCCGCACCAACGGCGGCGAGCGGCTGCGGGTGCCTCATCCGGATTTCATCCTCGTCGCTCCCAAAGGAGCGTGGGTCATCGTCACCGATGAGAACGAACACCC
>CAYIIH010000387.1:0-7864 GCA_964363225.1 uncultured Verrucomicrobiota bacterium | reverse complement strand
TGGCATTGGTTTCGATGACTTTGGTCACTCGCTCTGCCAGCCCGATGTACATCAATAACGGCACCGTGCAATGTTCTTTCAATACCGAGCCGCCGCCGCAAATCGATGCCATCGCCTTTGTCAATAACGGCTCCTTTTGTTCTTCTTTGTTCTCCTCGAACTTCTTCTCGCTCACGTTGTTGCCTTACGATTTCCAAAATGTGCTCTACTACACCAACAATGGGATCATGATCGGGGACGCGGGGTATCGGTTTAGTCATGTCTCCGATGCAGGCCAGCGCGGTCCGTCGGATACCTTTTTCAACAGTGGAACTATTGAGGTGACGGATACGGGCGGATTTGTCTTCCTGGTCGGAGGATCGGGCATCATAGGCGGGTCTTTGTTCAGCAGTTCGCGCTTGGAGATTTGGGCGACGAATATCATCAACCAAGGCACGCTCAGTGCCGGGCCGGGCGGGCTCATTCAATTACAGGGAAAAACTGTCAATCTGACGAACAGCAGCATTATCATCGAGCCGTTAGGGAGCGCGAACGCCGGCTTGTTTAACGGTTTTTTTGGCGGTCTGTGCACGAGCTTCTTTTATGTTACACCGACCAACTTTTTCCCGGATGTCGGCCTGTACGACATTTATTGGGGCATGGACAGGACCACGAATCTCGCGTTGCCGCCGCTGCTGACGGGCGGGCCGCCCTTCTTTGTGCAACCGCCCGCCCACCGGGTGACCAATGAGATCGGGGGCTCCGTCGGTTTTATGGCGTTATTCGATCCGGCTTCGTGGGCGCTCATCACCTCCAGTTCGCCGACCAACATCACTGTGCAGACCGTTTTTGTGCAAACGTGGGATTCGAATATCACAGCCAATGTCAAATGGGTCAACGCCACCTATCCGGATTTGACCCCGCCGGCCAACGACTTCCAAACAGCCGTCGTAGAATTCTCTTCTCCGGCGACCAATTTGATCACGGGTAACATTTTCACCAACACACTCTATCTGATTGACCAGTTGGCGACCGATACGAATTTCAATGTGCTGACGAATATCGTCAGTTCTGAGACCTTCCGGCCGTCCTCCTTTATCCTGAGCCGGATCGCGCCGTGTGATTACGTCTTTTTTGGCATTCCATCGAATTCGGTGGTCACACCCGATCTCTTTTACAACCCGGTCTATTCCAACCGCGTCGCGACCAACATCTATGCGGCCTACTCGGCGGAAGTCGATAATCTCGCTTCGCGTTTGCCGCAGGTACCGGGGGTTTCGCTGACCAACCTGCCGGGGCGCGTGGAGATTGTGGCGGACGAATTGAACTTGACCCGGGCACGCATCCGCGGCGAAGGCATGGTCAACATTAAGACCAAGAACCTGGTTAGCACCAGCACCAATGCGATGGTGGACGTGCAGAACCTGAACTTTGATCTGGCTTCGACCACCGGCACTTTGCGGATCAAAAACCTGGCGCGGGATTCAGTGCAGCGGTTCACCGGAACCCTGACGGCGTGGAGTTCGGTCTGGACGAACCAGTTCACGGACCCGTTCAGCAGCAACGTGGTGGACGTTCGGTTTCATGCTCTGGTGGTCGATGGCACCCTCCTTAGTTCCACTAAACGGGTGGTCGTAAATGATTTTGCCGCCCGCAGCACCAATGCGCCCTCCTCTGTTGTCATTGGCGATAATTTGCTGGTCAACAATTCGTTCCTGGTCGATAGCGAAAACCTGACGGTCCAGGGAGGCATCCAGTTGAGTCCCACGCTGCGCTGGGGGCCGGCCAATCTCCCTCGAATCGTGAACCTGACCAATCTCGGCAAGATCACTCTTACCGGCCAGGCCGACTTCGGCTTCGACCGGCCGAATCCCTACACCAACCTCGTCAATCGCGGGACCATCTCCGCTTTTACCCATTTTATCCGGGCCGATTACCTGGAAAACAGCGGCAGCATTCTTTCCGGAGAGGAAATTCAGACCTTTGCATTCCGCACCAACCTGCTTGGCACCATTGTGTATCTCACGAATATTTTCATACCGACGGTCGGCCCGATCGGGATCGAGACCAAAGTTGGCAAGCTGGACGGAGGGAAGTTTGGCACCCGCGGCAACCTCAGCGTGAAAGCCAGCGTTCTGAAGTTTAACAATTACCTCAATGAAGCCGGCGGGGCGCTCAGCTTGAACGTGGCCGAGACGCTGCAGGACAACGGGCCGCAGAGCAGTAATTTATGGCGCGTCGGCAAAGGATTCCAGGTCTCCGGCCCGCGGCCGGCCGGTGATCTTAAGGGAACTGCCATCGAGTCTGTAGCGGCCCGGTTTCAGGTGGTGGCTCATACCTGGCCCGGAGAAGACCGGGGTGTTTCCACAGCGGGCTTCGAGAACAACCTGGCCTTGGGCCGTCTCGCGCTCAACGGGACGAACTTCAGCCAGTTCGCCTTCGTTGGCACCGGTGTCAGCAATGCGCTCTATGTTGATCTGCTGGAAATGTCCGGCAGCGTGGCGGCGGATTTGGACAACGCGATTTTCTTGGAGAGCAACATCCATATCTACTTTGCGGATGCCCGTTCGACCGACCCGAATTCGCCGGTCTCGGTCGAACAGCTTGATGGCCGCCAGTTTGGCATTGGGCAGATGCATTGGGTGAAAGATTATTCGGGTCCGAACAGCTCCGTGGACGTGGTGGTGACGGGCAACAAAACCGTCCGGATGAACCGTGGGTTGCGCGAAAGTCTGGTGCTTGACTCGGACGGGGATGGCATCGCCAATGGATTTGATCTCCAACCGTTAACACCTTTTGACGGCATCAAGTTCGTAAACGTGACACTGACCAACAAGCCGCCTTTGACGGTGCTTCTGTCGTGGGAAGCCACGCCGCTTGCTGTCTTCCAGCTTGAATCCAGCACGAATATAGTCTCGCCGGTGTGGCAGGTCCTCTTGAAATACACCAACAGCGGGTTCAACAGCAGTGTCGTGACGTTTCCGGACTCGAATCCAGTTTCTTCCGGCAGTGGGCAACGTTATTATCGTTTGCGTTATACCCAATAGGAAGAGGGGCAGTCTTGGGCCGAGAGGCGGACCGTGCTCGTTTTTAATGCCGAAGAAATCGAATATGTCTAAAGCTCGTATCCTTTTGCTGACGGCGATTTGCTGGTGGGTGGCCTCGCCGCTGGCCGCGCAGACCAATTTTATCACAGTCGGCAGACACCAGGCTCATCCCACTCGTCTTTTGGCAAAATTCGCGGACGCGAATCAAGCAGCCGCTCCGGCCAGCGCCGCGGTTCTTCACTCGCTCGGTTTAACAGCACAGAACCTTGGCCATTTGGTTCCCGGCCTGGTCACTCTCGATATGCCCGACGCAGCCAAAGCAGCCGCCACAGACCCAGAAACAAAGGCGCAGCAATTGATTGATCGGATTGCCGCCTTGCGCAATTCGGGCCTGTTCGCCTACGTGGAACCGGATTATGTGGTAAAGGCGTCGCTGACCCCCAATGATTCCGCTTTTGTCAATGGCACTTTGTGGGGGCTGCGCAACAACGGCCAATTGGGCGGCAGACCGGGAGCGGACATCAACGCCGTGTCGGCGTGGGATATCACGACCGGATCGACGAATGTCATTGTGGCCGTGATCGACACCGGCATTCGTTATACCCACCTCGATTTGGCCGCGCAAATGTGGCGTAATCCCGGGGAGATTCCGGGTAACCAGATCGACGACGATAACAACGGTTATGTGGATGATGTTTTTGGCATTAACGCGATTGACCTCGTGCCGGCTCCCGGCGATCCGATGGATGACATTGGCCACGGGACCCACGTGGCCGGAACAATCGGCGCCGCGGCGAACAACGGACAGCCGCACGTGGGAGTGGCTTGGCAGGTGCAATTGATGGCCTGCAAGTTCCTTGGGGCGAGTGGAGGACTGACTTCGGATGCTATTGAGTGTATTGGTTACGCCGCAAGAAACAGGGCCAGAATCATGAACAATAGCTGGGGCGGGTACGGTTATTCACAAGCCCTGTTTGACTCCATAGCCGCCGCGCGCACCAACGGTATCCTTTTTGTAGCGGCTGCCGGAAATGATGCAAATGACAACGATGTCATCCCTGCTTATCCGGCTTCCTATCAACTGGATAACATCGTCGCGGTGGCTGCCGTGGACCGCTATGACAAGCTGGCGGTATTCTCGAACTACGGACTGACTAACGTCCATTTAGCCGCCCCCGGGGTCGATATTTTTTCCACTTATAACGGATCGGATACGGACTACCAGTTTCTCCAGGGAACGAGTATGGCTTCGCCGCATGTCGCTGGGGTCGCGGCGCTGGTGGTGGCACGGTATCCTGCCATTCCGTTGTTCGAGTTGGTTGAGCGGCTTATGCTCAGCGCGGTGCAGATCCCTGCGCTGACCAACAAATGCCGGACCGAGGGGCGGGTCAATGCGTACAATGCGTTGACTGGCAACACGGACGGCATCCTCGAAATCGGCGTGACGCCCCCCTCAGGAACGATTCTGTTGCAGCCTTCAACCAATGTGATCTCTGCGCGGGTTTCGGACTTGTTCGGCGTCACCGACGCTACGGTCACTGGCCTTGTGCCCGGCCTGACCAATCTGGTTTTTCAAAATGATGGTGTGCTGCCGGATTTGGTGGCGGGTGACGCGATCTACACGACGGTCCTGCGAACACCAAGCATTGGCAACAGCCTGACTCTGACCGTAACGGCGACGGCACCGGGAAAAATCGGCATCAGCGTGAACGTCACTTACCCCCTGCTGCCGCGGCCTTCCAATGATGATTTTGCCAATGCGATCAAGATTCGTGCCTCCGGCGACTCGGTGGTGGGCAACAATAAGTTCGCCAGCATGGAATCGCAGGAGCCGCTCCATGCCCGCGTTCCGACCGTGGAGAACTCGGTTTGGTGGAACTTTTCGCCCAGCATCAGCGGCCGGGTGCTGGTGGATACAACCGGCAGCGCCCTTGATACAGTTATTGGCGTCTATACGGGCACGCAACTCGGGCAGTTGGTGGAAGTGGCGTCCACGAATGATGTGGGCCAACTCCGGCAAGGGTACTTGACCTTCAACGCCCAGGCGACCGTGACGTATTACATTGCGGTGGCCGGGACCGACGCAAGCCAAGCCGGAGAAATCCGGCTTCGAGTGGAGCCGGGCGGTTTGCCGGATACGACTGCCCCGTCGGTCGCTGTGACCAGCCATCCGAGCGGAGGCACGGTTTTCACCAACCAGATCACCTTGGCCGGGACGGCGACGGATCCAAAACCCAACGCTTCCGGAGTGAGCCAGGTTTTCGTCAGGTTGAATAACGACCTGACCGCTACTCCTGCCTTCGGAACAACCAACTGGTCTGCTCCCGTCTTGCTGCAGGCGGGGTTAAATCGGATTGAGGTCTGGGCGGTGGATTTTGCCAGGAACACATCCTTTCCGCTGGTTTTTTCCATTACTTACCGGGAACAGGATGCGCCCAACGATTTGTTTGCCAACGCCACGCTTTTATCGGGACTCTCCGGCACAGCGGCGGGAAATAACAGCCGTTCATCCAAGGAGCAGGGCGAACCAGCCCATGCCGGCAACGAGGGCGGCAAATCGATCTGGTGGAAATGGCAGGCGCCTTCTCACGGCGTGCTTTTCTTGAGCACAGCCGGCTCGACCTTCGATACTTTGCTTGGTTTATACAGCGGGGATCGAGTGACCAACTTGATTGAAGTGGCCAGCAGTGATGATACAGCGGGCGGCCAAAGCTTCAGCGAACTCATTGTGGCCGTGCAGGCCAATCAACTGTACCGCATTGCGGTGGATGGCTTTGCCAGCCAATCCGGCGAAGTCCGCCTGCTTTACGCTTTTACCTCCTCTCAGGTCTTTACCTTGACGGCCTCCAACACCGTCGAGGGGGTGGTAACGCCTTCGTCCGGGAGTTATCCGGGGAATGCCACCGTTTCGCTGACGGCCAAGCCGAATCGTTATTTTGAATTCGGATATTGGGCGAATACCAACGGCCAGGTTCTGTCGGCGCAGAACCCTTTCTTTCTCACCCTCCAAAGCCATACCAACGTGGTGCCCCACTTTTCCACGCGCGTGTTCGCGGATGATTTTCAAGCGAAACAGTTTACCAACACGCTTTGGAAAGACGTTGGCTGGCAGATTACGAATTTCGTGGTGACGAATGTGACGTTGGTCACCAACGCAAGCAAAGTTGTCACCAACAAGGTGGTGATGACCAATCATGTGGCGCGGTCGGCCAACATTGGCCATGGCCGTCCGTTTGTCACCAATTCTGTGGTCTTGGTTAGCGAGACGCCGGCGGGCTCTGGTTCGTTTGAATACCGCGTCAGTTCAGAAGCCGGCTTCGACAAACTGGAGTTTCATCTGAATGGATTGCTCCTCACCAACTGGTCGGGTGAGACGGGTTGGAATACCTTTGCCTTCGATGTTCCGGAAGGAAGCAACGTCCTGGAATGGCGCTACGTCAAAGACGCGGCCGTCAGTGAAGGTGAGGATGCCGCCTTTATCGACAAGGTTGATTTGCCGGCTGTTGCTCCTCCGTTTGATCCTTCTTCACTCTCCTTGGCCGGCATCGTGAGCGGCAGCCAGCAGATTCGATTGCGCGGTCAGCCTTACAAACCGTATGTCGTCCAGGCTTCCGCCGATCTGAAAACGTGGAAATCCATTTCCACCAACACTGCGAACAACGCCGGCGAGATTCTATTCCAGGACGCGGAAGCGGCCGGCCAGGCACTTCGGTTTTACCGGGCGTTCAAACCTTGAACCGGGAAAAGAGGATTCTCGCGCAGCGCGGCGGAGCCGTAACCAAAGGCCGAAGCCAAGTAAACCGCAGAGACGCGATAGACGCAGAGAAAGCAAACCGAGAATCCCCCTCTGCGTTCATCGCGTCTCTGCGGTTCCCAGCCCGCCGGAAGAACGCGCGCGGCTCGCGACGATTTGGCCAGATACCGATAGATGAGAAATCTGCGCTACGAAGTCTCTGCCGGCTGTCGTGCCGGGCAAATCGTGGCGGCCCGCGACGATTTTGGGCGATACTAACAGACTGCGCAAATTCTCTCTTTCACGGTGGGGCAGGACTCCCTGTCTGCAGTGGAGTCACAAGCAGCCCTTGAGCCGTGGAATCCAATTCGTCAGGAAGTTGCGGTTTGACGGAGTCTCGCCATCTACTTGTCTTGAGCTGACTGCTGAAAGATTCGGCGAAGCGCGATGAAAGTACTAGGATTAACCGGCGGCATCGGCATGGGCAAATCGACCTCTGCCGCAATACTGCAGCGTCGTGGGGTGGCCGTTGCGGACACCGACCTGATCGCCCGGCAGGTTGTTGAGGCCGGGCAGCCTGCTTTGCGCAAAATCCAGGAGGTCTTTGGCAAGGAGATCGTCGATGGCCAAGACCGGCTCCGCAGAGGCGAATTGGCGCGTATTGTCTTTGGCGACCCGGCAGCCCGCAAGCAATTGGAGGGCATCTTGCATCCGCTGATTCAGGCGGTCTGGCTGGAGCAAGTTGAATCTTGGAAGAGCGCCGGCCTTCTACGGGGAGCCGTGGTCATTCCGCTGCTGTTTGAAACGGGTGCGGCTGGGCACTTTGACGCCACCGTATGCGTGGCTTGCTCTGCCGCCACGCAGCACGTCCGCCTGCAAGCGCGCGGATGGAGCGACCAGGAGAGCTCGCAGCGCATTAAGGCTCAATGGCCGGTGGAGAAGAAGATGGCCCGTGCTGATTACGTGATCTGGACCGAGTCCGGTCTGGAGGTGCATGCTGAACAAATAGAACGTGTGTTGTCGCGGCTTTGACCGGAGACAGGATTACATAGGAGACTGTGGGATGGACTACAAAAGTGGTTGAACCCGCCGCATGAGGGTAGGG
>CAYIIH010000386.1:0-7911 GCA_964363225.1 uncultured Verrucomicrobiota bacterium | reverse complement strand
GACCTCGCGCCCAAGACCATCCCGCCCGAAGTCTTCGACAAGCGCGCCGTCGAGAAAGGGCAGGTCCGTTTCCACGACGTGGCCTACATCGAAGTCACACCCAGATTTGGTAGCAGCCGACGTGAGGAGGCTCAGACTTCTCCGTCCGCCAAAGCCGGCAAGAAAGATCAGAGCCTCCTCACGTCGGCTGCTACGAAGGAGAATTTGACCGTCGCCGTCGAGTTGACCGATTTCTCCGTTTATTACTCGCAGGGCGTGGTGGACGCCATCACCGCCGACCTGAAAGCCGGCAAAAGCGAAGTCGTCTGCGAAGCGGGGAAGTTGGTGAAGTTCAGCAAAAACAAGGACGGCGTCATCACCCGCGACGTGCTCACGAAGAAGTGGACCGACTGGGTGGATTACTGGGCGGTGGATTTCGATTACGAGAGCCGGAAGGAAATCATCAAAGTCCCGAAGCGCATGGGCGTGGAGGGCGAACTCGTCGGCGTGGTCAAGGCCGACACGGGCGAGTTCATTGACTTCGAGGAACGCTGGACGGGCGCTTACATCTTTGAGAACGAATGGCAAAGCTTCCGCACCCGTCAAAGCCGGGATTTGGAATTGACCAGCGTGCCATTCACCTACCCGAAGGCTGGCCGCTACACTATCGCCGTGAAGGTGATCGACATCTTCGGCAACGACACGATTACGCTTGTGCCGGTGACGGTGGGGTGAGTATCCAGCAAGAGCCCCGCAAAAAAAAAGCGGCCTCCGTTTCCCAAGGCCGCTGCGAGTTCTCAAATTGTTCCCTGATTCTTACGCCGGTGGCGGCGTGGGCGGAGTCGGCGGTTTCTTCTCCCGCTGCGGAGCGTCCCGCCATTGCGGGATGGCTGGTGCTTTGCCGGCGAGCATCCCGCCGTGGCGGGACCGCTGGCGCGTGTATTTGTTGTGCATGATGGCGTCCAGTTCGCCGATTTCGTCGTAAATTGCTGATTTAGAACTGGTAACAGGTGATTGGGCGCGGGTCTCACCGCCTCAGAATTGCCCTCAAACCGTTGGACAAGGTTTTTAGCGGCGTCAAAATAGCCTTCAAACGGTTGGAGCGGGACAAAAACGGCGTCCAGATTGGCCTCAAACGGTTGGAGCGGGTTTCCAACGGCGTTGAAATGTTGATCAAACCGTTTGAGCGGCATTTTCACGCCGTCCAAATAGGCATCAAACCGTTTGAGCCGGTCTGGAACGGCGTCAGAATTGGCCTCAAGCTGCTGGAGCGGATTGATAACGGCGTCCAACTTGGCCTCAGACCGTTTGAGCGGATTTCCAGCGGCGTCAAATTATCCTTCCAGCACGACTTCCGAAACGGCAGCGACCCGGCAACGGCCTCGCGAAAGTCCTGCCGCAGCGTTCACCTCCTCGAATTAGGACACTACCCGCCCGGCATTCGCTGGCCGGCATTTACTTGCGCCCTCGCCCGAAGCTTGGCACACTCGCGGGCAAACCATGCAGCATATCCTTCCCAAACTCGTATGAAGCTCAACGCTCGCTTGCCAGCCCTGGTGGTCGCGCTCGCCTGTTGCCACCTGTCACCGCCAGCCAACGCCCAGCCGCTTTCGGCGGGTCAGCGCGCGTCCGCCCGGCCAGTGACGGTTTACCTCGTGTTGGAAGGGGACCCGGCCGCCGTGGCGGCGGCCGGCGCGCGTTCCTCCAGGGCGCTGGCCGGCGCGGCCTTGCGCACGCGAGCCCGCGCCGCGCAACTCCAGGCGCAGCAGGCGACCGTGCAGACGCAACTGCAAGCCGTCGGCGCGCGGGTGACGGGCCGGTTCACTCGCGTGGCCAACGCCCTGCGCGTGCGCGTGGCGGAGGACCAACTGCCGAGGTTGGCCGGGCTGGCGGGTGTCAAACGGGTGGAGCGCGCCCGTCTCTATCACCGCCTGCTGACCACCAGTGTGCCGTTTGTCGGCGCGTCGTCCGTTTGGTCGCCGTTGCTGGGCGATGCGGACGGCCGCGGCGTGCGGATCGGCCTCATCGACTCCGGCATCGATTACACTCATGCCGACTTCGGCGGGTCGGGCCAGGCGGACGACTTCGCGTCGAACGATCCCACACGCCTCGAGCCAGACACGTTCCCCACGGCGAAAGTGGCCGGCGGGTTTGACTTTGCCGGCGACGCCTACAACCCCAACGACGCCGGCCACGAAACGCCCATTCCCGATCCCGATCCACTGGACTGCAAGGCCAACGGCCACGGGACGCATGTGGCGGGCATTGCCGGCGGGTTCGGCGTGCTGACCAACGGGCAGACCTATGCCGGCGAATACTCGAGCGAGCTGAGCTTCAGCCAGTTCAGCGTCGGCCCCGGGGTCGCGCCGCGGGCGTTGTTGTACGCTCTCAGGGTGTTCGGCTGCGAGGGCCCGACGGGGCTCGTCACGGACGCCCTGGAATGGGCCGCGGACCCGAACGGAGATTTTGATTTCGCCGACCGCCTTGACGTCGTGAACCTCTCGCTCGGCAGCGAATTCGGCACGCTGGACCCGGAATCGACGGATATTGCGGCGGCCAACCGTCTGGCCGAGTTGGGCTGCGTGGTTGTCTGTGCCGCCGGCAACGACGAGAACATCTTTTTCTCGGTCTCCGCCCCCGGCGTGGCGGAGCGCGCGATCTCCGTTGCCAACACCATCCACCAGGGCAAGGGCCAGGCGCTGGAGGTCCTCAGCCCGGCCGGCATCGCCGGCAAGTATTACTTCGTGGAGGGCGCCATCACCAAACCGCTGACCAATTCCGGACCGGTCACAGGCAAGCTCGTTTACATGCAGCCAAGAATCGGCTGTGGTCCGCCAGCCAATGCCGCCGCGCTGGCTGGCAACATCGCCTTGATCGACCGCGGCACGTGTTTCTTCTCCGAAAAAATCATGTACGCCCAGGCCGCCGGGGCCGTCGCGGTCGTCATGGTCAACAACCTGGAAACGGCGCCCATCGTCATGGGCGGTGATCCGGAAGGGATCACCATTCCGGGGGGCATGATCTCGAAGGACGACGGGGCGCTGCTCAAAGCGCGCCTGGGCCAGACGGTGACCGTGAGCCTCGACGCCAAGACCACGGTCGAACGTCCGGAGTTCATCGACACGTTGGATGACCACAGTTCGCGCGGGCCGGGTTCGCCCTCCAGCCTGTTGAAGCCCGAGATCAGCGCGCCGGGGGTCGAGATCATCTCCGCCAAGGCGGGTTCCGGTCACGAAGGCACGTCGTTCACCGGCACCTCCATGGCCTCGGCCACTGTGGCCGGAGCGGCGGCCTTGCTCCGCCAATTGCATCCTGACTGGTCCGCCGAGGATGTCAAAGCGGCGTTGATGAACGCCGCCAAACCGATGACTGACGACGAGGGCACGCCTTATCCCGAGTCGCGCATGGGCGCGGGCCGGCTCCAGGTGGCCGCCGCCGCGCGGGCCCAGGTGACTGCCGCCGCGGAAAACGCGAACGGCCAGGTGGGCGTGTCGTTTGGGGCGCTCGTCCTGGCTGAGCCGTATCAGGAAACCCGCCGCGTCCGGCTCACCAACCACAGCAACGCCGCGGTGACCTACCAGATCGCTCTTTCCAACTCGGTCAAGCAAGCCGGCCTCGAGGTGCGTGCGCTCAGCAACACTGTGACCGTGCCAGCGAACGGATCGGCGACAGTGTCGTTGCAGTTGAACGCGGATCCAGCCGCCTTCGACCTGTTCCCCGATGCGACGACCGAAGGCTTGATTGGCGCCGGCACGGCGCTGCCGCGGCATTTTCTCTTCGAGGCCAGCGGCCAGCTCTGGTTTGCGAGCGGTGCCGAGGCGATTCATGTGCCGTTCTACGCCAACGCCCGCGCCGCGTCCGACTTCAAGGCAGCGACGCCGCAGATCAGGCTTCCCGCCGGCGAGAGCACGGTGCTGCAGCCCGAAATCACGATCCGGTTCCAGGGCCGTTCGTTATCGACCAATCTCTTCCCTCTCGTCTCGGCGTTCCAACTGGGCGACACCAGCCCGAACAAGCGGCTGGCGGATCCCAACCGCGCCACCGCCGACTTGCTCGCCGTGGGCGCCGCCACCGACATGGCCAGTGTGGGTTCCTTCGCGGACAGCTCCGTGTACTTCGGTCTGGCCACCGCCGGAGCCTGGGCGACACCCCAGCCGGGCCTGGCCGAGTTCGACATCCTGATCGACGTGGACAACGACGGCCGGGCAGATTTTGCGATTTATAACGACAACGCCTCGGTGACGAACAACTTCGGGGGCAAGGACGTGTTCCTGAGCGTCGTCCTCGAACTGTCGCCGGACTTCTACATCCTCAGCACGAACGCCGTTAGTTTCCTGAATGTCTATCCGGCGGACGAAGTGGAGACCGCGCTCTTCAACAACAGCGTCATGATCCTGTCGGCGCCTGCCGAGTCCATCGGCCTCACGATAGAGTCGCCGTCGTTTCGCTACAAAGTCCAGACCTTCGCGCGCTCCGGCTCGGTGGATGAGACCGGTTGGATTCCGTTCGACGCCGCGTGGCACGTGATTGACACAGCCTTCTTCAGTGCCGATGGCTCGCCGATTCATGAGGACGGCATGCCGTTACGCGTGCGCCTGGACCGGGAAGCCGCCGCGCAAACCGGCCAACGGCTGCCGCGTGTCTTGTTGCTCCACCACTTTGCCCTTCCCGAAAAGCGCATGGAGATCGTCACCTTGGACCTCAGCAACGACGATACGGATTATGACGGCCTGCCGGACTGGTGGGAACAACTTCGGTTCACCGGCCTCACCGCGGCCGGCGCGAACACGGACTTCGATGGCGACGGCGCGCCCGACCGGCACGAGTTTCTCGCCGACACGGAACCGAAGAACGCGAACTCGGTGTTCAAGATGCTTTCAGCCAGCCGGGCAAGTTCCAGCAACATTTCGGTGCGCTGGTCTGGCCTGGCGGGCCAGGTTTATGCGCTGGAGCGTTCCACCAACCTGGTTGAGGGCTTCACGGTAATCGTGCGCAACGACATCCAGGCCACGCCCCCCGTCAATTCCGTCACCGACACCGACGCGGCGGGTTCCGGTCCGTACTTCTATCGCGTGAGATTGAAAAATTAATGCCTGCTCACGGCTGCCAGGCGCGGAAGAAGCGCCGTTGCTGCTCGCCCGCGGGGATCTGGAATACGCTGGTTCCGAACGGAGCGGTGTTCGTCGCCACGTTGCTCCATCCTTTCAGATCGTCTGAGGCTTGCAGAACGATGGTCTGCTCCGGTTCGGCCCAGACCTCGATCGAAATCACGCTGTTGGCTGGTCCCGACATCAGCCGCAGGACCGGCGGCGCGAGGGTGATCAGATCCACGGCCGTGGATGTGAACATGGCGCCCGCGCCTTCAACGTCAGGGCAGCAATCCGAGTTGGTGGACACGAGCCGCGTGATCTCAAGGTTCAAGCTGTGAATCCCACCGGGCGCCAAGGTGCCGGCAGGAATCGTGACCGAGCGGGAGGTGCCATCCAGCGCTCCCGGCTCCCCCAGGTCCGGCGTCGAGAACATCTCCGCGTGGCCCAGGTTCACATAGACTTGCACGAAGTCGTCCCGTTTCGGCGCGGCATCGAAGTCCCAGACGAGCGTCAGAGGCTCCCCGGGATCCACGGACTGGACGTCGGCGAAATTGACCAACCGTGGCGTGGGTGGGAGGGGCGTCTCCGGCAGACTGACCAGACACGAGAAGTTGCCGTCGTTCACGGTCTGGAAGCTGACGACATAGTCGCCCGGGACATAGTCATCCTCCAGGGACGACAAGGTGGGATAACTATCGAGGAAGGCCCAAAAGTCTCCCAGGTCATCCATTTCGACCGACTCCCCATCCGGCAACCTGAGCGTCGCCGCCGTGAGCAGGTCGAAATCGGTCAGATTCACCGACGCCAGGAGGCTGAAGCCGAAGTCGGGGTCGAGGACCAACACCTCGGCGTCGGTCTGGATGAGAAACTGTCCCTTGAGGATGGAATAGCCGAGCACATCGGCCGGACGAGCGGTGAGCGGCAGCAGGCACAAGAACGCGACAAATGTCGCATGTGCAGGGTCCAACAAGCCTTTGATCGCCGTGCAGAGGCGAGCAACCGGGCTCAGGCTCTTCGGATGGATCGGATTCATGCCGGAGATAATAACCAAAGCTGACCCGCGGCACCAGTACTGTTAACCGCGCCGTGACGATTCAACTCGTCCACCGGTTGACACAGAATCAGGGATGAGCATTGATTCTGACCAACAGGGTCAGGTTTTTCAGCAAGGGTTTTTGGCGAGCTAAAAGACCTGCTCCTATTAGCCTTCCGACAGCGGCAGGCGACAGGCTGAAACTCAAATCTCCTTTCGCCAAACTGCGGTATCGCGCCCGCCTGAGGCCATGCGCCCGCACCAGTTCGCTTTGCGTCCCCTCGATCCCATGGCGGTGTTTCATCTGCCGGGCAAACGCTTCGGTCTTCTGTTCCTGCCGCCGGGCTGGCAGCACCGTGTGATGCACAATTCCATCCAGAAATCCGCGCGCGCGTTCTCTGGGATCCAGGGGGACAATTCCTCCAACGCCAGCCGGAGACTTTCCCGCACGCCATCGCACACGCCCACAGGGCGAGAAAGGTGGGGGCGGCATGGCTTTGCCTACCGGTCGCCAGTCCCGAGAGCAAGCTCCATTCGCTAAAATCACGCCGGAACATCTGTTCTGGAGTTCTTCCAACGACCAATAGCTCACCGAGGGGTTTTTCAGCAGAATCAATACTGTTGGGCACCTCCGGAAATTGGGTAAAAAGTTCAGGATAGAAGAGAAAGAACTGGAAGCAGCAGAGCATGAAGTTTACGATACGCGCCATGAAAACTTACCCGTCGGCGCAGCCGCTGGGATTCTTTGACCCGCCTGCTGAAGCGCGGGCAGGTGTGGAACTGCGTGTGCCATGGCTGGAGGCGAAGGGCAATCCGTTAAGCCGGCTGGCGGAGTGGGTGGAGACCACGGACGGCGCGGGGTTTGCAGGACTTGCGCGCTCCGTATGGCAACCACCTGGAAGCCTTGAAGGGCGACCGCAAAGGGCAGCACAGCATCCGCGTGAACGATCAATGGCGGATTTGCTTCCGCTGGCAGGGCGAAGATGCGGTGGACGTGGGAATTGTGGACTACCACTGATTATGAAAACGAAGAAACTGGCACCGATTCATCCGGGCGAAATACTCCGCGAGGAGTTTATGAAGCCGCACGAACTTTCGCAGAACGCGCTGGCGCGTGCTTTGGGCGTACCGCCCCGGCGCATCAATGAGATTGTCATGGAGAAGCGCAGCATCACCGCTGACACCGCCTTGCGGCTGGCCCGTTTCTTTGGTACGACGGCGGAACTGTGGGCGGGTTTGCAGGCGGATTACGACTTGCGTTTGGCTCGGTACGAGAAGGAAAAGCAAATCGAGCGCGAGGTGGAGCCGCTGGGAACTTTGCAGCCTACGGCGGCATGAATGGGTTGAGCGGTGGATGAACATCAAAAAGAATCTTGAATAGTTCGCAACTTAAACTGGTTTCCATGGGAAAGACCGCTTGCCTGGTAACTTTGGGCGTTGCGTCCTTTGCCCTCTCAGCGGCTTTTTGCCGGGCGCAAGCTCCGACAGTTCGCTGGGCAACAAAAGTTGACGGAGCCACAGCGCAAATTTATGGCAATGGAGTCGCGCTGGATGGCTTCGGGAATCTTTACGTGGTAGGAAACATGCAAGGCGGTGGCACCGCCAGTTTCGGTTGCGCACCGTTGACATTGAGTGCCATCGGAAAGGATGACCTGTTTCTGGCGAAATATGATTTGTTTGGCAACCCCCTCTGGGCGATCAACGCGGCGGCAATTGGCTTGATCAACCTGATCTATCCCGCCACGGCGGGAGCCCGCTACGAATCCCGATTCCGAATCGGGACTGCCATCCCGATCTGATCGGGACCTG
>CAYIIH010000385.1:0-7942 GCA_964363225.1 uncultured Verrucomicrobiota bacterium | reverse complement strand
GTGCCGGTAAGGCGCCACCAGCTTGAGGAAGAAGTTGAAGTCATGGTGTTGGATGCTGGTGTGGACAAGCTTCTGGCCTCAATCAAGGGATAAAATACCATCGACCTAAGAAACGAAAGAAACCATGAGCGCAAGAGTAAAACCGATCCCGGATGGCTATCACACCGCGACGCCCTATCTGATCATCACCAACGCCGCCCAAGCCATCGACTTCTACAAGGAGGCATTTGGCGCCACGGAGCTGGGGCGTCTGGCGACCCCGGACGGCAAAGTGGGGCACGGCGCCGAGATCAAGTCACGGCTGAGGCGTGACGGCGATGCTTTTCGGGGCGTTGGTGTGCAGCCCCGCCCCCGGCGCAGGAACGGATCAGGGTGCCAGTGGCAGCGAGTAGAATTGAGGCGGCACAGTGGAGTCCAAAAGCCTGGGTGAAGGCAAAGCTGCCATCTCCGGCGAAGACGTTGGTCGCAATCGGCATCCACTGCGCCGGGGGCAGATGGAGTCCTGCACGGCACCGGCAGCCAGATCGATATTCGTGCTGTGGCCGACCGAACTGTCGCCGTGCAACGCCAGGACACCGCCGCTTTTTCAGGAGCCGAACTGGCCTTCCTTGTTTTGGAAGAGCAGGTTGAACGTGGTCATCGAGCCGTGGCACCGGCTGATGTACTGCTGGAATTCGACCTTCTCGCCATCGTTGAGCTTGGGGTGGGCGTTGATTTTCTGTTCCAAGGTCCGGAAATTGTTCCGCATCATGACGATTTTATGAAAAAACATTTCCAGCGGCACGTCCTTGGCCTGGAGCGCCGGATCGGCCGGGTGGAGCACCATCCGCCCGCCATGCCAGCGCGGGCCCAGTTCTTCCACCACGGAATCGGGCTTTTCCAGTCCCAACTCCCGGATGGCGGCGCTGGTGATTTGATGAATCAAGGTGCGCAAAGGCAACTCCAGCCCGGTGACGACCGCGTGGGCTTCGGCGGGCTCGAGTCCGCTGGCCTCCGGCTCCAGAATCCGTTTGCCTTCCTCGAATTGAACGTCGGCGGTGTGTTCGGAAAGGTTTTTGACGACACCCTCGCCGTATTGCGGGTGTTTGACTTTCATGCCGATGTGCAAAGCTTCAATTTTCATAATAGAATGCGGGCGGAATCCTGGACGGAATCAGGGGGGGAAGACAACCTTTTTTGTGGCGAAACTTTGCTGATCCAACCCTGGGAATTTTGGGAACCGGGTGGCACATAACCTGCGGAGGAAGACCGCCGCCATGGTCAAAGAAGCGAGCGTCAAAGAAGCGAGCGGGTCAAATCTCGTGAAGAGATTCCTGAAAAAGAACCCGGCGGACTTCGGCGGAGGGCTTCGTTGGGCCCGCCGGAAACAGAAAATGCGGGCGGGCGGCGTCAGCATTTGACAAACCAAAACATAAATCCCACTATGCGCGCATCAAACGTGAAAAGCTGGAATATTAAGGCGACATTTGTCGTGCCGCTACTGATTGGTTGGCTGAGTTTTCCTGAACCCGCCAAAGGACAAAATGGACTGATCCGCGAAGTGTATTTGGGGGCGGGAGGGTCCTTGGCCAACCTGACGAACAATGCCGCTTTTCCCGACAGCCCTTCCGGCGTGGGCGTGATTCCGGATTTTGAAGCTCCGCAGAACATCGGCAGCAATTACGGCCAGCGCGTGCGCGGCTATTTGATGCCGCCCCAGACCGGGAATTACACGTTTTGGATCGCGAGCGACGACGCTTCCATACTTTACCTGAGCAGCGATGAAAGCCCCGCGAACAAGGTTCCGGTTGCGAACGTGAACTTCTTCACGGGTTTTCGCCAGTGGGACACCGAGCCAAACCAACAGTCCCAGCCGAGAAGCCTGGAGGAAGGCGAGCGGTATTATATCGAAGCCCTTATGGCGGAAGGATCGGGTGACGACCATTTATCGGTGCGCTGGCAAGGGCCGGATTTGACGTTCGAGGAGCCGATCCCCGGCAGCCGGTTGCTGGCGGAGTTGATCCCGCCGCAGATTTTCCGGCAACCGGCCGATGTCAAAGTGACGGAAAGGCAATCCGCCGCTTTCAGCCTGCAAGTGAACAACTTGGGGCCGGTCAATTACCAATGGCAGCGGAACGGGGCCAACATTCCGGAAGGGACCAACAGCCTCTACACGCTGCCGGTTGCCACCATGGCTGATGACGGCGTTCGATTTCGGGCCGTGGTCTCCAACCTGTTCGGGACCAACACGAGCGCGGAAGCCATCCTGACCGTGGAGCGCGACACCACGCCGCCGAGTATTGTTTCGGTGCTGAATCCAGGAGATAACAACCTGGTCACGGTGGTCTTCTCGGAGCCAGTGGAGGTGTCCAGCGCTACAAATCCGGTGCATTACACGATTGCCGACAAAGCTAATGGAATTGGCATTGACGTCCAGGGTGCCGCGCTGGATGCAGATGGGCGCACCGTGGTCCTGACGACAGCGCCGTTGAGTATCGGCGCGACGTACGTGCTCACGGTTAACGAGGTCTTTGATCGCGCCGACCAGCCGAATTCCATCGATCCGGACACGCAACGGGAGTTTCTGTTCGGGTTCTTGCCTTTGGACCGGAACATTGTTCTTGGCGGCAAGGAGACTTTGGGGCCTTCGAGCCGGCGCACCGGGCTGGTCATCTCGGAAATCATGTATCATCCGGCCGCGCGGACGGATGGCAGGAACCTGGAGTTCATCGAGTTGCATAACACCCAGGGGATTCTCGAGAGCGTCGGAGGTTTTCGGTTGAGCGGCGCGATTGAATATACCTTTCCTCCCGGCACATTCATTTCGCCGGGCGGTTACCTGGTCGTGGCGCCGTCACCGGCTGATCTGCAAGTGATCTATGGTCTGCCCCGAGTTTATGGAGGTTTCACGAACCAATTGCAGAACAGCTCCGGAACAGTCCGCCTGCACAATCAACTGGGAGCGGTCTTGCTCGAGGCCGGATACGATGGCAATCCGCCCTGGCCGGTAGCGGCGGATGGCGCTGGCCACTCGGTCGTGCTGGCTCGGCCGTCCTTCGGGGAACGGGATCCAAAGGCCTGGGCGGCGAGCGAGGTTGTCGGCGGTTCGCCCGGCCGGGAGGAACCGGCGCAGAACAATCCGTTCCGCTCCGTGGTGATTAATGAGTTTTTGGCCCACACCGACGATCCGGAGCTGGATTATATCGAGTTGTACAATTACAGCGCCCAAGCGGTGAACCTGGCCGGCTGTTTCCTGACCGATGATCCGGACACAAACAAGTTTCAGATTAAAACCAATGCCTTTCGGACCAGCGCAGTCATTCCCGCCTTTGGCTTCGTGGCTTTCGATCAAAACGAGCTGGGGTTTGCCTTGAGTTCACAGGGGGAATCGATTTTCCTGATCAGCCCGCAGCGTACTCGCGTCATCGATGCCGTGCGTTTTGAGGGCCAAGCCAACGGCATTTCCACTGGACGTTACCCTGATGGGGCGCCGGTTTTCCGCCAGTTATCCTCGAAGACTCCGGGCGCTGCCAACGGCAGACCATGGCGCAGCGACGTGGTCATAAACGAAATCATGTTCAATCCGGTATCGAATAACGAGGACGACGAATATGTGGAGCTCTACAATCGGGGGACCGCGCCGGTGAACATGAGCGGGTGGCGATTCAACGACGGAATCGAGTTCGCGCTGCCAGCCAACACAATTCTGCCGGCGGGCGGCTACCTGGTCATCGCCAAGAATGCCGGGCGCATGCGGACGAACTACAGCAATCTGAACGCAGCCAATGCCTTGGGGAATTTTCGGGGGAACCTCTCCAACGCCGGCGAACGGCTGGTTCTGGCTCGGCCCGACCCGGTCATCACAACCAATCAGAACAATGTGCGGGTCACCAACGTCATTGAAATCGTCGTTGACGAAGTCACCTACGGCGAAGGCGGACGCTGGGGGCAATGGGCCGATGGCGGCGGCAGCAGCCTCGAATTAAAGGATCCTCAGAGTGACAATGATTTTCCATCGAATTGGGGGGACAGCGATGAAACAGCCAAGAGCGCCTGGACGACCAATATCATACATACCGGCGTGCTCGATCATGGCAACACGAATTACCCGGCCGATTCATTGCATGTCTTCCTGCTGGGGCGCGGTGAATGTCTGGTGGACGATGTGGAGGTCGTTAATTCCACGAACGCCGCTGTAAACCTGATCCTGAACCCGAATTTCGAAACCGGACTCAAGGATTGGGTCGTGCAGGGAAATCATCGGACGTCTGACCTGGAAACACGGGAGGGCTTCAACAGTGCCCAGAGCCTTCATCTACGAGCAGCGCAGCGGGGGGATCCGGCTGCCAATAGGATTCGGACCCGGCTCAGATCCAACCTGCCCAACGGGAGCACAGCTACCCTGCGCGCCAAGGCTCGCTGGCTCCGGGGGCACCCGGAAATCCTGTTGCGATTGCACGGCAACTACTTGGAAGCCCCCGGCACGCTGCAAATCCCCAAAAACCTGGGAACGCCCGGCCTGGTGAACAGCCAATTTGTAGCCAATGCCGGTCCGGCAATTGTCAAGGTCTCGCATGCCCCAACTCTTCCGGCGGCTAACCAAAGTGTGATCGTGAGCGCTTACGTGACTGATGTGCATCAGATAAGTTCGATGCTGCTGAATTATCGGCTGGACCCAGCCACCAATTTTACGTCGGTCGGCATGAGCTACAATGGCGCCGGTTTTTACAGCGGCATCATTCCTGGCCAGGCCGCCGGGAGATTGGCCGCCTTCCACTTGCAGGCCACCGACATTGGCGGGGCCAAATCGACCTTCCCCAATGACGCGCCGGCACGGGAATGCCTGGTCTTTTTTGGCGAGACGCAACCGTCCGGCCGCATCGGCACCTATCGCATCTGGCTCACGCAACGCACGATCAACACCTGGGTCGCGCGGGAACGCGGCAGCAACGAAGAGCTCGACGCCACCTTTGTCTATGGCAATGAGCGTGTGGTCTATAACATGGGGGCGGATTATAGCGGAAGTCCTTTCCACTGGGGGAATTACGACAGCCCGGTCGGACGGAACTGCAATTATGTGATGGTCTTCCCCGATGACGATCTGTTCCTGGGCGTGACGGATTTTGTCCTCAACGCGCCCTCCAACCTGGGCAATGACAATACGGCCATCCGCGAGCAGACCTTTTATTGGATGGCAAATGAGTTAGGCCAGCCGACGACCTATCGACGCTTTCACTACCTGTTTGTCAACGGCCTCCGGCGGGGCAGCAGCACCAGCGGGTTCATTTTCGAAGATGCCCAGCAACCGAACAGGGAATTCATTGAAGAATGGTTTCCGAACGATGCGGACGGCGATTTCTACAAGATCGAAGATTGGTTTGAGTTCAACGATGCGGCGTCCAGCTTTAGAAATGTCGATGCCACGCTCGAGAATTTCACCACCACGGGCGGCGTGAAGAAGCTGGCGCGCTACCGATGGATGTTCCGCAAGAGGTCCGTTCAGGATTCGGCCAATAATTACACCAACCTGTTCGCCTTGGTCGATGCGGTGAACACGCCGCCAGCGCTGGGGCCGGACGCTTACACGGCGGCGGTCGAGGCGCTGGTCGATGTGGACCAATGGTTGACGGCGATTGCGATTCGGCACGTGGTGGGAGATTGGGATGCTTACGGCTATCGGCGAGGCAAGAACATGTACGCCTACAAGCCGCAAAACGGCAAATGGCAACTGCTTCATTGGGATATTGCTTTCGCCATGGGTCTTGGCGACAACCCTTTCAGTAATCTGTTTGATGTCAGCCATTTTAGCGGCACGATCGATCCAGTGACAGATCGGATGCTGAAACATCCGCCGTTCGTGAGGGCGTATTGGCGGGCACTCCAGGAAGCAGCCAACGGACCTCTCCTGGCTTCGCGGGTCAATTTGATTTTGGATGCGAAGTATAACGCTTTGGCTTCCAATGGGATTCAGGTGACATCTCCCGATGTTTCAGTCAAGGCTTGGATCACCCAGCGTCGCTCGTTCATTCTCTCTCAATTATCGAGCGTCTCGGCTTCCTTCGCCATCACCAGCAATAATGGCAATAACTTCAGCACCAACAAGAACCAAATCACTTTGACGGGCACGGCCCCGGTGGAAATCAAGACCATCAAGGTGAACGGCGCGACCTTTCCGGTGACTTGGACCTCTGTGAATTCCTGGACTCTGCGTTACGCCCTTCCTGGTCCGACCAATAATCTCGTGATCCAAGGGTTTGATAATAAAGGGAATCCGGTATCCGAGGCGTTCGATAACATCAACGTGGCCTTTACCGGCGCCACCGAGAAAGCCGAAGACCGCCTTGTGATCAACGAGATCATGTACAATCCGGCGGTGCCGGATGCGGAATTTGTCGAGTTGCACAACACCTCGCGAAACTTTGCTTTTGATCTCTCCTATCACCGGCTGAGCGGGATCGACTTTGCCTTCAGTGAAGGGACTTTGATTCCCCCGGGCGGCTTTTTGGTCATTGTCAAGGATCCGCTCATTTTTGCGGAAACGTATGGCAATACGATTCCTGTGACCGGGATTTATGACGGAATTCTGGATAAACGCGGAGAAACACTCAGCTTGGTCAAACGCGGAGTCACTGCCACGAACGACATCGTGGTGGAAAGCGTGACATACGACAATGATCCGCCTTGGCCGTCGGCCGCCAACGGGGTGGGTGCTTCCCTGCAGTTGATTGACCCGGCGCGAGATGCCAGCCGCGTGGCCAATTGGGCTGCGGTTGGGAACAGCTACACTCCCGGCGCAACCAACTCCGTCCTGACTAACCTGTCTGCCTTTCCGCTCCTGTGGCTCAATGAAGTGGAGCCGAACAATGTGACGGGAACCAATGACCTCGCAGGTGAACGGGATCCTTGGGTTGAACTTCACAACTCCGGAAATACGACGATCAGCCTGGCGAATTATTATCTGACTGACAGCTATACCAATCTGACGCAGTGGGCCTTCCCTTCCAACGCCGTCATCGGTGCGAAAAAGTTTCTTCTGGTTTGGCTGGATGGCAAGAACAGCGGACCAGAGGAGGCTGAATTGCACACCGGATTTCGCATTCATCCGGTCGCCGGCTCGATTGCTTTGACGGGAACGCTGACGAATGGGCAACTGGCCGTGTTCGATTACCTGAACTACAGCAATTTGGAGGCAGACCGGTCATTCGGCGCTTTCCCAGACGGGCAAGCGCAGCGGCGGCAAGTGTTTTATATCGTCACTCCAGGCGCCACGAACAACCCGACACCGCCGCCTTTGAAGATTTTCATCAACGAATGGATGGCGGGCAATACCGGATCGGTGCTCGATCCGGCCGATGATGATTCTGATGATTGGTTCGAGCTGTACAATCCGAACAGCGAAACAGTCGATCTTGCCGGCTATACGCTGACGGACAACCTGTCAAACCCGGCCAAGTTCAGGATTCCCGAAGGCACTTTGATCGGACCAACCGGTTTCCTTCTGGTTTGGGCAGACGAAGAAACCGGCCAGACCGGCCTGGTCAACAACGATTTGCACGTCAACTTCAAGCTGAGCCAAAGCGGAGAAGTGATCGGCCTTTATGCCCCGGATGGACGCGCCGTGGACACGGTCACTTTTAGCATTCAGACCAACGATGTCAGCCAGGGACGATCCCCGGATGGCAGCAATCAGCCACTCGTCTTCTTTGCAAATCCGACTGCAGGCCGCTCCAACGTCCAGCAGAGCATACGCCTGGAAATTGTTGAGGTGACTGCTGCCTCCGGAACGATCAGCATCACCTGGAGTTCGCAGCCAAGCGCGGTTTATCAGATTCAATACAACGATAGCCTCAATGATGCGGATTGGAGTGCCTTTGGGAACGTGACTGCGACAGATGTAACCTCTTCAATCACAGATACTCTTGGGCCTGGACAGCATCGTTTCTACCGCGTCCTCAAGCTGTAG
>CAYIIH010000384.1:0-7948 GCA_964363225.1 uncultured Verrucomicrobiota bacterium | reverse complement strand
ATGCCACGGCGCCATTGACCGGCCATCGGTTCTATCGAGCCCGGGCCTTGCGTTAACAGTCACTCCACCCGGCGCATGCGGTAGGAACCGCTCTCAAATGCGACGGAGGCCGCGCGCCCGGAGGCGTCCATCGTGAATTCGATCAGAGATTCCACTCCGGAAGTAATCGCGTTGTCCCGGGCCTCAGTGCGGAATGTGGTCGGGCCAATCTGTTTCAGCGTGGTGGTGGCGGTTTCGACATCGTCGGTTTCGAGGTCAATGATCCGCAGCTTGCCACTCAAGACGACGACACGCGCGCAGTCACCGGAGCGATCGCGGTAGAGTCCTTCGAACCGGGCCAGGTCGGCGGCGGGAGCGGCCGGCGCTTCGGCGGGGGTCGCCGCCTTGTTGATGGGGTTGGAGACGATTTTCATCGCGCCGCCAGCCAAGTCGCTGGCGGGACCGTCATCGGCGTTGACGAGGACGATGACGGCCGCCCTGCTCGCGGGATCGATGAGGAGCTTGGACTTGTAGCCCGGCAGACTTCCGCCGTGCTCGATTGTGGCCCGCTTTTCGCCGCGCATCAGCCGCCAGCCAATGCCCCAGCCCTGGCTCCAATCCGGCACCAAAAAGCGCGGACGGTGCATCTCGCGCAGCGAACGGCCGGAGAGGACCGGGCCCTTGAACTCATCCGACTCGTTGAGCTGGAGCGAGGCCCACTTCGCCAGGTCGCGGACGTTCGTCACCAGGCCGCCGGCGGAGAGGATGCCTTGCTTGTTCATCTGAGTCTCGAGGCCGCGCTCCTGCCGGCCGAGCCTCCGGCCGTACGGCACGGCCAGGCCCGGACGGGTCTCGGTGCCCTCGAGAAGGAGGGAGTTCGTCATGCCCAGAGGCAGGAGAATCCGCTCCTGCACGTAGCGCGGGAAGGGGACGCGTGAAATTTCGGCCACCAATTCTCCGGCGACTGTGAAGCCGTAGTTGGAATACTTGAGCCGTGTCTGCGGCGGCAGCGACAGCGGTGTGTCCGCCGTGACGGACTTTACGTTGGAGATGTCCGGTCCCTCGAGCTGGTCCCAGTCGGTCCCAGGCGCTTCGCGCTGGAGACCCCCCGTGTGCGACAGGAGGTGCCACACGAGCACGGGTCGCGCCGGGTCGGCATCCTTGGGTTTGAACCACGGCAAATGCTGGCTGACTGGGTCTTCGAGCGAGAGTTTGCCCTGCTCGACCAACTGCATGACCGCCGTGGCCGTGAAAGTCTTCGTGATGGAGGCGACGCGGTAAAGCGTCTGGTCCGTGGCCGGGATCTTGTTGGTGAGGTCGGCGAAGCCGTAGCCCTTGCTCCAGATGAGTTCCTGGTCGTGCACGACGCCCACGGAGAAGCCGGGCAGGTCGTATCTGAGCCGCTGGCCTTCGAGCCAGATGTCGAGTTTGACCAGCGCGTCGCGCACCTCGGGCGCGTCGGCGACGCGGAGGCGGGTAGCACTGTTGGTGGAACTGGCAGTCGGCGGAGACTGGGACAGCGCCGGCGGTGCGGAGGCGAGGAAGAACGGTAGCAGGAGTAATGAGACGTGAGTAATGGTTTTCATGGTGTCTGGCATGGCTGCCTTGTTCAGAACGGAGCGCGGACGCGCACGATGCGCCGATGTTCCTCCAACAACTCCAACGCGAGCGCCTCGTCGCGTTGCGCCAGCGCGCCGTAGCCCACCATGTCGGTGAACTTGAAGGCGGCTAATTTGCGTTGTTCGGTGCCGGCGCTCATGGTTCAAGCCCGGAGGGCGAAAGACAATAGCCCAGCGTTTCAACGCTGGGTATCTGACGAAGTCGGATTAAAGGGCGTCGGCGGCATCTTCATGCTGCTGGAACGTAGGATTAACGCGCATGGCCTGCGGGATGATTTTGCCAAGGTCGTGGACTTTCTCGAACGGGCTTTCGTGAAAGACGAGAAATCCTTTCAACGCCTTTTCGGCAGCTTGCTGGCAGTGGTAAATGCCGGCGTCGAGGTGTCCATCCGGCAGGCCGCCGATTTGGCGGGCCGTGTGCAAATCGCTGTGTGCCTTGAGCAGCCAGGCGCGGGATAATTCAGCGGCCGACTTATCCATAGAGTTTTCGCCCCTGTTCAAAAATCTTGTGCGAAAGGGAGGCGGTCAAGTGCCGGTAGCGGTCAAATTCAGATCGGGTATTGACCAGCACGTCTTTGGCGAAGGCGATCCCGCGCAGACATCGGTGAGCGCGCTGCATCCGGCGGATGGGGCGTTCGTCGCTGGAAGGCACAATGACCATCAGGTCAACGTCACTGTCTTCGTTGGGAGTGCCCCAGGCGTGCGAGCCGAACAGCCAGATTTGCTCCGGCTGAAACTCCGCCACCAGCCTTTGTGTGGCTGTTTGAATGAGACTATCGTCAAGCGTTTTCATGGTTCCGTTTCATGGTTTCTTTCTAGCACAAGGCTGGCGCAATTGAAAGCCCCGGCTTCCTTTTCATGTCTTCGCATGAACCTCCGCACCCTTTTCAATGAACTCTTTTGACCTTTTTCCCATCCCACGCTTGAGGGCCTTGCCTTCGCGCAGGCTGTGCTCGGCGGCTATTGGCGAAGATCATGGCGCGCCGGGATTACGCCTTCACACTGTCGCCGGCCATAGCCCGGCCGGCAATCCAGCCGGTGGTCCAGGCGGCCTGAAAATTAAAGCCGCCGGTCAGTCCATCGATGTCGAGCAGTTCGCCGGCAAAGTGGAGACCGGGACAAAGCCGGCTCGCCATCGTCTTGAAATTCACCTCCCTCAAACGCACGCCGCCGCAGGTGACAAATTCGTCTTTGTTCAGGCTCTTGCCCGTCACCTGGAACTCGGTGCGGATGAGTTGCTGGGTCAGGTGGTGCTGCGCCGCTCGCGACAAACCGGCCCAACGCGTGTCGCCTGCCACCCCCGCCGCCAGAACAAGCTGTTCCCATAGGCGGGCCGGCAGCGGCGGTATCGGGGTATTGATGACCCGACGCGCCGGTTGAGATTGGCGGCGCGAGTGCAGCTCTGCGGCGATCGCTTCCGCATGCAGATGCGGCAACCAGTTGAGGTGAAGCGGGAACTGGTACTTGAGGCCATGCAACACCCGCGCACCCCACGCCGATAGCCGGAGAATCACCGGTCCGCTCAAGCCCCAGTGCGTTACCAGCAAGGCGCCACGTTCGCGCAACCGCGCGCCCGGCACCGACGCTTCCACGGACTCGACGGAGATTCCAGCCAAGTCCCGCAGCCAGGGCATCTCGATGTGAAACGTGAAGAGCGACGGCACGGGTGGTTCGAGCGTGTGACCAAGCGAGACCGCCAATTGTGCTAAAGCCGGAGCGCGGCATCCCCCGGTGGCCAGGAGCAGCCGGTCGCAATTCAGCGTCTCGCCGTTCGATAGAGTCAGGTCGAATCCGCCTTCCAGCCGCCGGGTGACTCGGTCGAGACCTCGATTGGCGCACAGTTTCACCCCTGCTGCCCTGGCCTCGCGAATCAGGCAGTCGATGATCGTCTGTGACGAGTCGCTGACAGGGAACATGCGCCCATCGCTCTCGGTTTTGAGCTGCACGCCCCGCGATTCAAACCAGGCAACCGCGTCGCGCGGTTGAAAGATTTGGAACGGCCCGAGCAGCGCCCGCTCCCCGCGCGGATACCGGGCGGCCAGCTCACGCACATCGAAACAGGCATGAGTGACGTTGCAGCGTCCGCCTCCGGAGATTCGGACCTTGGACAGGAACTGAGGCCCCTTTTCGAGCAACGTAACCTCAGCGCCCGCCCGTGCTTGCGCGCAGGTGATGGCGGCAAAGAAACCAGCCGGCCCGCCGCCCACTATGATGACCCGTCGTGAACTCATGCGAGAAAGGATAGCAGGGGCCAGTGCATAAGTCTCTTTTTGCGTTGACGGTTGCACGGGCGCACAGGTCTTGCGCAAAGTCGCTCGCGCTCAGCCCGCCATCCGTCTATCCTGCGTTCGCTATGTCCGACACCATCAAAGGCCTGACCGCCGAAATTCGCCCCTTTCGCTATCCCGCGGCCAAAGCGCGCGGGTCAAACAAGAAATACAACGAACTGTGAGCATCGACCCGTTTGTAGTTCCGGCTTCAGCCGGATCCGCGCCGGAGAATTCGGAGCGCTTGACGAATCCCGAGACCGAGCCGGCTGAAGCCGGAACTACAAACGCTATGACTGTCCCCGGCGTCACGCCCCACCGCCGGCGCCCGCGCTACGCCGGCAAACATCCGCGCCGCTTTGAGGAGAAATACAAGGAACACGATCCCGAGCGCTACGCCGTCACCGTCGCCAAAGTCCTCGCTTCCGGCAAAACCCCGGCCGGCACGCATCGCCCGATCATGGTGGCCGAAATCCTCGCAGTCCTTGCGCCCAAGCCCGGAGAAGTGGCGGTGGACTGCACACTCGGCTACGGCGGACATGCGCAGGAACTTCTCGCTCGCCTTCAGCCTGGCGGACGCCTTCTGGGCCTCGACGCCGATCCCATCGAACTCCCAAAAACCGAAGCCCGCTGGCGCGCGCTCGGCTTTGGACCGGATGTTTTCACCGCCCACCGCAGCAACTTCGCCGGCCTCCCGCAGATGCTCGCCACGGCGGGAATCCCTGGCGCCGATTGCATCCTGGCCGACCTGGGCGCCTCCTCGATGCAACTCGATGATCCATCACGCGGCTTTTCTCTAAAACACGAAGGGCCGCTCGACATGCGCATGAACCCGCAACGCAACCAAACCGCTGCGGCTCTGCTCGAAAAAACCCGCCCCGACGCCCTCGCCAAATTGCTCGTGGAAAACGCTGACGAACCTCACGCCCGCCCCCTCGCCGACGCCCTCGCTGGCCGCCATTTCGCCACCACCACCGCGCTGGCGGCTGCCATTCGCGCCGCCCTCCCGCATCTCAACGAAGACGCTCGCGAACTCTCCGTTCGCCGCGTTTTTCAGGCCCTGCGCATCGCTGTAAACGACGAGTTCTCCGCGCTCGACGCTTTCCTACGCCATCTTCCTGGGTGCCTCAATCCTGGCGGCCGCGCCGCCATTCTGACCTTTCACTCCGGCGAAGACCGCCGCGTAAAGAAAGCCTTCGAAGCCGGGCTGCGCGGCGGCCTCTACGCCGATATTGCCCGCGAAATCCTCCGCCCCACGCCGGCCGAGCGCCATGCCAACCCGCGCTCTGCATCCGCGAAACTTCGCTGGGCGCGCGCCGCAGGCTGATCTTCAGCGATCACTTGCCAATCTGATCCAGTTCGTGCCAGCGTTCGTAGAGCCGGGCCACATCCGCTTTTCCCGCTTCCAGGTCGGCGATGAGGCCGGCCGCCTCCCTCGAACGCGTGATGTAAAAGCCGGGATCATTCAAGATCGTCTCCAGTTCGGCCACCCGGGCCTCTACGGCCAGTATCGCCCTCTCCATGTCCGCGAGTTCGCGTTGTTCTTTGAAGGTCAGTTTGCGGGGGCGGCTGGGCTTGGGCGTTGCGGTCTCCGGCTGGCTCGAGTGAGCTTTGGCGACGCTTCCCCACGCGAGCTTCTCGCGCAGTTCCCGTTCTTGGCGCTTCTCCAGGTAATAGGAGAAATTGCCCGGCTGCACGAAAACGCCGCCGTCTTCGAAGGCCACGATCTGGTCGCAGATGCGATCCAGAAAAAACCGATCGTGGCTCACCACCAGCACGCTGCCGTCAAAGTCTGCCAGTGCTTCCTCCAGCAGGCGCAGGCTGGGCAGATCGAGGTCGTTGGTGGGTTCGTCCAGCACCACGACATTGCCGCCGCGCCGCAACACTTTGGCCAGCATCAACCGCGCGCGTTCCCCGCCCGACAGGCGGTCCACGCGCTCGTTGACCCGCTCATCCGCGAAGAGGAAGCGCCGCAGGTAGGATCGCGCGCTCAACCTCTGGCTGCCAAAGAGAACCGTCTCCGCTCCGTCCGCCACCTCGGCGAGAACGGTCCTGGAGCCGTTGAGCTGCAGGCGCGTTTGGTCGATGTAATTGAAGATGACCTTGTTCCCGATTGTCACCGTGCCCTCGTCGGGCGGACGTTCGCCCTGGCAGAGGCGCAAGAGCGTGGTTTTGCCCACACCGTTACGACCCACCACGCCCGTGCATTGGCGGGGCTGCAAGGAGAATTCCAGACCGCGAAAGAGCCAGCGCGCGGCCGCGCCCTCGCCCACTTTGGCGCCGGCGCCGGCCAATTCCACGGCCAGGTTGCCCAGCTCCGGCGGCGGCGGGATCAACAGGTCCATTTCCCGCTCTTCCGGCGGCGCTTCGAGCCCCTCCACCTGGTAGAACGTGTCCAATCGGTGACGCGATTTCGACCGCTGCGCCCGCACGCCCGCGCGCACCCATTCCAGTTCCACCCGCAAAAAGCGCTGTCGCCGCCGTTCTGACTGCTCGGCAACGTGTTGCCGAATCGCCTTCGACTCCAGGTAGGCGGTGTAGTTTCCCGCATGCGAAATACACCGGCCGTCTGCCAGTTCGATCAGGCGCGTGGCAAGGACATCCAGGAAATATCGGTCATGCGTGACAAAGATCACGGCCCCGGGAAACGCGCCCAGAAAATCCTCCAGCCAGCGAATCGATTCCGCATCGAGATGATTCGTCGGCTCATCGAGCAGCAGCAGGTCCGGCTGCGCCGCCAGCGCCCGGCAGAGCGCGACGCGCCGTTTCTCCCCACCCGAAAGCGTACCCACCAAGGCATCCAGCGGGGGAGCAGCCAGGGCGAAGGCGCTGGCCTTGATCCGCGCCTGCAGATTCCAGCCATCGGAAGCCTGGATTCTCTGCAGCAGTTCGGCCATCTGCGCCTCGCTGCCGTGGCCGGCTTCATAGCGGCTCACCCATTCCACCAGGTCCGCTGCGCCCGCCTCGATGTTCTCCCGCACGGTCTTGCTTCCATCCAGCTCGAATTCCTGCGGCAGATATCCGATCCGCAGCCCGCGCCGCCGTGAGATTTCACCGGCATCGGCGTTGATCTCGCCGGTCAGGATTTTCAAGAGGCTTGTCTTTCCGCAGCCGTTGCGCCCGACCAACCCCACCTTTTCGCCCGGCGCAACCGACACCGTTACTCCCACCAACAACCGCTGGTGCCCATAGGCAAGGGCCAGTTCATTGGCGGAGAGCAACGCGGGTGTGGCAGCACTCATAACCGTGGCGATGAACTGTCTCTGCTATCAACGTGATTGCCAAACATTCGGACGCAACATTACGGGCCGTGCTCCCGCACGTAAAGATGTGACCATCGCAAGCCGGCGTCACTTTCTGGCGCCACTGCACAGTTGCTGGCGCGTGGGCTCCCGATCCTGTGCAGGGCAGCTTTGCCGGGCGAGGCTCTACCAAGATCAATGCCCGGATAATATGTGTTATCCTATGAAGCCCAAACCAATTCTTCGGAACTCTCTCCCCTCCGAGGAAAGCGCCGGCGTGCGGGGTGATACGGCGCACCCTCTCCGCCTCGACCGGGGAGAGGGTTGGGTGAGGTGTTCGATCCGGCGTTACCCTCGCCATCGGATGGGAGAGAGGTTGAGGGTGAGGGCTGCAAATCGCATTCGACTCCACGTGCTCCGGCGTCGTGTGGACGATGAGCGGCGAGAAAAGCCGTTCCAGCACGTGGCCGCAGACCGAAGAACTTCCGCACGTCATGGCCCGTGTGGCTCGCACCTCACGATGTCCATCTCCAACCGTTCGATGTTGCGCGACCTCGATTCGCGAAGCGAACGTCCCAGAAGCGCGAAACAGACTCGCAGGTGTTGGGAACACCACCCAAACCCGTAAAGGTGCGCGCCGCTGATGGTGGCGAACCGCAGCGCATATGGCTGCGCCGCGACAGCGTGATAAAGGCGTGGGTCAATGGTCATTCTTCCGATCCTCGTTGGTTTGTCTTCTTTTGCGATCTCTTTGCTCCATCGCCTTGAGATAGGACTGAGGAAATCCGGCTCTGTAGCAGAATTTGCGGGTAAAGAGAGGAAAAAGAGACCGCGAGACTTC
>CAYIIH010000383.1:3447-7977 GCA_964363225.1 uncultured Verrucomicrobiota bacterium | reverse complement strand
CAAGCAGGAAGTCTGAGGGTGTGCAGTGATCGAGTTAGGGTCAGTCCGTAGTAAATATTGTTGGTCCGGCCTTCGATCTGGCCAGGGAATAGTTGGCGCAGCGTCTGGCAGCCGTAGAAGACGCCAGCGGGCTTCGCCGCCGTGATGAGCACGCGGTCGGCGAGCACCTGCAGCTCGTACCCTTCGTCGCCAAGCCGCCCGGTATCCCCGGACAAGGACAGTTCGCTGGCGCCGGCGCGTCCGTTTCCAGACGCTTCGGTTGCCACCGTGAGCTGATAGCCCGTCGCCGGAGCGAGCACCCCGGCAAGATAGCGCCCCATGCGCTCCGTATCCGCGCTGACCCGGATCGTGGTTTGCGCCGTCAGGCTGAACCTGCCTTCGCCGGCCTCGATTTGCGCGGGACGTGGAATGACATGGATGCCCTGGCTGCGAATCTCAGCACTCTTTGAAGGCCGCGGGCCCTCGGCGGCGGAAGCGGCCGGGAGGCAGGACAACATCGCGAGGGCTGCGATGAGCAAGCCCGCCAAGCGGCGAGTGGCGTGGGCTTTCATGGGGAATGCCTTCGGTGTTTCATTCGCTGGTCTATTTGATGCTCCGCGGCTCATGGACGCTGTCGGCAAATCAGCGCAAGAGCCGGCGGGACGATGCGTGGCTGCGTGCGGAGCCAGCAGATCGAAGGCTCCGTCGAACTGCGGCTGGTTCTGCGACCACGCCGCGCTCCATTTGGGGAAACGCCCGGCCGCGGCGCGTCATTTCTGGCCGCCGAGCATCCGCATCATGGCGTTTTGCATGAGAGCTTGAGTGTTGTCGTATTTCGTGTAGTCGGTGGGGGCAGTGAAGAGGCTGGCGTCGGGGGCGGTGAGTTTGATGTCTTTACAGAGGAGCGTGAATTTCTTGCCTTCCTGCGTCATTTCCAATTGCACGGGAAAATCTTTCAGGTCGGTGGCGTTCCAGACGGTGGCTTCCTGCTTCTTGCCGTCGGCCTCGGTGATGGTCACTTTGTTTTTCACGCAGGGGTGGCCGTCAATGGTTTCGTTGCCCAGAGCGGTTTTGTCCCACTTCTGGTTTCTGTCCAGTTTGGCGGCCTGTTCCTGGGGCATGGGTATCTCGGTGTAGGCCTTCAAGCCGGGATAGATGAGGCAGTTGTTTTTCTTGCCGGGGTCTATGAGCATGACGATGCGGTCCATGCCCATCTGCTTCATGGGGCCGAGCATTTCGGCGGACAGTTGGGCGGATTTGACCTGGGTCATGTCCATCTCGGTGCGGATTCTGCCGTCGAGCATGGCGAAGCCCATGACCATACTCATGCTGTCGCGCGGGTTTTGGGCGTCTATCTTCATGTCGGCCTTGGCGGTAAAGGTCTTGATGTCGCCAAAAAACCTGGCCAGCGAGGCGTCCAGGCCCGGCGCGCCGCCGGGGCCGCCCAAACCGGGCTGGGCGAACGCGGGGAGGGTGAGACACAAACCGGCCGCGAGCGCAACGAGGGCCGGGCGGAAGGATTTGAGGGCTGGGATCATGGTTGTTTTTTTGCCCGGAAGATAGCCACAAACCCGCGCCGTGCCAGTTTTATTTTCGGCGGCGGGTGTGGACGCGTTGCAGCCCATGTGGGCGTATTTGTGTCCGGGCAAGGTGCATTGGGGGAGTCAGGGTTCTTCAAGAACGTTCAAACCGCTCGAGAGCTGGCGCCTCTTACCCGAGGGCATCAGGGCCTCGGCCTCCGCCCCCTGGGGAATCTCGACTTCCAGATGGAACTTGGCGTCGTCTCGGCGCCAGCGGCTGGTGACGCGACCGCGCGGGGTCTGAACGGTGGCTTCGGCCGAGGTCAATGTGCCTGGATTGGGAGCAATCAAGACCTGTTGCCAGCCGGCGCTGCCGGACGGTTGCCGGATGCCGGCGACGTAGCCGTAATACCACTCCATCACGTGGCCGAGCATGCAATGGTTCAGCGATTGACTGCCGTCCATCATCGCGTCCCACGTTTCCGGCAAGGAAGTCAGTCCTTTGCTCAGAATGCCGCCGTAGCTGCCCTTGCCCTCGCGGCTGTACACGCGGTGCAGGACATCCGAGCGCCCCGCCTCGGCCAAGGCACGGATGAAATAGACATGGCCGACATCGCCGGGCGTCTGCTGCCAGTCGCGCTGCTGCAGATCAGCGATGATCTCCTCGACCAGCGCCGCCCGATCGCCAGGCGGCACCAGATCGGCGCACAGGGCCATGGCATTGGCGCATTGTGGACTGCCTGCATGACGCAACTTGCGGCTGGCCGGGTCGAGAAAACGCCGCTGGAAGTCGGCGGTGATCCTGGCGTGAAGCTCGCGATACTTTGCGCCTTCCGCAGGCTGGCCCAGCACGTCGGCGGCGCGGGACACCGTCAGCGCACAGAGCGCCCACGTGGCCGTGGCGGACAAATCCGTGGGCGTGAAGCGCGATGCGCCTGGCGGCTGGCCGTGCCCGTAATCATACCAGTCGCCCAAGCCACCCGGCGCAATGCCGTCCTTCGCTTCGGTGCCGATGAAGTCCGTGAAGCGCTTCATGGAGTCGAAGCTGTCGCGCAGGATTCCCGGATCGCCGTACCATTGGTAATGGTGCCACGGGAGCAACACCGCCGCGGCGCCCCATTCGACGGTCCAATCGAATCCACCGGAAAACCGCCCCGCCGGATAGCTCGGGGCCACCGTCAGCACACGCCCGCTTGGTCTCTGGGCATCCCGGATGTCCCGGACAATCTTGCCGAACCACTCCCGGGCGTCATAGCGATACAGGAAACTCGGCGCGAGGAGATACACGCACTCCAGCCAGCCGAGCTTCTCACGGTGGGGACAATCGGTCAGCACATGGCTGGTGTTCGCCCGCAAGGCCCAGTCGATCAACCGGTGCGTGCGGTTGAACAATTCACTGGAGCACCGGAAAGTGCCGGCTTCGAGCAGGGCCGTGCGCACGTGAACCAACTCCAGCCCTTTGATGACCGGAAGCTGATTCGGATTGGCGTGCCCTTCAGGAACCGCTCCGGTGACCTCCACATACTGCATGCCGAGATAAAACGACATCCACTGGTGCTTGAGCGGTTGGCCGTCCGTCACCACGTCGCAACCCACCACGTAGCCGCCGAAAAGCCGGTCCTTGTCGTTCTTATGCTCGCCGCAACGGAACGAGATGCGATCTCCGGTTTTGCCTCCGGCCAATTCAAATCGCAGTTGGGCTGAGCAGTTCTGGGCGAAGCTGTAAAGGAAGACACCCGGCGCCGGCTCTTTCACCGACACCGGTGTGAATCGGTCCAGTTCCTTGAAACCGGGCCAGGATTGCCGTTCCAACACGCCGGCGGGCGGAGCCAACAGACGCGCCGACCACCAAGAGCGGTCGTCAAACCCAGCGCGGTCCCAGCCGGCGGGCTGGCGGCGGATATCGAAATCCTCCCCGGCGAAGATGTGCGAGAAAATCACCGGCCCCGCCGTGGTCCGCCAGGTGGCGTCGGAGCCGAGGCGCTGGATGGCGCCGTCGCTTCCCCGGAGGATCAGTTCCGCGCAGAGCCGGAACGGTTCGTCCGCCGAGCGTTGCGGCCCGTCCTTGTTGTAGCGCCCCGGGGGCGGATTCGCATTGTTCCAGAAGGAGTTGGCCAGCATCACGCCCACGCAGTTGGTGCCCGGCGCCAGCAGCGCCGTGACGTCAAAGTCGCGATAGTAGATCGTTTTCTCGTATTGGGACCAGGGTTGGTTGATGCCCGTCGCTGCGACGCGCGCGCCGTTGACCAGCGCGTCGTAGTCCCCGAGGCCGACCACGCGCAAAGTGGCGTTGCTGGGCCGGGCGGCGACGCAGAACTCCTTGCGGAAGATCGGGAGTGCCCCATTATTCGTCTGGGCGGGTGGGGCAATCCAACCCGCGGTCTCGAACACGGTGGCGGCATCGCCTGCCGCCACGGCGACGGTGGCCCTCAGCCCGACGATTAGAGAGAGTATCTTTTTCATAGTTCGCAATGTTTAGAAGGGAGATTGTGGTCCAATTATTCGCGGATTGTTTTCTTGATCATAAATCATGTCACGTTTGTTTTGCTCAGTCACTTCACTTCGCTGCTGCCGGCTCAGCCACCGGCACGGTAACCGGCCCCAGCAGGCCACCGCCAGCCCAAACGCCACCATCAGCCGGCACAGCGAACAACTTCACTGGCCCCAGCAATCCGTTCGGCTGAGGGTATTGGCTAACACATCCCAGCCCAGGCGGTGAAGTGGAAAAGTGACCCGCGTGTCATCCGTAGTGCATGCCCAAGTTGTCGGTGCCTGTAGTGGCGGCCATCCTAGCTGCCGTAGAGGGCGGCATCCTGCCGCCCCCTGGAGTTTGGACATATTTCGCCATCGACGAAATTCACGACCGGACAAGCCCCAGCCACCTGCCAAACCATGGTCGGAGCCGCTGCCGCGTGATAAAACCGATGCCTTCCTGCTCAAATCCGGTGCTCCAAGAGGTCCAGACTCCAGAGGCGGAGCTGCTGCTCTGCCAACTGACGGGGCCGATGGAGCGGCTGTCGCTGGAGCGATT
>CAYIIH010000383.1:0-3437 GCA_964363225.1 uncultured Verrucomicrobiota bacterium | reverse complement strand
GCGGTTCCAGAACCTCTTGCCCCTGGACCAGTCGATCCTGGCGGTGTGGCCTTATGTGACGTTGCTGGCGGCGCTGATGCTGGTGTGCTTCAGCCTTTCCTACGTCTTTTTCATGCGCCAGGAGATCCGGTGGGTGTAATGCGGCGGCGACGCCTTCGGTGCCTGTCAGGACGGACCGCCCCGCCCCCTTCATGAATCGAAAGAAGAAGGTCTCCGATCAATCGTGAGGGGTTTCTATAGTTTGAACAAGCCGACCAGAATCAGCCGAAATCCGCGATGAAGGTTTTCCAGGCTCCAGGCGGCGGCTTTTTGAAATTGCGGCAGCAAGTCGTTGGGCCGCTCGATGGGGCCGGAAATCAACTGCGGAAAGAAAGAGAGATAAGCCGCAAAGGTGAGGAAATCGCGCTCCGGCCGCGCCTTCTCGCGGTAGATATCCACGGTGTAGGCAATCGATTGAAACGTGTAAAAAGAAATGGCCATCGGCAGGATGATGTGCGGGAACGTCCAGGTTGGATGCCAGCCGAGCCCGGACAGGAGTGACAGGGCCGAGGCGGCGAAGAAATTGAAATATTTGAAGAAGCCGAGCACGCCCAGGTTCGTGACAATGCTCAACAGCAAAAAGGCGCGGCGTTGCTTGGCTTCCGGCCAACGCCACAGGCTTTGATAGAGTGATCCGAAAAGAACCGGAAACAAAAGGGCCGCGCTGAGGATCCAGCCGTCCACGCCGGCCGTTTTAGGCGCGAGAGCGGAGTAACCGGCCAGCCACGCCGCGGGCAAGCAGGCGGTCAGCACGACTTTGGACAGGCGTTCCCGCTGCCGGGCAATGGCCAGACCGCAAAAGTAATCTATGGTGCTGGACGTGAGCAGCAAGGCCAGGAAGCGGGCGTCCCACAGGCCATAGAAAAAGTAGCTGCCGGCCAGCAGCAGGCAAATCCGCCCGCGCCAGGGCAACTGCCAATAGAGCAGCAAAACCGTCGGCAAGAATTGAGCATATTGCCAGGAGACAAATGACATGAGCGCCGCTTTTTCCTCAGCCGCCGGCCAGCAAGATGCCCTGCCGCCTCGCCATGTCGGCAAAGTAGCCGCCGCGCCGCAACAACTCGGCAAAACTGCCCTCCTCAATCACGCGGCCCTGGGACAAAACGACAATGCGATCCATCCCGGCCAGCGTCGAGAGCCGGTGCGCCACGCAGATGACCGTCCGATTTTCCTCCAGCCGTTCGATGGCCGCCTGCACCTCGGCTTCGGACTGCGAATCGAGCGCGGCCGTGGCTTCGTCCAAAACCAGGACCGGCGCGTTGCGTGCGAAGGCCCGGGCGATGGCAATGCGCTGGCGTTGGCCGCCCGACAACGTCACGCCGCGTTCTCCCACCCGGGTCTCGTAACCTTGGGGCAGTTGCATGATGAAATCGTGCGCATAGGCGGCGCGCGCCGCGGCTTCGATCTCCTCTCGACTCGCGCCCAGTTTGCCACAGGCAATATTCTCGGCCACGGATTGGTCAAAGAGCACCACTTCCTGGCTGACCATAGCCAGGAGTTGCCGCAGATCGCGCAGCGAAACTTCCCGCAGATCGTGGCCGTCGATCTTGATGGCGCCGGCGGTGGGATCGTAAAAGCGAAAGAGGAGGTTCACGAGTGTGCTTTTGCCGGAACCACTTTCTCCAGCCACGCCCAGTTTAAACCCGCGCGGGATGCTCAGGTTGATCTCTTGCAAGACCAACTGGTGGCCGTAAGAGAAATTGACGCCCTCAAGCGTGATCGCAGACTTGAAGCTGACCAGGGCGACTGGCTGAAGCGATTCTTTGACCGTGGGTTGCTCACGCAAGATGCGGACCAGGCGGTCCACTCCGACGCTGGCTTGCTGAAACAACACGTGCAGACCGGCCAGCTTTTTGATCGGTGTGAAAAAGATGAGGACGCCCGTCAGAAAACCGACCAGGTCCGGCACGCTGGTTTGCGTGAAGAAGATAAAGACAATCAGGCATCCCAAACCGAGCATGGCAATGGTCTCGATGATGGGGTTGACCAGTTCCTTCGCCTGCACGCCTTTCATGCCGTGGTGAATGAGCTGGCGGGACAATTGGCGAAACCGTTCGGCTTGGAACGTCTCGAGGTTGAACGCTTTGACGACGCGGATGCCGGACAGCGCTTCCACCAGCAGGCTCGCCTGGGAAATGGTGGCGTCCACGTTGCCGCGGCTGGCCCGCTGCACTTTTCTGCCCAGGACCAGCAGAGGCACCAAACAGAACGGCAGGAAGATCGTCGCAAACAGCGTCAGCCGCCAATCGATCAGGCAAAGCCCCACGAAGACACTCAGGATGGTGATCGGTTCCTTGATCAAATCCGAAAAACCGAGGCTCAGACAGCGATGCAGGGCGGAGGTGTCGCCGCTGATGTGCGTCAGCAAATCCCCCATGGTGGAGCGGTTGAAAAAATCGAGCGAAAGACTGTTCAGCTTCACCAGCACGTCCAGCCGCAAGTCGTTGACAACCCGTTCGCTGACCCAGCCCATGCAGTAGCTGCTCAGGTAGCCCACGTAGCCGCGAATGGCAATCAGCACCGGCAGCAGCAGCAAGCCGCCCAGGATTTGCCGCCAGTCAACGGCCCGCCCCATCTGCGGCAGCCAGGGATCGATCACCGCCTTGACCTTTTGGTTGAGCTCAGCCAGGAGTTGGCGCGGTTTGGTTTTAAAGAGGGAGAACCAAGAATCATCTGCCGCCTTGGCCCGCGCCGGCGGCGCTTGGGCGACGAGTTGCTCGAATTCGCTGCGCACCTGGAGCAGGAGGGAGCCGTTGGTTGAAGGCAAAGCCGGCGGGTTGGTTGGCCGAGGCAAACGGTCAAATTCATTCCGCAACTGCGCGAGGAGCGACGTGCCGGCCAGCGGCGCCATCACCTGGTTCGATGGCCAGAGCAAGGCGTCCAGTTCGCGCTGAAGCTCGGAAAGCAACGGGGCCTTCTCCGGACCCGTGGGCCGTTCAGCCAGCCGCTCGAACAAGGTCCGGGTGGCCCAAACGAAACTGGCATTGGACAGGCCGAAGACAACGCCCAGCAAAACGCCGGCCAACAAGCGGACCCAATACCGCCGGAAATAAGGCCAGCCAAATTGAAAGATGTTCTTGAGATGCCGCATGTCGCCTCTTTCATAGTTCTGGGTTTGCGCGAAGAGTCAATCAGATTGCTGGTCCGATTGCTGGAGCCTGTTCGCTGGGGGGGGACAGGGCCAATGACAAAGTCACTCTAAGTCCCGGTGCCGATGCCGGTTCCGGCGTAGCGCAGGTTTCCCAACCTGCTGGATCGCCGATTTCCAATCGGCAGCGCACCCAAAGTCCGAGCGCGTGATTGAATGTGCGGCGTCCGCCGGCTGGAAGCATTGCGACACAGAAGGTTGGGAAACCTGTATAGCTTCTCCGGCGTTGTTCACCGGCTGGGGAAGCGCT
>CAYIIH010000382.1:0-7979 GCA_964363225.1 uncultured Verrucomicrobiota bacterium | reverse complement strand
CCTGGAATTTTGGGATGAATTACGCCTTCAACTGGGGGCTGGCGGCGGGCAAAGCGCCTTGAAACGGTGACTGGGGCGTGCACTCAGTCAGGAACATCTGGTGGTTTGTGAACTTCCGCTGGGCAGAATGAGGTAGAGGCTACAATGCAGATCAACGTCACCATCCCGGTTTTTAATGAAGCATCTCGGCTACCCGCGAGTGTTCCCAAACTGCATCAGTTTCTTACTGAGCATTGCCGCTTCAAGTTCGAGATCGTCATTGCGGATAATGCCTCGGCCGACCGGACATTGGAAATCGCCCGTTCCTTGTCGCAAACATACGAAGGGATGCGTGTAGTGCACTTGGATCAAAAAGGGCGCGGGCGGGCGATCAAGAAAGTTTGGACCGAAAGCCAAGCTGACCTTCTCAGTTACATCGATGTGGACTTATCCACGGACTTGGCTGCGCTTCCGCCTTTGATTGAAGCCCTGGCCAGTAATGGGTTTGATCTGGCCGTTGGTTCGCGGCTGCTCAAAACTTCACTCACCACGCGCGGCCTCAAACGGGAATGCATTTCACGCTGCTACAACAATCTGCTGATTAATGCGTTGTTTCACACAAGATTCTCAGATGCCCAATGCGGGTTCAAAGCCATAACCAGGAAGGCAGCCACCGAGCTTTTGCCTTTGGTTGAAGACGACGCCTGGTTCATGGACACCGAATTGCTGATTCTGGCCGAGAAGCTCGGCTACCGGATTTTCGACTTGCCGGTGCGCTGGGTTGATGACCCGGACAGCCGGGTTAAAATCATCCAGACGGCGTTCCATGATGTCAGAGGTCTGATCCGGTTGCATCGGCAACTACGGAAGAGTCCTCCGTTCAAAATGCCAGCGAATAACCAGCCGTCCGAACGCCGCGGCAGTGGGAATGAATCCATGCCAAACTGACCAAGATTACTCGGAAATCGCTGAACGCCATCTCTTCATCCAATGAGCTCGCAACCCTCTTTTTCCCTCATTTTATCTCCGCCGGTTTGATCGTGATGATCCCGTCCTCGATTTGAATGCTTTCGACATTTTGCAGAAGTTGCTGGGCCTCCATGTTCTGGCCGAGGTTCTGAAGCAAGTTCCTGAACGGGTCAGTTCTTATGAACATCTACTTCTTGGTTTACCCTGCTGCCAGCGCGTGTTCACTGAACCTTAGCATCTGTGATTCGACACTCGGACCCGTGATGGCTGTTCTCTATTTCCCACCTGGGAAAATATTGACAAGCCGATCGGGAAGTCAGAGACAAGGTGGAACTTGTCCCTCCCTGAACTCAAGGGCGCGCGCCGTCGCCGCCACAAGCCGCTGCAATCGGCTGAGGAAGGCCCATTCTGCAACGCTGTTGCAATGCGGACCAAAGGCTTTCAGGCCAGGATCGCTTTGACCACTTCCCCATACACATCGGTCAGGCGGAAATCGCGGCCCTGGAACTTATAGGTCAGCTTGGTGTGGTCGAGGCCGAGCAGATGTAGAATCGTGGCTTGCAGGTCGTGCACGTGCACTTTGTCCTGCACGACGTTGTAGCCGAGTTCGTCGGTGGCTCCGTAAGTCAAGCCGCGTTTGATTCCGCCTCCCGCCATCCATAAGCTGAACGCTCGCGGATGATGGTCGCGTCCGAGGAATTTCGAGCCGTTGCGCTCTTCATTCATGGGGGTGCGGCCAAATTCACCGCCCCAAATCACCAGGGTTTCATCAAGCAAACCGCGTTGTTTCAAGTCCTTGATCAAAGCCGCCATCGCCCGATCTGTCTCGATGGTGCGCTTTTTCAGCCCGCCCGGCAGGGTGATGTCCGTATCTTCATTGACCCCATGCGTGTCCCAGCCGCGATGGTACAACTGCACGAAGCGAACGCCGCGTTCGATGAGCCGCCTGGCCAGGAGACAGTTGTTGGCAAAAGAAACTTTGCCAGGCTCAGTCCCGTACATTTCATGGACCGCTTTCGGTTCCTTGGAAATCTCCATCAGTTCCGGGGCGCTGGTCTGCATCTTGTAGGCCATCTCGAAGGCGTTGATGCGCGTCTCAATCTCCGGGTCCCCCACGGCGGCGAATTGCATCTGGTTGAGATCACGCAATGCGTCCAGTGAGCGGCGGCGGCCGGCGGCATCCATGCCGGGTGGATTGGAAACAAACAAAATGGGATCGCCTTGGGAACGGAATTGAACCCCCTGATAGACCGTGGGCAGAAAGCCGCTGCTCCAGCAGGCGGTGCCGCCGCTCGGCTGGCCGCCGCCCGACAGCAACACGACAAAGCCCGGCAAATCCTGGCATTCACTGCCCAATCCATAATTCAACCACGAGCCCATGCTGGGCCGCCCGATCTGCGTCGAGCCGGTATTGAGAAAAATTTGCGCCGGCGCATGGTTAAAGGCATCGGTCACCATTGATCGAATGATGGTGATGTCGTCCGCCACCTCGGCCAGATGCGGCAGCAACTCGGAAAGCTCCGCGCCCGATTGGCCGTGTTTCTTGAACTTCCAGACCGTCCCCAGCAATTTCGGCACCCCTTTGATAAAAGCGAAGCGCTCGCCTTTGACCACTTCCTCGGGCACCGGTTTCATGTTTAACTCCACCAGCTTCGGCTTGTAATCGAACAGGTCGAGCTGCGACGGCGCGCCTTCCATGAACAGGTAAATGACCCGCTTGGCTTTCGCCGGGAAATGGGGGGCTTTGGGCGTGAGCGGATTGGGGACCGCATGCGCCGGGACGCCGGCGAACAGCTTTTCATTCAGCAGCGAGGCCAGCGCCATGGCCCCAATCCCCCCGGAACATTTGCCGAAGAAATGGCGGCGCGTGATCGCGTGGAGATGCTGACGATGAAAGTTCGTGAATTGGCAGTTCATATCAACCTTTGGTAATCGTCTCATCCAGGTTCAGCAGCACGTTGGCTACCACGCTCCACGCGGCCAGTTCACAGACATCAAAGCCTTCCGGAGCTTTGCCGACGGCCCCGAAGGCCATGGCTTCAGCCGCTTTGACATCTTTTCTGTAATTGGCCAGTTCCGCCTCGTAAATGGCCAGCACCCGCTCCAGTTCCTTCGGCTGCGGCGGCCGGGCCACGCACAGCCGAAAGGCATACTCGGCTCGCTTCGCCGGATCGGGTCCGATGACGCTGCTGACTTTCCGGGCCATGACCTGGGCTGCCTCCACAAAGGCCGGATCGTTGAGGGTGGTCAAGGCTTGCAGCGGCGTGTTGGTGCGGGGCCGGCGGGTGCAAATCACTTCCCGGCTCGGAGCGTCGAACGAGAAAAAGCTCGGATAAGGCGAAGTCCGCTTCCAGTAGGTGTAAAGCCCGCGGCGGTACTTGTCTTCCCCGGCGCTGAGGCCCCATTTTTCATCTCCGTAAATCTGCGTCCAGATGCCTTCGGGCTGATGAGGAAAGACACTGGGACCGCCGATTTTGCGCTTCAACAAGCCGCTGGCCGCCAACGTAATGTCGCGCACCATCTCGGCCGGAACACGGAAACGCGGTCCGCGGGCGTAGAGCCGGTTGGCGGGGTCGATCTCGGCCAACTCGGGTGTAAGGCGCGAGGATTGGCGGTAGGTGGCCGAATGAACAATGAGCCGGTGCAAAGCCTTCATGTCCCAGCCGCTTTCCATAAACTCGACCGCCAGCCAATCGAGCAATTCCGGGTGCGTGGGTGGAGTGCCTTGCGTCCCGAAATCTTCCTGCGTTTCCACCAAACCGCGTCCAAAATATTGCGCCCAGAAACGGTTCACGGTCACGCGCGCAGTCAGCGGGTTGCCTCGATCCACCAGCCACTTGGCCAGGGTCAGCCGATTGGGAGGCGCTCCGGCTGGCAACGGCGGCAGAACGCCCGGGACACCGGGCGAGACCGCATCGCCTTTACTGAGGAAGTTGCCCCGCAGATGGATGTGAGTTTCGCGCGGCTTTGCGAGTTCCTTCAGGACCAGCGTGGTCGGGATTTCCTTTTTCAGTTCCTCTTCGATCTTGCGCTGGGTGGCCAATTGCTCCCTGGTTTCCAGCAAGGCCGGCGCGATGGAGCGGTAAAAAGCCGAGAGGTCCTCCTTCTGTTTTGGCGTGCGCTCGCTCGGCGCCACGCTCAGTATCCTCAACGTCGCCGCCGGCAACAAAGATTCAGGAATCGGGCGCTCGTTGGTGGTAATCGACAAACGAAAGCGTCCCAGGTTGGCTTCGGGATATTTGGAATCGTTCCTCAGCACGACTGTCAAGGTTGCTCCGTTTTCAAATTCGATTGGCTTTTCCGCTTGCAGCAAGGCGTAGCGGTCGATCCGGTTTTTCTCTTCGCCGGCATCCACCGCCCAGCCCGGACCTTCCTTGCCATCGATCAAATTCGCGACGTTATGATCCTTTTGCGTGTAATCCGCCGCCGCCTTTTTGAAGACCACCGCCTGGGCCGCTTTCGGATTATCTTTCGGCGCTGCCTTGGCCTCGAAGCGACTGAGCACAAAGCTGCCGTTGGAATGGCGCCCCAAGCTCTTCTTGGGCAGGCTGTCATCCGGCAGGACTTCGAGGCGCAAACCGGTGATCTTTTTCGCGTCCACGTGAGCGACCACGGTGTAGGTGTCATTGGATGGGTTTGTGCCGCCGGCCAGAATTGATTTGTCCTCCGTCTTGGTCAGGGTGGCGCCGCCCGCCGAGAGGTAGCCGACCGGATCGAGCGCGGTCCAGCGCACGGCTTGCTCGGCCATTTTGTATTCCCAGGCCGCCTGCGCTGCGTCCAAGTCGGGCGTTTGCGTGCTCATGGTCTTTTCCAGCTTGGCCAACTCCGATTGGTTCTTCTCCCGGCGCGCCGCCTGTTCCGGCGAGGGCACGTCGAATTCCGGTTCGTCGGCATTGTTAAGGAAGGCAAAGAACTGGTAGTACTCTTTGAGCGTGAACGGATCGTACTTGTGCGTGTGGCACTGGGCGCAAGCCAGCGTCGTTCCCAGCCAAATCGATGCCGTGTTGTTCACGCGGTCCACGACGGTTTCCACTCTCGACTCTTCCTTGTCCACGCCGCCTTCGGTATTGAACATGGTGTTGCGATGGAAGCCGCTGGCGATCTTTTGCTTCACTGTGGCTTCGGGCAGCATGTCACCGGCGATTTGTTCGATGGTGAACTGATCGAGCTTCATGTTTTGGTTGAACGCTTCGATGACCCAATCCCGGTAGAGCCACATTTTTCGGCCCGGATCCTTTTCGTAACCGTGGCTGTCGGCGTACCGCGCCAGGTCGAGCCACATTCGCGCCCAGTGCTCACCGTAATGAGGCGAGGAGAGCAGTTGCTCAGCGGCCTTGTCCCAGGCATTCGTGCTTTGGTCGGCCACAAATTGATCCACTTGTTCCACCGTGGGCGGGAGGCCGATCAAATCGAGGCTGAGGCGGCGGATCAACACAGCCGGGTCGGCCTCCGGTGACGGACCCAAGCCTTCTTTCTCCAGCCGCGCGAGAACGAAATGATCGATGGCGTTTCGCGCCCAGGAGCTGTTTTTCACGGAAGGCAATTCGGGTCGAACCGGCTTCAGGTAGGCCCAATGCCGGTTGGTTGAAACCTGGGCATTGGCTGCGGCAGGTTGCTCGGAGCCGGCGGCGTCGGGCCAGACTGCGCCCTGTTCAATCCAGGCGCGAAGCAGGCCGATTTGTTCGGCGCTCAGGCGCTCGCCTTTCGGCGGCATAAAGGTGTCCGGATCGAGTCCGGCCACATAATGAATCAGCCGGCTCTCGGCACTCTTGCCAGGAATGATGGCGGGGCCTGAGTCGCCGCCTTTGAGCGCCTCGGCCTTCGAGTCGAGACGCAGCCCGTTCTTTTGCTTTTCCGGTCCGTGGCACTGGTAGCAATGCTCAGCCAAGACGGGCTGGATATCGCGGCTGAAATCGACAGGGAGCGCCGCGGGCGCTGGCAAGGCCTGGGCCGCGGACGGCACCGGCTGAGCATGGGCGAGAACACACCAAGCCGCGCAGTGGAGCGCAGTTGTGGCAAGTCGCTTCACGGATAGACTTTGTCTGTTCAGGAACTGATCTGATTTAATAGAGACATTTTAACTCGAAGAGGTGCGGACTGTCCATCGCCAAAACCACAGTCCGTAAAACCACGAGTTGATCCTCCCTGCTATTGCTGAATGAAATAGCTCAAGTTCTCCAACTCAATCGCGAGGTTGACGTTGTTGACCATCACGTCCTCAGGCACGTGCAAGACAATGGGCGCGAAATTGAGGATACCGGTGATGCCGCAGTCCACGAGTGTATTCGTGATTTCCTGGGCCACAGGGGTGGGCACCGTCAGAATGGCCATCTTCACCCCTCGCTCACGCACGAACTCAGGAAGCCGTTCCATGCTGTGAATCGGCGTGGGAATGTCCTTGTTGCGCTTGCGCTCCAGGTTGATATCGAAGGCGGCCACAATCTCGAAACCTTCCTGCTCGAAGCCACGGTAAGAGAGCAAGGCCAGCCCCAGATTGCCGACACCCACCAGAATGACCGGCTGCAAACTGGTCGTGCCCAGCAGGTCGGAAATCATCTTGCTGAGCTGCTCAACGTCGTAACCCAGCCCGCGCGTGCCGAATTGGCCAAAGTAAGTCAGGTCCTTGCGCAATTGCGTGGACTTAACCCGGGCCGCGCCGGCCAGAGCTTCGCTCGAAACCGTCCGGATGCCATTAAGCTTGAGCCGCTGCAGACAACGCAGATAGACAGACAAACGATAAACTGCTTTGCGTGGGATTTCAGGGCGAACGGATTTTTTCAAAACGTGCGGAAATTAGGGGAAAGGCTGGTTAACGGCAAGATCCGATCATAGTCTGTCCCTGCTAATCCACAAAAACCAGCTCGTTCGACATGAGGAGGACTTGAACGTACTTTTCCCAGGGATCAAGCGGTTTGGGCGATTCTTTCGGGCCGCTGAAATCCTGTTTCGCATCCCATTCAATGGCGGCGCTGCCCGAGGCAGGCGGCGTTGCGGTGAGCATCTTGATCACGGGCGCCCAAGTGAATGAGTCCGAATCAACGCCGGCTCGGCAGTCCACCAAAAAGTCGATCGCCTCGCCTCGCTGCACTTCCAGCCGTGCGACGTTGGCCGGTTCTTTCCCATGTTGAACCGTCCAGGTTCCCAGTTCACCCTGGCGGCTGGAAACGATGCGTCCTTGCACCCCATCGCCGCTCTCGGAGCCATGCCCAAGTGCGCCGCTGATGCTCACTGAGCCGGCGCGGGGAGCAGTCCAGCGCCGGATGGCCGCATGTTGCGGATCGTTGCCGGCGTGGCCTCCTTCAGCGTTGAGCAGCACCCAGCCGAGTTTGTCATCGGGCAATTTATCGCCGCCTTGCCAGGTTTGGCCGGTGAAATGAGGCAACGGCTGGAACTGCGGCACGCGTTGGGCAGCGTTATCATACTCGCCATAGCCATATTGCCAGGTCGGAACCTCCGCTTCCCGCGGCGGAGCAGCGGCTTGTCTTTCAAGATAACCCAAAGCGAGTTGCACTTCGTCCGCCCTCGGCGCGCGTTGAAAAGCGATTTGGTAGAGAGCTTTGATCCGCTGCTTCGGCCGGCGCTCGGATTTTACCTCTGGCCGTTTCAGCAGGTCCCGGGCTTGTTGCACCACGAAAGGACTGTTGATCATGAACAAGGCCTGCTGCGGAACCGTGGTCGAAAACCGTTGCGAACTTGTCGTGTCAGGACTGGCGAAGTCAAAGGTGCGGAACAGGCCCGGCAGATTCTGGCGCTCGATGAATCCATAAACGGTCCGGCGCATGGAGAACGGTTCGGTCGTGATGTCCACGGCCCGCCCGCCGGCGCTGGAGTCCAATTGGCCGGCCACGGTCAGGAGCGTATCCCGCATGGCCTCGAATTCGAGCCGGCGCCGCGACATTTTCCAGAGCCATTGATTGGCGGGGTCCAACTGCGCGTAACTCGCGTGATCGTCCGTGCTCTGCTGGTAAACGCTGGAGAGCAGGATGAGGCGATGCAGCTTTTTCAGCGACCACGCTTCCTCCATGAATCGC
>CAYIIH010000381.1:1543-8039 GCA_964363225.1 uncultured Verrucomicrobiota bacterium | reverse complement strand
GGCAAGATCAATGGCCTGCGCACTCGCCGGATGATGGGATACAATTGATTCATGCTTCCCTTTGCTATCGGCTATTCGCGATTCGATATTTCCTGACCTTTTGCGTCTTATTTTTGTCCTCTGATCAAATGGCATTCGCCCCAATCGCGACCTGTTTCCAATTCGTGCCGTCCGAGATGGCCAGGCACGGCACCGCCCCCGTGCCGCCCGCCGTCAGGTAAATGATTCGGCGCGGAAACTTCGCCGCCGCCACACCAGCGGCGCTGGCGGCGGCAACATTGGCGAACGAAGGAATCTGAATGAGTTCACCCGAACGGATTTTCTGGAAACTCCACGGAATTTCTTTGCCCATACCAATCCTTTCTGCTCACTTAGTTGTTGTGCGTCACGGCCACAATGCGCACGTTCTTGTTCTCGTAAACACGAGTCCAATTCGTGGAGGTTTCCAGTTCCGCGTTCGTCGGCGAATCGCCTGCCACGCTCGCGCTCGTGAACTTCACCCCACGCGGATGCAGAACATACCGTCGCCGGTTGATCAGCACGGTATCGCTGTCCAACGGCACGCGGGCGAGTTCCACTCCCTCAGTGCCAAAGCCGCCTTGCAGCGGTTCGCTGTCCAGTTTGGCCGAGCCTTTGGCAAACGCTCCTTGCCCGAACAGGTAGGTCGTATAGACCGTGCCATCGGTCGTGCCCGCCCGCGTCGGCAGGTTGTCATCCACGACCACGCGGCGGCCCTGGAAAGTCCTCAGCATGGCCTTCCCTTCGCTATCGGGAATGAAGTCAATAAGGTCCAACTTGCGCAACGCCGCTTCCGTCGCCGAGTGCATTCCCACGGCGGTCAGCAGGTCCGCACGGTCGCCCAGTTTGGCACAGGCATCCACAAAGGTTGAGCCGTTCAGCCGCGTCGCCGACGATTGCCCGGCAATCGACTCCGAATGAATTGCCAGCAAGTTGCCGCTCATGCTCGCCGCGGCGAACATGCCTTTCAGACAGGACACGACCAGTCCTTCGTCAGTGCGTGCCCAATATCCCCCAACCAAATCCACAATGGCCTGCATCGGGTCATCGCCCGAGATGACCTTTGCGAGATGGTTGACCGACCACACTTGCGCGTCGTTGTGGATGCGTGCGATGTCCTGGTCCGAGGTGATTTTGTTGACGGTCAGGGACGCCGCATCGCTCAGGAGTTGCCGGGTAGCCGTCAAATCCTTCCAGAACGGCATCTTCACTTCACGCCCGCCTGCAGCGGCAAGACCGTCGAATTCAGGCGCGTGCTCCACAATGCCGCACTGTCCAAACGCGGACAATTCCGCCGTCCGTTCAATCGCGTATTTCTCGAACTCAGTCGGGATGATGATGTCTGCAACAGCAGTCTTAGCCATAATTCAATCTCCGGTTGCCTGCCTGCGCCGCGTTCATCGCGGCAGGCAGGATGACCCGTTACGCTGCCGCCTTCATACGTGCGGCTAGGTTTGGGTCGGTTTTCTGCAACTTCATTTGTTCCGTCAGATTCCAGCTTTCCTTGCGGAACGGATTCTTGACCGAACGGTTTCCGACCCCACCGGAGCCGTTGCTGGCAGCACCGCTGCCCGCGTTGGATTCAAACAAGTGCGGAGCTTCCGACACTTGTGAATCCACCCACTCATCTAAAGTCATTGGCGTCACCCCGTCCTTGCCGTAGCGGACAGTCTGCCCGTCGGCCTCAAACGCCTTGGGCGCCCCATTCAGCAACTTGAACACAGTGCGTGCCCGCGACGTAATGTCAGTAATGGCAGTAGGCCGCAGCCCCCTCTTCGTCGCCGCCGTAATCACACCCTGATCAATCTGGATGGCCGTCAGCCGGCTGTTCAGCGCCTCCCGCTCCGACGTTAAAGTCACCACCTGCTTTTCCCAATCCGCCTTCAGCCCTTTAATTCGGTTCTCAACCACCTTTTCGAGTTCGCCCGCTTTCAACTGCTGGGTTTCTTCCAGCTTGCGCTTCTCCTCCGCCAGCTTGCGGACCTCATCCGGGTCAATGCCCTCGAACCGATTCTTGAAATCGTCAAGTTGCTTCAGCAGCGTCACGTTGTTGTTGCGAAACTCATCCAGCTTGGCCTTGTCCGCGACACCGTCTGCGTCCAGTTGCCAGACGCCCTCACGCTCCGCGTAGAAGGGCAGATGTTCCGCCGGGATTTCCTCCTTCGACTTGTATTTGAACTTGAGTGCCATAATCGTCTCGTCACCTTCAGAATACACCCTGTTTTACGCGCTTCTTGAAGTTCCGCTCGCAAGAGGACTTTCGCTTACGCAACCGCAGACGCTGATGACGCACGCAGATGCACCAACACGCACGAAGATTTTACAGAAACCGCTTGACGAATTTCTCACGCGGCAGGGGAACCTTCCTTTTCGGCCTGAATGAGGTTGGTTTCATCTTCGTTGGTTCGGCCTTCTGGCAGAATTTCGCCCCGGCGAAAAAGTTGCAGCATGGAATCGCGGCTCAGGGCGCCGTTCTGCCATGCGCTAACCACGGCGGTCAGTTCCTGGGCCGACATACCTTTCGTGCTGAAATCCGTGTTCAACTCCATGATGATTTGCTCATTCGTCACGTCATCAGGAGAAGCTTCCGTCGAATTCCACCAGTAGGCCCACCGGAGCATTTGCGTCAAGGACGCGCTCACACTGTTGGCGATGTTGCCCAAGATGCTATTCTCACCACTCTGCCGCAGTTCGATTGCTTGCGCTGTCTCACCCACTTTCTTCTGGCTTTCCAGAAGCCTTGCGCCCAGGACGGCCATAAGGCCCTCATCCCGGTCCATTGCCCGCTCGAACGTGGTAAGACCTTGCCCCGTGTATTCGAGAAAACCAGCGGTGGCACCGGGCGTCTCAGTCACCCAGGCGGTGCTTGAACCAATTCGCAGCGTGGAACTCTTGTCGAAGCCACTCACCCACGCCGTTGGCAGCGCGGTGAAGTGCATCCCGTGCTTGTAGTCAGCATCAAGGCGGTAGTGGTCAAGGTTCACGCCAATCACATCCGCCAGCGGTAACTTCTCCACATCCGGCATGAAGTGCCGGGGACTATGAAACACAAACGGAACCAGCGGCAAGGGTTTGCCCAGCCGCAAGGGAATACGAGTCTCGACCAGCTTCCATTCCCGCTGCTCTCGTTTTGATTTCTTCTCCTCACGTTGCCAAAGGTCCACCTGGCACGAATACGACATTCGCTTGTTCTCGCTATTCATCTCGCCAGCAACCAGCTTCAGCACGCGGATTTGTTCCCGCGTCTTGGAACCGAAATCCTCCTCACCTTGCGCCGGCTCAACCTTCCCACCAGTTGGTTCATAAAGAACGACCAGCGTGAGCACGTTGCGCCCATTGATTCGCTCCACGCGCCAGTTGAGAATGTTCTCCACCGCATACAGGGACACATACACCCGGTTCTCGTTCTCGCCTTCCCAATCCACGAGCGTTCCCGCGCGTCCGACAACCACGACTTCCTTGACGACGTTCTTCGCGTAACTCGCCAGTGGCGTTCCAAGCATGTCGGCATCGTTGCAGAATTCTGCGAGTCCCTTGCCGATCGCGCACAACTTCTCCGGCAGCTTCACGAACGGCGGACGGCGGAACACCAAACCGAGGAAAGCATCAGCCGTGCGCGCCGTCGCGTTGTAGAATGAGGCCCGCGCCCGGTAGGCGTCGTATTCTTCATCAGTTTGCGATTCCAGGCGTGGCAGGTAACGTTCGCCAGCGGACTTCACCGCGTCTTCGCCCGCGATCACATCACGCGCCCGCGACCAGGCAGACAGGTTGGCGTCGTATTCAGGATGCGTCGTATTGACTGGCATAGGCTCCCTTGTAACACGGCTCACTAACGACAGATGCACATCGCGCAGGTCGCACAGGCACGGAGAGGCAACGAGGAGACGTTGACATGCAGCGACATGCACTTTTGCCGCCTAGAAAATACTTGACGCCACTCGGCCAGACCAGCGCTCGTGAACCAGTCAGGTGCCTGCCAGTCAGCCCCGCCTGGAAACTGGAAACAGTCAGAGGCGGGGCATGAACTGGCAGGCAGAGCTTCGCACCGTCGAACGTGCCGGGAAACTTGAATCGCTCGCTCGCGCTTCAACCAGCAACGTGCCTCTGCTCCGGGGTCTGGGCAGCGGCGGTGGGCAGGGTCCGCGCCAGCCGCCTTGCTCTCAGACATTCCAATGTCGCGGATAATAGACGGCGGCTGTCACGGCCCCTGCTATTCCACCGCCGCCGCCCAGACCCACTCCGCAGAGGCAGAGCTTCGCGCGTTCTACCTTACGACCCTGTGACCCGCCGGCGGCCCTGCCTGCATGTCTCGTGTGTCTCACAGAAAAAGGTGATGAGACACACGAGACATGCAGTCAGGGCCACTCGGCTGGCGGCGGGTTACAGGGTTCCGTTTCATTCGATCTTCGGTCCACTGGGTCTTGTCAGCAGGTCCTGGCATCTCGCGGTTGGCATTCGTTGGCAGCGGTTGCAGGGGCGTATCTCCGGCTTCTACTACTGGCGTGTTACCTGTCCAGTGCGGTTGTGGCGCGCGTGCGGTTGTCCGTCTCAGTTTCGTCCGCGTCTCCCGTGGTGGCAGCCGTTCGTCTGGCATTGGCTGCATCTCACCGGCTGGCTGCGGCGCTGAGCGGTTTCACGCCGTCCGGGCTTCGCCCCTTCGAACACGCTCAACCAACTCCAACCCCACCTGAACCATGAACGCCCCCAACAGAAAAAGTCAGCTCGCTTCGCTCGATAAAACAGTTTGTTCGCGCTCCGCTCGCGGACTCGCTCCGCGCTCAGTGGAATGCGCGCAACCATCGAAACGCCCTCCACGTTCCACGCTGCTCACCGCGCGCGTTACGCCGACGCTCATGCCCGGCGGTGCGCTAACGCGCACCTCGCCGGGCACCGGGCCGCCATCACGGATTGGAGGACGTCGCGGTCGGCGGCCCTTTCGCTACATCGCGCGCGCATAACGTCTCTCCACGTTCGAGCGTCACAGGGCATTCCAACCGTTCGGATTGGCGAATGTCTTCAGCGCGCGATGTCGGCGTTGGCAACCTCGCCGCTAACGCGGCTCGTCTCGAATGCTCGCGCTTCGCGCTCGCCTTGACGCCCGCCCGTGCGGGCGTGCAAAACGGCATCCAGTCTGCCGCCTGCTCCTGATGCTTCGCGCCAACGGTTGGCCAGTCTTCAGCAGAGCATTCAGACCGGCCAACCGCCGCAGAGGGCAGAGATTCGCGACCCCCGCGCCCCTTTGGGCCTTTGGTGTTACCCCGGCGTCGCAAGATCGGCAGGTTCACCCGCAGCCGCATTTGACAGCACCCTGCCGTCCCTTGCTGCCAAATTGCTGGCTTCGGTTTTGTGAGCCTGCCGAACTCGCTCCGCCCCCAGTTTCAGCTTGGCCTGTTATCGGAGGAGGCTGACCCGATCCCTGCTACCCCATTCGGCTCAGCTTCCACCGCCAACACGCCAAGAAACCGCGCACCCCCGCGACCCTTCGATGCTTTCCCCCGCCAGCCAAGAGCCGCGAGCTTGCGCTCACCGTTCGCTTCAGCTTCGCCGCTCCGGCGTGGCAAGCCACCGCGCAACTCTCGGCACTTGCCTGGCCCCGTCGGCGCCTGACTCTCGACCTGAATCCGCGCCTCTGTTCCGCTGCCGCGTCCCGCTCCGCCGACTCCGCAGATGCTCCCGCTTCACGCCGGCCCGGTTCAGTCGTGAGACAGGCCAACTCCCCAGCCAGCGCATCACCGCGACTGGCTTCGGAAACGCTCGCAAGCTCGCTGGCCTTCGCTGCGTCGCGGTCATGCGCCGGCCCCCAAAGTTTGTCTGACCTCTGGCCGTCCCTGTTCCGCGCCGGGCCTATCGGCTTGCCCTGCCACCCTCCACGCCACAGCCCGCCTCTTCACACTCCCGGCCAGAAGTCAGAACCGCGCGGCCCCCGCGCCCCCTTTTGGAAGCGCAGCGGCAGACTGCGGACCAAATCGCTTCAGCTACGATGCTCATGCTTGCGCGTCTGGGCTTTCGCGATTTATCCGCAGACTGCCGCCGCCAACGATGCCTGACTCCGTCCGTTTCAGGCCGCTGCTCTCCACTCCGCGACGCAGCCGCGCACGACCTCGCCGACTCACCCGCGCGCTGGCTGCTATGCTGCGTTCCGTTCCGCGACCTGAAGCCGGCGGAGACAGGCCACAGCGACCCCGCCGGTTCAACTTCGCTCCGTGCGGGCCTGGCATGAAGGACCGGCCACGCGCTACGATGCTCAGTCCAAGTATTCCTTGCGCGTCTGGGCGCGTGGCCTTGCTCCCATTTTCCAGACACAAGAGATGTTATGTGTCATCCCGCCCCATTGCCGGCACCCGCTGTCGCAGGACCCCCGGCAACGGGTCCCCGCCGCCTCCCCGTGTTCCCGCCCGGCGGCCCGGTTGATGAAACATAACATCGTCTTGTGTCCACAAAAACTGGTTCGCGTCGTCACGGAAAATGCCCCAGACCC
>CAYIIH010000381.1:0-1443 GCA_964363225.1 uncultured Verrucomicrobiota bacterium | reverse complement strand
TGGCCGAGGTTGTCGGCCATTGGGTTTGGATTCAGTTCACCGACAAGCAGCCGCCCCAAGTCACCAGCGTTTTGGCCGAGTTCGGTTTTCATTGGAACAACAAGCGCCAGACTTGGCAGCACCCGTGCGGGCACTTGACCCAAGGCACGCACAATGACCCCCGCGCCAAATACGGCAGTCACTTCGCCGCCGACGCGCAGCCCGCCTGAAAGGAAACCCCACCATGAGCCGACGCAAACACCGCTTGCCCATCCCGCAACATGAATTCGGATTCACGCCGGACACCTTCTGCCTGTTTTCCGAAACCACCCTTGACGGTGAGCGCATCGCCCGCGAGCGCGCCGAGACTGACGAAGCCCGGCACCGCGCCGATGCCACACAAGCGCGCCTGTTCAACCAGGAATCGCCGCGCCGCCCTCTGAAATCTCAAATCTGAAATCTGCAATCTTATGAATGGCCCTGTAATCTACTCCTACACCCGCTCGCAAGCCGTCGCCGATGGCTTCCAAGTCGAAGTCACCAAGACCGCCGCCGAAGCGGGAATCCGCTTCCCGGTCTTTCTTACCCGCACCGCTTACGACCACTTCGTAACCGTGCCGCCCGGAGTCACCGGCCAGGATGAAGCTGGCCGCTTGTGGGACATCCTTTGGATGTTGCGCTTCGCGATCCTTCGCGCACGCCCCGGAGTTGAACGCCTGCCCGTTGCGTTCTACGTCCGCAATGACAACCGCCGCTCGCGCCTGGTGAAACTGATCGCGACTTGCGGCCCGCTGGACCTCGACGACCCGCAGCCCGCCATCACCGTGATGTTGCCGGACGAAGACTGACCGCCGCGATGCCGGTTGGCAGGTCCGATCCCTGCCGCCGCCGCCCACCCACACCTATGAAAACTCTCTACGCCGCCAAGTACATCAGCCCCCGTCTGCGACCGCTCACCCTCGAAGAAGCCGCCATTCGCGCCAACGCCTACGCCCTCAAAGAGCCTGCCCCGAAGGCTCTCGACGCTGCCGCCCCCGCAATGGCCGCGCTCATCGACGGCCCCTGCTGGCTGGTCCCCATCCCCGCCAGCAACGGCACCTTGCAGGCCAACGCCGCGCTCGCCCGCCGCATCGCCGAGCTTGTCCCCGGCGCCCGCGTCAAGCTCGCCATCGCCCGCTCTCAGCCCGTCGAATCCTCTTGCGCCCGCCGCCGCCGAGGCAAGGCCGGACTCCAGCCCCACGAGCACCACATCACCCGCACCGTTGGCCCGATGCTTCCGCTGCCCGTTTATTTCGTGGATAACGTCATCACCACCGGCAACACCTTACGCGCCGCCCAAGCCGCGCTGGGTTGGGGTGACGGCCTCGTTTACGCTGACGCCAGCACCCGGCACTACGCCCAGCCATAATTGCAGCCGCCGCTGACCCGCCGCGCACCCAGCCCGCCGCACCCGGCCTCCGGCGG